>SMYC01000334.1 GCA_004356105.1 Acidobacteriota bacterium | reverse complement strand
GGTTACCACACCTACATGACCGGCAAGTGGCACATGGGCAAAGCGCCCGATAAGATTCCGCGCGCCCGCGGCTTCGAGCGAGACTTTAGCCTGCTCGACGGCGGCGGTAGCTACTGGGACATGACGTCCTACCTGAGCGCCCTCTCGCCTCGATCGGTCTTTACCGAGGACGGTCTCTACCTCACCGAGCTTCCCAAGGACTACTACGCGACCAAGACCTACACCGACAAGATGATCGAGTTCATCGAAGCGAACCGGGGCGACGGCAAGCCTTTCTTCGCCTACGTCGCCCACCAGGCGCCGCACGACCCGTACCATTTGCCGCGGGCGTGGCGCCGCCGGCATGTCGGGGAGTACGACAAGGGCTGGGACGCGGTGCGGCGCGAGCGGCTCCAGAGGCAGATCGAGCTCGGCATCGTCGCCCAGAACACCGAGCTCGCCGAGCGCATGTGGTTCGTTCCTGACCCCACCCAGCTCGCGCCCGCACCCCGGGCGCTTCTCGGTATGAAAATGGAGCTCTACGCCGGAATGATGGAGAACTTCGACTATCACGTCGGGCGCCTCGTCGACTACTTGAAGGCGAACGACGAGTACGAGAACACGATCTTCATCGTTTTCGGTGACAACGGCGCCGAGGGGAACGACCTCTTCCAGATGATCGCGGGCACGCCGGGCACGCTGAACTTTCTCAACGCTGCGATCAACTGGTCCCAGACCGACCCGAAGGCCTGGGGTGACCCGGGTTCATTCGTCGGCTACGGTCCCATGTGGGCTCAGGTTTCGATGACGCCCTTCAGCCAGTACAAGGGTTGGCTCGCCGAAGGCGGGATTCGTAACGCTCTCATCGTGAGCGGGCCGGCAGTCAAACGTCCCGAGGGGAGCATCCACCATCCCGTCCTCCATGTCGCCGACATCATGCCCACGCTGCTCGAGATCGCAGGAGCCGAGTATCCTGAGACGCACGAAGGACGGCAGCTGCCGCCCCTCATCGGCAAGTCTTGGGTCGGGATGCTCGCCGGCGAAGCGGATTCGGTCCGGACCGACGAGGATGTGCTGGCCTGGGAGGTCTTCGGAAATCGCGCGGTGCGGCAGGGAAACTGGAAGCTGCGCTGGCAGTGGAAGCCGTACGGCAAAGGCGATTGGGAGCTCTTCGACCTGGCCTTAGACCCTGGGGAGCGCAAGGACCTGGCTGCCGAGCGACCCGAGAGAGTCACGGCCATGGTCGAGCGCTGGGACGACTACGTCGCCGCGAACAACGTGATCCTTCCGAGCCGTTCAGTCTTCGAGGGCTTGGAAGATCAGCTGCCGCAGCGCTTCCCGGATGATCCGGGATATCCGCCGCTCAACTACAAGCGGCAGTTCGTGCCGCCCCCAGACATGGTGAAGGAGCCGAAGAAATGATCGACCTACGCAGTGTTCGATGGGTACCGGCGATGATAATCGCCTTCATGGTCGCAGGAGCGATGCCTTCATCTGCACAGGTGCCTCCGCGCTTTTACTGGAAGAGCCTCATTGGCGGGCGCGCGGTGCCTGTCATCGGAATGTCGATGAGCGGAAACGCGAACCCCATCGACCCGACCCATACCGTGTCGCCCGAGGCGAGCTTCGAAGCCACGATGGTGATCGCAGGCTACGCGCACACCTTTACGCTCTTCGACCGCTCGGCGATGGCGGCGGTGCTCGTTCCCATGGGCCGGCTCTCGGGTGGGGGGTCGATCTTCGGCCGAACGTTCGGCGAAGAAGCCAGTGGCTACGGCGATCCGCTTCTAGAGATAGATATCAACCTCATTGGCCCCGAGCCGATCCGGAACATCCCCGATCTCATGCGCTATGAGCCCGGTTTCTCTCTCGACGTTCTCGTGGATCTGACCATTCCCATCGGTGAGTACGACAGCGAAGAGCCGTTGAACCTTGGCCAAAACCGGTGGTACGGCCGCGTGGGCGCACCCATCGTGTGGCAGCTCGGACCGTGGGTCCCTGGCCGCCGCACCACGCTCGAGTTTCTCCCTTCGCTCTGGCTCTACGGCGATAACGATGACTTCGTGGGTCACACCCTTTCCACCGATCCGATGTTTCAAATTGAAGGCCACTTCACACGCGACCTTGTCGAAGACCTTTGGGCATCGCTCGACGTGACTTGGATGACCGGCGGTACAGCCAGCCTCGATGGTGTCGAGGGCGATCCGCTGAACAATGTCGGACTTGGTTTCACTCTCGGATATCACATCAACGACAACTTGCAGCTCACCGGAGGCTACATGGCGACGGTCAACGACAGCGAGCCAACCGACCTACGCATGGACGGGTTCAAAATCTCGCTGGTCTTCGGCTGGCATCCGCTCATCGAAGGCATGAAGCGGCTCCAAGGTGAGCCGTGATGTCTGTTCTGAGCAGAGCTTTACTTCTCGTCGATTTACTACATCAAGTCCGATCCCGCCGGAGTCTGGTGCAGTCCTTACTGGAGCCCTTATTTCCCGGGAGGATGCTGGGTTCTAGAGGAAACGGACTACGTGAATCAGCTCGAGCTCTTTGGTGGGATCACCTTCCGCTTCTAAGAGGGAGAGACACAAGACGGTGATGGACGGTATGTCGCTGGGACACGCACTCGTGCTCGCTCCACTCCTCGTGGGAGGTGCCGTAGCGGCTCAGGTGCACGCTCAGGAACAGGAGCAGGAGGAGTCCGCGCAACTCTGGGGAAACGTGGTTTTGGACTTCCCCAAAGGAGACCGCTTTCTTCTCGAGCTCGACGCTCAGCCGAAGGTGCAGTACGCGGGCGCCGACACTTGGCGCAACCTGGACGTGACGTCGGTCGTCGAGTACTACCCAAATCGATGGCTGGATCTGGTCGGCGAAGCGAGCTTCGGCAAGACCCAGCAATCGAACAACGTGAGCTCGGTCGAGTTGACACCGAAGCTAGGAGTAAGGTTCCATTTTCTGAGCAATCTCAGAACCATGCTCGAGCGCCATCCTCTCGGCCGGGTCGCGGTCTCCGATCTGGTCCGTTTCGAGTATCGCAACTTCTGGTACTCCGACGGAGGCTCGAGCCACGAGACGCGGTTTCGCAATCGCATCGCGATCAAGGTGGCGCTCAACCACGCCAAGCTCAGCCGTGACAACACGCTCTATTGGATGGCCGACTTCGAGTTTTTCGCGCCGCTCTCGGAGGACGTGCCCGAGCGCTTCGCGACCAAGCGGCGCACCCGTACGGGCCTGGGCTTTCGCCGCAGTGATCGCTGGCGGTTCGAGGTTCTCTATATACGTGACGGAGTGCGGGACACCCTCGACGAGAAGTTCGACACCGCCGTTAATGTCGTCAATGTGAAACTCAAGATCATTCTCTAAGGAGGAACGGAACGATGCATCGCAAACTTCTTTCATGGTCGCTCGTTGTGCTCGGCATTCTGGCGGGAAGCGGCCAGGCATTTGCTCAGAGAGACTTCATCGAGCAGCTCCGCTCAGACCTGCGTGCGGAGAAGGTGGCGGTGCTCACCGAGTCGATGGAGCTCGAAGAGGCGGAAAGCGAGAAATTCTGGCCCATCTATCGCGAGTACGAGCTGGAGCTCTCGAAGCGCGGCGATCGGAGGCTCGCTCTTTTGAAGCGCTACGCCGAAAATTACGATAGCCTCGGGAACGAAGAGGTAAAAAAGATCGCCCGCGACTGGTTCAAGCTGCAGGAAGACCATCTGAAGCTCCAGAAGAAATACTTCGATCGTATGGAAAAGGAGCTCACGGCCTCTATCGCCGCCCGGTTTGTCCAAGTCGAGCACCAGATAGGTCTTCTGGTGGAGCTCGGCCAGGTGGAAGAGATCCCGCTCGTGAATCCCGTCAAGAAATGAAAGAGGAGGAAATTATGTTCTGGACATCCAAGCCATCCAATGTTGTGCGGAGCGTTGTTCTCGTGCTCGGCTGCTCACTCGCGCTCGCCCCGGGGGTTTTCGGCCAACATAAGGAACAGTTTGCCCAGGCACAGAAAGACAACAGCGCCGTGCTCAAGCAGTACACGTGGAAATCGCGCACCGAGCTCAAGACGAAGGGCGAGTCGAAGAACGTGAAGCTCGAGCAAGTGCGCTACGACCTCGACGGAAAGCAGCAGAAGACGCCGATCGGGACGCCGCCCGAGCAAAAGGCGAAGCAGGAGGGCGGTCGCCGCCGCGGCCGTGGAAGGATGAAGGAAAAGATCATCGAGAAAAAGAAGGCAGAGTTCGCCGAGCTGATGAAGAGTCTCGGTCAACTCGCAGGCTCTTACGCCCACATGCCCCCGGACAAGATGCAAGCCTTCGCCCAGACCGCAAGCGTCGCCCAGGGGCAGGGAGAAAGCGGAGACCAGGTGCTCATCCAGGGCTCGAATGCCCTCGTTGCCGGAGACACGATGAGTATCTGGATCGATCCCGCAAGCTACGGGATTCGGCGCATCGAGATCCGTACTTCCTTCGAGGGCAAGCCGGTGCACTTCACGGGAGAGTTCCAGGCATTGACGGACGGGCCCACCTATCCGGCACGGCTGAGGCTCGAGTACCCCGACAAGGAAGTCGAGCTTACCGTTGAGAACTACGACTACCAGAAGCTGGGGATGTAGTCATGATCATGCAAAGCAGTTCCATGATCTTGGCCGCGGCTCTTCTCGTCACCGGCGCTCTCGCGCAGGAGGCTCCGCCCGCTCCCTTCATGGACCCGAGAGCCGAAGAGGTGCTGAAGACGATGGGGCACGCGCTCGCAGGCACGTCTGCGTTCGCGTTCACGGCGGAGGTCACACTCGACGAGCTCCACCCTAGCGGGATGAAGATTCAGCGTACCGGGCGTCGCGCCATGGCCATCCGCCGTCCGGACCGCATCATCTCGGACGTCGAAGGCGACCTGGGCAGCCGAAGCGCCTGGTATGACGGGAAGACGATCGCCGTTCTCGACAAAGTGCACCACACATACGCCGTGCTCGAGATTCCCTCGAGCCCTTCAAGCCCTTCTAGCATAGACGCTGCGCTCGACTTCTTGGCCGACGACTATGACATCGTGCTCCCGCTTGCGGATTTCATTCGTGCCGACGTCTACGAGTCACTCGTAGGCGGAGCGGAGATCGGCCTATATATCGGCCTCACGAACGTGGGCGGAATCGCCTGCCATCAGGTGGCGCTCGCCAACGACTTCATGGAATGGCAGCTCTGGATCGACGCCGAGGGGGACCCTCTACCCATGAAGATCGTCATAACCTACACGGACGAGCCGGGTGAGCCGCAATTTGCCGCGCGCTTCCTCTCGTGGAACCTTTCCCCGGAGCTTCCCGACGAAGCGTTCCAGTTCATCCCCCCTCAGGATGCGAGGAAGCTCCCGGCCTCGGAGATGGTGGCGCGTATCCAAACTCCAGAGGAGGATTGATCATGCATGCCCTGACTCGTTTGCTCGCAGTACTGATATTCGTCGGTGGGATTTCGCCTCTGGCAGGCGCGCAAAGACGACAACGAGGGTCGGTCCGCTACGCGAGACCCGACGGGACCTACGATCGAGCGACGCGGCGCGGTGGAAACGTTCAGTCCACTCAGACGACCGAGGGGGATCGCCGTACCACGCAGTCGACGGGGACGACACGCTCGGGCGAAACCGTGAGCTCGACGAGGCAGGTCACTCGCGACGGTGATTCGCTGAAGCTCGAGGGTCAGGCCCAGTCGAGCACGGGAGCGTCGCGCGAAGTGGAGAAAGAGATTCAATTCGACGACGGGCGCATCGAGCAGATCGAGCGCGAGTCCACGACGACGGGCCGAGGAGGCGAGACCGTCGAACGTGATGCGAAAGCCGAGCGCGAAGGCTACCGTGTCGCGAGCTTCGAGGGCGGAGCCAAGACCAGCACCGGCCGCGAGGCCGAGGTGGAGGGTGTCGCCGGCTACGGCGCCTACGGACGGCGCGGGGTCGTGGCCGACGTCGACACGAAATACCGCGGCGACTGGACGACGGTCGCCGGGCGCGGGCCTTATGGGGCGGCGGTGACCCGTTTGCCTCAAGGCTACCGGCCCTACACGTATTACGGGCGCTCCTATTACTATCACGGCAGTGTGTATTACCGTCCCTATACCTACGGCGGCGTCCCCTATTACTGGGTGATGCCACCGCCTTACGGCGTCGTCTACAAGGCGGTGCCGACGGGAGCCGTCGTCGTCGTCGTGGCCGGCTCGACTTACTACTACGCCGACCACGTCTGCTACAAACAGACGGGAAGCCAGGGCTCGGTGGGCTACGAAGTCGTAGCCGCGCCCCCGGGTGTTGCGACCAAGAGCCTTCCTCCCGAGCGGGCCACGGTCACGGTTGCGGGGACGACCTACTATTTCTACAAGAACACTTTCTATCGGGAAGTCGTTCGCGAAGGCCAGAGGCAATACGTCGTCGTTCAGAAGCCGGCCGGCGTCACGACTCTAGCGGCGCTTCCACCGGAATTCGAGATCGAGCAAACAGCCTCGGGGGCGTCGTACTTCAAGTTCGACGGCCGATACTATCTCCCCTACGTGGAAGGGAGTGGAGACGAGGTCTATATCGTCGTCGATCCGCCGGCACCGGCGCCTGTCGTCCAGACCGCATCCGCGGAGGTGACGACGATCGCGGAGCGAACGCTCACCATAGCGGCGGGAACCGAGATTCCCGTTCGGTTCACGACCGAGGTGAGCTCGGCGGCAACAAAAGTGGGCGCACGCTTCACGGCCTATCTCGACGCCGAGCTTCGGGTGGGACAGCTTCTCGCCGCGCCCAAGGGCTCCAAGGTTTTCGGGCTGGTAGCGAGTCTCGACCAAGCGGGCAGCATGTCGGGCCAGTCGAAGATGACGCTGCGTCTGACCGACATCGAGGTCAATGGCCGCGTCGTTCCTCTCGTCTCGAGCTCGTATACAGTCGAGGGAGCTTCGGAGTCAAAGGACACTGCCAAGAAAGTCGCCGTCGGAGCGGCGCTCGGAGCCCTCATCGGTGCCGTTGCCGATGGCGGTAAGGGGGCCGCCTGGGGCGCGGCCATCGGCGCCGGCGCGGGCACGGCGGCATCTGCGGCGACGTCGGCGAAGCCGGCGGTCGTTACGCCTCAGAGCGTGGTCAAGTTCCGATTGGAACAGGGGTTATCGGTTCCCATCGCCGTCCGCGTCATGGAGACGGCGGCCGACGGTCCGTGACGCGTGCGTTGAGCCGCACTTGCGCCCCCTGCGGTGCGAGGCAGGCGATACCGTTCAAGTATTGAGCCCAGCCAATGGGCTCAGCCGCGAATGCGAAGGTCTCCAGATATCGACCGTCGTTCCGTGGGGCAGCGAGCGGAAGCGCCCGCTCACATGCTTCAAACGATCGGGGGCGATACCGACTCCCACCTTGGTGGTGTTGAGCGCGCACATTGCCGTCGACGATGAACGTCTCGACGAAGCCTTGGCGCTCGCGACGAAAGCGACGGAGCTCGCGCCGGACGTGTGTGGGGCGTGGCGTAACCTCGCCGATGTCCTCGCGCGTATGGGTCGACCGGACGAGGCGCGCCAAGCTATGGAGAGAGGGAGCGACGCTCGGTGAATCTTCTCCACGTCAACGGCAAAACGGTTCTCGAGCCAACGGGTCGAAGCGATCACCAAAAACAGAAACGCCAAAAGAGCGACGGGGTCTTCAATCATCGTGGCCTTACTTAATGTCCTTGTGAGGTGGTGAAAAACCCGGTCCCGGCTCTTACCGCTCGTCGTAAGGATTTGGGTAGTAGCGGTTCAGCACGACTTCGCCGTTATTCACGATCACGAGAGGCTCGTAGATGACGCGAAAATCCTTTAGCGGATCGCGGTCGAGCACAATTAGATCTGCCTCGAGGCCCACGGATATACGTCCTGTGCGATCCGAGATGCCGAGAAGATCGGCGCCCGTGGCGGTCGCGGCGGTGATGGCTTCGAGTGGCGTCATCCCGATGGAGACGAGCTCCTCCATATCGTGCTGCAAGCGGACGCGGGCGGTGTCGTTGCCGTCGCCATAACTTCCATCCGTGGATGCCGCTATCGCAATACCCATTCGATGTGCTTTTTTGACGACTTCGCGCAGCGCCGTTTGCATGTGCCATGTGCGGATGCGGAGCGCGATGTCGTTCGCGTCGTCGGTGCGCGGGTCACCCAGGGGGCTCATGATCGCGAGCGTCGGCACGAGATAAGTTCCTTTTTCTTTCATGAGCGCCAGGGTGCGGTCGTTCATGTAGGTCCCGTGCTCGATGCTTCGCACGCCCGCGCGCACCGCCCCCTCGGCTCCGACTTCCGCGTGCGCGTGCGCGGCCACGAACTTTCCTTCCGTAGCGGCTTCACGCACCGCCGCCTCGATCTCTTCTTCGGTGAGCTCCTGGCGGCGCGGGTCGGTCGTGGCGAGCCCCGCGCGCTCGCTCGCGCCCACTTTGATCAAGTCCACGCCACGGTCGAGCAGAGCGCGCACAACCGCGGAGACGTTCTCGGAACCGGAGAGCCGCTCGTTCAAATAGCGCCCAAATTCGGGAAACGGCAGGATGAAGAACTCGCCGAGGACCGGACGCACGATGCCTCCCGCACAAAGAAGCTCTGGCCCACGCACGTGCCCTCCCCGTATCAAATCGCGCGTTCCCATGCCGCGCAAGTAACGATCCCCGGGCACGCGAGCGGTCGTAACTCCGGACAAGAGCGCGCGCTCGGCAGCATCGGCCGAGAGGATGTGCGTGTGCGCGTCAATGAGACCCGGCAGAACGAAGCGCCCTTTCAAATCGATCGTCGTGTCGCCCGTACGGGCTCCCTCCGCGATCTCCGCGATCTTGCCGTTGCGAATGATGATGCTGACACCCGCGCGCGGCGGTGCTCCCGTACCGTCGATGATGGTCGCGTTCGACAAGACGAGATCCTGGGCGGATGTCATATCCGCAACCGAGAGACTGACGAGGGTGAGGGCCAACCAAATAGCGCTACGAAACATGGGACCACCTTTCCTGTAGGTACGCCATGGTACATGCTTTTTGCCTAGACGCCCCGGAAAGCTCGCCGATGTCCGCACACCCCTTCCCGGTTAGAATGTGCCTATGCGCTACGTCATCGCAGTTTTTCTCGTATGGCTCCCAGCCGTGCTTCATGCGGACGAATATGACATCTGGATCGCCAATGCCCGAGTCGTGGACGGTACCGGCAATCCATGGTTTCGCGCCGATATCGGTATTCGCGACGGGCGGATCGTCCTGGTCGGCCAAGACGCGGAAGCCCGCGCCGACATCACTATCGATGCCGAGGAGCGTTTCGTCACCCCCGGCTTCATCGACGTACACACGCATGTCGAGTCCCGCTCCGGACGCGGCGGACTCGAGACGACTCCGCGCGGCGACAACTTTCTGCTCGACGGCGTCACCACCATCATCACTGGCAACTGCGGAAGCTCCGAGATCCAAGTCGGCGCTTGGTTCTCGAAGCTCGAAGAGCTCGGGCTCGGTTTGAACGTTGCGACTTTCGTGGGGCACAACTCGGTGCGGCGGGAAGTGATGGGGACCGCGAATCGTCAAGCACGCCCCGAAGAGCTCGAGCACATGCAGTCGCTCGTCGACGTCGCCATGAAGGAAGGAGCCATCGGTTTCTCGACGGGACTTCTCTACATTCCCGGTACCTATGCGAGCACGGAAGAAGTCATCGAGCTCGCTCGCGCGGCCGCGCGCCACGGCGGGGTCTACGCAACCCATATTCGCGAACAAGGCGCCGAGCTCCACGCTTCGATCGAAGAGGCGGTCACCATCGGACGTGAAGCGTCCATGCCGGTTCAGATTTCACATTTCAAGATCAAAGGAAAAAAACGATGGGGGTCGATCGGCGACGCGATCGAGCTCGTCGAGCAGTATCGCCGTGAAGGCGTCGACGTCGTCATCGACGCCTATCCCTATGATCGTGCGAGCACCGGACTCTCGGTGAACCTTCCTAGCTGGGCACTCGCGGATTCTGACGACGCGATAAAGGCACGGCTCCGCGATCCGGAGACGCGGGCTCGCATCTTGAAAGAGATGCGGGCGAAGCTCGACGACCAGGGTTATGACGACTATTCGTTCGGGACCATCGCCCGCTTCACGCCCGATCCGTCGCTCGAAGGCATGACGCTGAGCGAAGTCAATCTCGCGCGCGGGCGTCCCGCGAATATCGAGGCGGAGATGGAGACCATCCTCGAGCTCATGGAAGAAGGCGGCGCTTCGCTCGTGTATCACTATATGAGCCTCGAGGATGTCGAGACCATTTACCGCTATCCCAATGCGGCCGTGGCAAGTGACGGTGGCGTGCAACAAATGGGCGTCGGCAAGCCGCACCCTCGCTCTTACGGGACGAACGCGCGCGTTCTCGCCGAGTTCGTCCGCGAGCTCGAGACGATGCGTCTCGAAGACGCCATCCGCCGCATGACCTCGCTTCCGGCCCGTACGTTTCAGCTGAAAGATCGTGGTCTCGTCCGGGAAGGGCTCGCCGCCGATCTCGTCGTGATGGATTTTCCGAACGTGCGCGACCGCGCCACGTTCGAAAAACCCCACCAGTTCAGCGAGGGCTTCGATTTCGTGATCGTGAACGGTGAGCTCATGGTCGAAAACGGCGCGCTCACCGACGCGCGCGCGGGTCGCGTCGTGCGCGGTGCCGCCTTCGCCCGATCGCGCTAGCGTCGCACCGTTCTGCAACCGACAATAGACGCAGAGCATGATGCCTCTCGGACGGAAGTCGAAGTGGGCCCTCGCAATCTTCTCGGGCCTCGTGGCACTCATCGTCCTTCTCCATACCGGAGCGGGCAAGGAGCTCGTCCGTCGCGGCATCGAGAGCGCTGCGAGATCTCTTCTCGACGGGCGCGCTACCCTAGAGGCGCTCGACTACCGCCTGTGGAGAGGCGAGGTTGATTTTTTCGGGATCGCGCTCGAGCCCGACCTCTCGGTGCTGCCATTCCACTTCACTTCGGAGCACATCGCTCTGAGCGTGAGTCCATCCCTGACCTTCTCCGGCACCGTCGAGGGCGCCGAGCTCGTCCTCATCGATCTCTTCGAAACACCGACATCCGACTACACGCCTCTTCTCACGCGAATCCGCTCGGTCGTCGTCCGCGATCTAGCGATCCGCTTCCAAGATCACGACGAGACGGGAGCGCTCTCGGAATGGCTCGCAGTCGAGGACGTCACTTTCCAGATTCTCCGCTCGATCGAAGGACACCGCATCGCCTTCCATGCCCGCACGGGACACTTTCTCGGCGAAAGCTTCGGCGCCATCGACGCGGACCTCGTCATGCGGCCGGGTCGGTTGCAAATTGCTTCCGCCACGCTCCTAAAGGACGACTCGTTTGCGCGCATGGAGGGAGATCTCGATTTCACATCCGCGCTCAAAGGCGTGCTCGATGTCGACTTTACTCTTGACGGCGCCCTGGCAAGGCTCGTCGACGATGAGCTCGCAATTGTGGGCGTGGTAGCGGGCGCGTCTCATGTGCGTTTCGAAGACGGCGAAGCGCGGGTCGACGCCGAGCTTCGCTCGGGCACTCTCGCCTGGAAGAACGTAGAGGCAACGGATATCGAGGCCGAAGCGAGCTTTGCCGACGGCGCGCTCCACGTTGAGCGCCTCGAGGTCCGCGCCTTCGGAGGTCTCGCGAGGATGGCGGCCGAGATCGCGTTTCGAGACGATGCGCGGAACCGGTTCGAGCTCTCGTGGACCGGGCTCGACACCGCTTCCGCGCTGCGGGAGCTCGCGGACACGTCGCTCCCATTCGTGAGTCGCATCGGCGGTGAAGCGCACTTCGAGATATCAGGTTTTGCGCTCGCCTCGGCCTCCGGCGAAGCCCATGTCGACTTCGAGCCAGGGTCGGACATTCTGGGCACCTTGCGCGCGTCGCTCGAGAACGGTGTCGTGGACCTGCGCTCAGAGTCCGTTCGCTTTCCCAGCTACGCGACGTCGCTCGAGCTCGAGGGTAGCGTTACGACGTCCGGTGAGCTCGACGTCGTCTATACCATCGACGCGTCGGATATCGGTAGGCTCGCCCCCAATACGCCGATCGCGTTCGTGGGTGCAATCGCCGCCCGAGGCCTGATCGAGGGCACGCTCGAGCGACCTCGGACGACGACCGAGCTTTCGAGCGATGGGCTGCGGCTCGCTGGTACCGAGTACGACCTCTCAGGCGCACTCGAAGGATCGCGGCGTGAGTTGAAGCTCGAAGACGTAAAGCTTACGGGAAAGCTCGGCACGCTGACGGCTCGAGGGACCGTCCCCATCGATGAGAGCTTGCCATGGGATGTCCGAGCGGCGCTCGATCGCTTCGCGCTCCCTGGGAACACGCTCGCCGATGGAGACATCACTATCTTCGGCACCGCGAGCGAGCCGGATTGGTCCGCGTCCGTTGAGCTCCGCCTACCTGATGGCGAGCTCTCGCTCACCGCCGAGAAACGAAAACGAATGGTCACGCTCGAACAGCTCACCGGCACGCTCGCCTCGGGGAACGTCGACGCCCGCGGAAGCTACGACCTCGATGAAGACGTCCTCGACGGGATACTCTCCATAGAGGGCTTGCGCGCAAGCGGTATCCGGGGCGCCCCGGAATATCTCAATGGCCTCGATGCGGTCGTCGGAATAGGAGCGCAGATTGCGGGTCCTTGGCGAACACCGCGGGCGCGCGCCGACATCGCTCTCGACGACGTGACGCTGCGCGACGTGGCCCTCCCCTCTTTTACCCTCGCCGTCGTTGCAGAAGGCGATCACGTTCGGCTCGAAGCGACGCGCGAGGACGGCGTGCACGCGATGAGAGGAACCGTTCTTCTTTCAGGTGATTTTCCGATTCACCTCGAGCTTCCTCTCGACGCCGTCCCAATCAGTGAGATCGCTCATGCCTTTCCGATCTTCCTGAAGCGCGAACGCGCCACTTGGACGATGTCGGGCCTGGCAATCCTCGACGTCAAGCTCTCCGATCTCTCGCAGGTCGCGTTCGAGGCGCGCGTCGAAAGCCTCTCCGCGGAGCTCGAGCATTTCACTGGGCGCGCCGATGGATTCACCGTTTCCGGTGACGCGGAACACCTCAGCGTGTCCGGCTTCGAGCTTCGCGGCGAACGGATCCGTCTCGCGGTGGATGGCACCTACCCGTTGGTCGACGACGAAGCGTTCGGCCTCACGGTGAGCAGCAGCCTTGACCTGAGTGTGTTGGGGCTGCTCGACCCCGAGCTCGAGCTCGATGGCGAAGGCCACATCGACCTCACGATCGAGGGACCCCGTATCGACCCGGACATCAAGGGCGCGATTCGGGTCTCGGACAGCGCGGGACGATACAAAGACGTCACGTGGAGTGAGCTCGCACTTTCCGCGAGAGCCCACGACGACCGTCTCGACGACGTCGAGATGACGGCGACACTGCTCGGTGGGCGCTTCACACTTCGCGGCGATTTCCCATTCCTCGAATCAGGTGGGGCGGGCCGTCTCGAGCTCGCGCTCGAAGACGCAGATTTCGGTCCGCTGCTCGATGAAGACCTTTCGCTCATTGCGACCGTGCTCGGCTCGATCGAGATTCCGGCGCCGGAGCTCGCCGCGGTACGGGGATCTGGTCGCCTCGAGCGCCTAGCGCTACGCGCCGAAGGAGGCGACGCCGATTTGAGCGAGCCGGCGTCCTGGACGATCGCGAACGGTGTGCTCTCGATGCCACCGTTCAGACTCGACGGCGCGCGCAGCCATCTCACAGTCGGCCTCACAGCACTCGCACTCGCGAAAGAGCCGGACTTCGACATCTCCGCGGAGGGTACGCTCGACCTCCGATTCGCCAATGCTTGGATCGACGCCCGCGGCGTTCGCGTGGGCGGCGTCACTGAGCTCGAGATAGCGGCCTCGCGCCAAAGCGGGGAGCTCTCGTTCCGCGGCCAGGGCCGTTTGACCGACGGGCGCTTCGCTAGCGTCGATCCTGATTTCTCTTTCGCCGATGGCGAGGCCGAGTTCCATTTCGACGACGCCATCTTCCGGCTCGACCGACTGGACGCCCGCTCGGGAACGGGCCGTCTTCATGCCGAGGGCACGGTCGACTTTAGTGAGGTCGGCCGTCTAGTGGTCGACCTCGCGGTCGATGTGGGAGACGTCCCTCTCGAAGTCATGGATGGCCTACGCGCGGAGGTCTCGGGAAACTTGCGGCTAACGTCGGCGGCGCAAGAGTTGAGCTTGCGCGGCAACCTCACGGTCGGGAGGGGACTGCTGACGCGCGAGCTCGAGGACAACGATGCCAGCTTCAGCGCTCAGAGCATGGTGTTCTCGGATCCGACGGCGCCCGCGGGCCCCTTCGACCGACTCGCGCTCGGGATCCTGATCACGACGGAGCAGAACGTCCGTGTCGAGAACTCGATGGCGCAGCTCGAAGCCGCCGGCAGCATCTCTGTCGGCGGCACGCTCGCCGCCCCCGAGATCGGCGGCTTCGTAACCTTTCTTCCCGACGGCACCTTCAACATCGCCCGCAACCGTTTTCAAGTCATCAGTGGAAGGCTCGATCTGACCGGCTTTCCTGCCATTCCGCCGAACGTGCGGCTTACAGCCATGACCCGCGTAGGGACCACCGTCATTCATGTGGATATCGAAGGGGACGCGGATGATTTGAGAACCCAGCTCACTGCACCCGAGAGCCCGGACTTGACCGAAGGCGATCTCGCATCGCTTCTCGTGACCGGGCGTACCCTCGAAAATGCCGGCGAAGGAGGCCAGCAGATCGCTTCGACGTGGATGATGTCCTCGCTCGCGAATCTCGTACATGAGGGTCTCGGCGATCTGATCTCGTTCGGCCCGCCCAGCGGCGCCGGCCCGATCATCCTCGCCGAAGAGGCTGACCCGACGTCGAGGCTGACGCTCGGCTTTCCGGTCACCACCCGGATGTCGATCACCTATTCCATAGCGCTCGATAACTCCGAGAGGCGACTTTGGATCCTCGACTACCGCATCGCGCGAAACGTGTGGCTACGTGCTATTCAGAAAAATTCCAGCGACTATTCGTTCGGGCTATCGCAACGTTTCAATCTCGATTTCCGACACTCGGCGCGCGCGGAGACGACCACGAGCGCGGCGCGCGTGAGCGGTGTGAGCTTTCAGGGCGCGTCCCCCGAGCTCGTGGAAAAGATCAAGCTTCGATCGGGCGAGCGCTACGACTATTGGAAAATCCGCGACGCGGCGGCAAAGCTCGAGGCAGATTTAGTCGAGGACGGATACAAGAGCGCGGTCGTAGATTTCGAGACGCACGCGGATGAGCGAGGCGACGTCGACGTCACTTTTGTCGTGAACACGGGTCTACCCACGGAGTTCTCGTGGCAAGGGGACGACCCCGGCAAAGAAGTTAAGAAGCTCGTCGAGCGCTCCTGGCAGGGCCGGATTCCGGAGGCGTTCCAGCTCACCGATCTCGTGGACAGCTCGACCGCGAGGCTCAAAGCCGATCGCTATTATCTCGCCCAAGTGCTTGCTTCGGTCGAGCCGCAAGCAGGGAAGAAGATCGTGCGCTTCGAAGTCACCCGCGGACCGCGCGGAGACAAAGTGCGGCTGAGCTTCACCGGCAATGGTGCGCTAGACGACCGCACGCTTGCAGAGGCCCTCCCCAAGACAGACACACCCGAGTTCTTTCTTCTTCTCGAGCAGTTGAAGGAGCTCGAGCGTGGGATCCGTCTGCGCTACGCCGCGGAGGGTTATTTGGGTGCGACGATTGGCGTGCCGGTGACGCGGTATGACGAGGCCTCTAAAACCTTCCATATCGAGATACCCATTCAGGAAGGACCCTTGACCCGCGTTTCGCGTGTGAGCTTCGGCGGTGAGCTCGCGATCGATACCGAAAAGCTGCGCGAGGTGTTCGGCGTGACGCTCGGTGAGCCTGTCGATTTCCCGGAGATCCGGCGAGGCCAGAGCGCGATCCGCACACTCTATCGAGAAAACGGCTTCCCCGACGTCAAGCTCCGCGCCGCGATGGAGCGGACCGAGGAAGGCCTCGAGATCCATGTCGCTATCCAGGAAGGTGCTCCGGCGCGTGTCGGCCAAGTCCGGATCATCGGCAACCGCAGAACGCGAGCCTCCGTCATCCGAAACGAGCTCACCTTTGGCCCCGGCGACCCGATCCGGCTCACCGATTTCCAACAGAGCCAGAAAAGACTCTATGACCTTGCTATCTTTCGCTCGGCCGATGTCAGGCCCGACCCGAGCCAGCAGGGACAGGAGGTTCAAGACATCTTGATCCAAGTCGTCGAGCGCTCCGACCTCGACGTGAATTACGGTCTCCGCTATAACGCTGTCACGAGCGAGCAGACCATCAGCTCGGAGTCGGAGCCCAAAGCGAGCGGGCTCGAGGTGGTCGCACGCGTCAATCTCATCAACCAGATCGGACGCGGCACGAATCTCGGCTTCTCGATCTTCTTTCAGCCCAACCATCGACTCCTGCGAGGCACGTTGCGCCTCCCAACCTTTCTGGGCAAACGCGTCGTCACGGAGGTCACCCTCGAGACCGAGCGCAACGACGAGGAGCTGGGCGGTGCGCTCATGACCCGCTCGGAAGCGGTCACGTTTCAGCAAACGAAAAAACTCACCGACGACCGCTACCAGAAGTTCGCCATCCAATGGAACTTTCGATTCGTGCGCATCCGCGGCATATTCTTGTCCGAGGAAGGCACGACGCTGATCGATTTCGACACCACGCGCCCGCGCTTCGGGGTCTCCTTCATCGAGGACCGCCGCGACAGCTTCGCCAACCCGACCCGCGGCCGCTTCTGGAACATCACGTTCCAGGGCGTCCCCAAAATCTGGGGAAGCGACCTCGGCTACATTCGGCTCTACGGCCAGTTCTTCTACTACTACCCACTCTTCAAAGAATGGATCTGGGCATCGGGCATCCGCATGGGTCTCGCGACGGGCACGAGCGAGATTCTTCTCACGGATGACCGCTTCCTCGCCGGAGGCGCCAACTCTGTCAGAGGTTTCAGACAAAACGCGCTCGGGCCCTCCATCACGCTCCCCGAAACGGGGGAGCGCATCTTCGTGGGCGGCCAAGCCGTCGCTGTTTGGAACCAGGAGCTACGCTTTCCGATATACAAGCTGCTTCACGGGGGCGTCTATTGGGACGCGGGCAATGTCTTCACCACCGCCGGCCAGTTTCGGCTGAGTGACCTGCGCCACAGCGTCGGAGCCGGGCTTCGCTTCGTTCTTCCGTTCGGGGCACTCCGCTTCGATTGGGCCGAAGCCTTGAACGCCCAGATCAACGACGAGACCACTCGCTGGCACTTCAGCTTCGGCTACGCGTTCTAGATTCAGCCCCAGTCCACCGGCTCGAGAGACCGCGGCAGCCAGTTTGCCGCCGGCAGCGATTGCCATCGGCGCTTGAATGATTGGGTGGCGAATGCCCAATCGGTCTGTCAGTCTCGTTGAAACCAACGTCACTCCTCGCACATTTCAGCAGCCTAGCGAGCTTCAGCACTTCCCCGACCCAAGACAGTCCCAACGACGACGGTAACCAAGGAGCCGATCAACACGAACCAAGGCCAAGCGATCTCGGTGCGCGCGGTCAACCAGATTAGGGTGACGGTACCGATCCCGGAAGCCATCCCAATGATCACGCTTCGCTCGTCGGCTCGAGGCACCAGCACGCCCAGCACGAACCCGCCGAGAAGACCTCCATAAACGAGCGACTGGATACCCAGCGCTACTTCGACGGCTGTGTTCCCTTGGCTCAACGGGATGAACAGGATGGCGCCCGCGATGAGCAGGGCCGCCCATGCGAGCGTGAAGAGCTTGCCCATGCGTAATACGGCTTGCTCGTCGTTCTGGCGACCGGTTGCCGGAGCCCAGAAGTCATAGGCTGTGACGGAAGCCAGGGAATTGATAGAAGAGGAGAGGGACGACATGGCCGCCGCGAACACGCCTGCGATCAAGAGGCCCGTGAGCCCCACGGGCAGTTCCTCTACGATGAAGCGCGCGAATATCTCGTCGCTACGTTCGAAGCTTCGACCCTGGTAGAAAGCCCATAAACCCATTCCGACCATGAGGAAGATGGCGAACTGCGCCATGACCATGATGCCGCTGCCTACGAGAGCCTTCTGACTCGCGCGCAGATCCTTGCAGGTGAGCAGGCGCTGCACGATGATCTGATCCACTCCATGGGAGCCCATGGTCAGGAAGGCGCCCCCGACAAGTCCGGCCCAGAAAGTGTAGGGACGCGACAGGACGAGCCCAAAATCAAGAACTTGCAACTTGCCCGCAACGGAAGCTTGCGCGAGGATCGCGGCCCACCCGCCGTCCACGAGGCCCGAGAGAGCCACCGCGGCCGCGGCCGCACCCACGAGGTAAAGGAACATCTGCAACGCATCTACCCAGACGACCGCCTTGATGCCGCCGAAATAGGTATAGACCACGGTGAGGAGGCCGATGACCACGATGGACAAGCTATAGGGCCAACCGGTGATGAGTGCTAGGGGAATGGATGTCGCGAACAGACGCACCGAGTCCGCGAGCAGACGCGTGATCATGAAGATTCCGGAGGTAAAGTGGCGAGCACGTAGGCCGAAGCGGGTCTCGAGCAGGGCGTAGGCCGTCGTGAGCTTTCCCCGGTAGTAAGCCGGTAGAAGGATCGCGGAAACGACGATCCGCCCGACGAGATAGCCGAACGTCAGTTGCAGAAAAACGAGCGAGCCGAGATAGGCGACACCAGGAAGGCTCAGGAAGGTGAGCGTGCTCGTCTCCGTGGCCACCACGGAGAGCATGACCGCCCCCCAGGGGAGCTCCCGGTTTCCCAGAAAGTAGTCGGTCCCACCGGTCTGCCCTCGACCGAGCCAGGCGCCCCAGGCCGTCGTGGCCGCCAGGTAGACGACCAGAACGGCCAGGTCCAATTTTTCGAAGCCGATCAAACGGTCAATCTCTTGTATCTAGAAAGTAACGCGCTATTGACTCTCCTCGCGCACCGTCGGGTACGTGATCCCGAGCTGCTCCATATAGGTGTCGTATTTTTCAGGGTCGAAGTAGTACTTCTTCATCTCCTCCCGGTACCGGTTCATGATTTCTTTGTTGAGGTGCGTCGCTGGCGGATCGGCATCCGTGATGAACGGCGTATATTCGTGATCTTTTTTCTGCACGTCGTTGAGATATTTGTGCGCTTCCTCGAGAAGCTCCGGGTCGAGAAAGAGATCGAGCGCGGTCATCGCCATGACTTTTGCGCCGGCCGTCGCCCCTTTGTGAGCGATCGGTGTCGCCATTGCAACGGCGCTCGACCAGTGATGCCCGCCGCCGCCGGTGCTGAAGTTCGAAGGAAAACGAAGCGTGAGCGTGGGAACGTTCCACGAGATGTCCCCGATATCGTCCGAGCCGCCGCCGGTGCGCGGCTCTTTCGCCGGTCCTTGAAGCTCGTCGAGCTCGGTCGTGAGCCCGGTCGGCTCGGCGCCCATCTCTTTTTGGAGCGCCTTCGCGAGAGCTTGGTCGGCCTCGCTCCATTCCGGAAGACCCACAACCTGGATGTTCTTATTCATCGCTTCCGCAATCGGTTTGTTGAAATGACCCGGATAGGCCGTTCCGAGAATACGCCATTCCACCTCGGTGTCGGTCATCATCGCGGCCGCTTGGGCGGTTGTGTTGGCGATGTCGAATAGCCGCTGGATGTTCGGCTGGTCGAGCTCGCGGAGGTAGTACCAGACAGAGGCGACCGAGGGCACGACGTTCGGCTGGTCCCCGCCATTCGTGATGACGTAATGCATGCGCTGGGAGAGCCGCAGGTGCTCGCGACGGGCATTCATCGCGCTGTTCATGAGCTCGACAGCGTCGAGCGCGCTTCGGCCTTTCCAGGGCGATCCCGCCGAGTGCGCCGACTCGCCGTGGAAGGTGTACTCGACGGAGACGAGACCATTGCCGCTTCTCTGCCCCCAGCTCGTGCTGAGGTTGCGGCTCACATGCGTGAAGATAACCGCATCGATGTTGTTGAAATAGCCGTCGCGCACGAACCACGCTTTGGAGCCGAGCTGCTCTTCCGCGACCCCCGGCCAAAGCACGAGCGTTCCGGAAATGCCTTCGCGCTCCATGATCTTCTTCAGCACGAGCGCGGCGGTCACGTTGACCGCTTGCCCAGAATTGTGGCCTTCACCGTGGCCCGGCGCCCCCTCGATGATGGGGTCATGATAAGCCACACCAGGTTTTTGCGAAGCTTTGGGGATACCGTCGATGTCGCTTCCAAAGGCAATCACCGGGCGGCCCGATCCCCAGCGCGCCATCCAGGCCGTGGGTATGTCCGACATCCCCATCTCGACCTCGAAGCCGTTCTCTCGCAAGAGCCCCGTAACGTAATCCGAGGTCTCGAATTCCTGAAAGCCGAGCTCCCCGAAGCTGAAGATCATATCCACAGTCACTTGGGTAAACTTTCGAAGCGACTCGACCTCCTCGACAGCTTCCCGTTTCAGCTCGTCGAGCCGGGCATCCGGGGGCTCCGTCGCGGTCGCACGAAGAGCAATCGTCAAAAAGCCCACCCCAAGAATCAAGCTTCGAAAATCACGTACCAATCGATTCATCGCATCAACCTCCGGCAGGGATTCTACGTCATGCCTATCCCCAATTCATATCCGCCCCCGGGACTCACCCTGGGACTTTGCCCCGCGCCGCGGTCTGTCTATTCGGCGCCGGCTACAACATTCTGCTCGCGAAGACCGAGTTGAAGCGCTGTGTCGTCCTCGACATCACGGTCGCGCTCGCGACGGCACCCGTCATCCTCACCCTCACCGTCGTTCTCGGCGGTGACATGGTCACTTATGCCTGGGTGCTTGCCGCGGGTCAGCTCGCGGCCGCGGTGGTGGTCATTGGGATGGCGTCGCGGTGGCTTCAACCAGGCTGGTCGCGAACCGTCCTCACACCACCCCTCGTCGGCGCCACCGTAGCCGTGCTCGCGTTGCATGTCGACTTTGGCGTCGAGGGCTTGCCACTCATCGTCCAGCTGCTATGCCGGGGATGCCTCTACCTATGCATCACCGCTCTCGTCATCCGCGTTCTCTTTCCGAGCGTTCTTGCCACCACGATGAAAGGTGTTCCGGGAGGCGCACGTCTCGGTCGGTGGCTTCGGCTGCCTCCGCGGGAAGCGGCCGTCGAAACGTAGCGGTTGCAGGAGGGGGTGCTGCCGTCCCACGCGAACGGGCTTGAATGCGAGACGCGCGGATAAGCAAGAAACCCTACGAGGCGAATCGGCAAACCTCGGACTAAAGTTAGAGGCTAGTTCGGCGAGCGGTCGATAAGAGTAACAATAATCGAGCTAAGTCCCCGTGAGATTCTGCCGCTGTTCCTTGTCGAGCATCCTCTTCGCGCTGTGCTTTAACGCCAACGCTGAGACTATCCAACTTCCAAGCGACGGCGTCCAGCATCTACTTGCCCAGAGAACGGCCTGATTGCGACCGAGCATAATCCTACACTTGCCCTGGTTTTCCACGACCGAGGAGGCTTGCCATGAACCGTCCTACACAGCTGACCATGCGCCGAGGCACGCTGGCAACGGTCGTGGTCGCACTGTTTTTCGGGAGCTCGGTTGCGACAGCAATGTCCCCCACCATCGAGCACGACGCCATCGGTTGTATGAGGGCAGGCCAATTCCCTCTCATCGTTGCCACTTTGTCCGATCGGTCCGCCGCTGAGATAGAGAGAGCGCACGTCTACTTCAAAGCTCATCGAGACACGGAGTGGTACTACATCGAGCTCGAGCCGGGCGAAAGGATGAGCTATCGCGCCTCTCTTCCCATGCCGCTGCCCGATGTCGGACAGGTCGATTATTACGTGATGTTCATCGATGCCGACTTTCAAACAGCTCAGACGGAGGAGTACACCGCCGACGTCACGTCAGCAGGATGTGACACACCCGTCGCCCCCGCGACCCTCGCGAGCAGCATCGTGGTATTTGCAACCGCGGCGCATCAGGCTGCGATACCGGTCGGTTTCGCCAGTCAGGGTATTACGAGCGTCGTGGCCGCGGCGGGGGCGGGCGCTGGCGCTTCAGCCGGCGCCGCCGCGGCAGGAGCAGCAGCCGCGGGCGGTATCTCCGCAACGGTCGCAGGGCTCGCCGCCGGTGTGGGCGCCGCCGCCGCTGTCGGGGCAGCCGCCGCGACAACAGGAGGAGACGAGCCTGCGAGCGAGCTTTCGGTCTCGGGAAGCCCACCCACGAGCTCTCCTGCTCCCAGTCCGTCTCCTGATGTTTCCAGCGGTCCCTCGAGCCTTTCCGGCAACTGGGTCGGTGCAGGCTCACAAGGGATCTTGTGCCAGGACAACGCCTGCGAAAGCTGGGACCTCTTCTTGAGCCTGCAACAGTCGGGACAGAGCCTATCGGGAACCGCGCGCGCCCGACGGAGGACGGCCTGTCCTTCGGCGGACGACATCATCGGGGAGGAGGATTTTTTCGTTCTTAGCGGAACGACCACCGGGATGGACGTGGTCATGAACGCAAGGGAAGGGGACTTCGAGCTCAACCTCAATGGCATCGTTAGCGGCAATGGCATGAGCGGGACCTTCACCGCGAGTGACGACGGGTGCACCTTTGGCAACTGGTCCGTCGTGCGACAGTAGATCGAGCGTCACTTCCCGACGGACGCGTTTAGAGGCCGCTCAGCCCAGACGCTCGACTTCGACGCGCGCATCGTTGAAGCACGCGCCGCCGGCGACCACGTTGACGTGGGTCGGCGTGAGCGCGGTAGAGACGCGCTGGTTGAGGGAAGATTTCATCCACGCACCTTTCGGGATGTGGACGACCCCGGCGCGGACGCGCTCGTCCACCCTTGCGTGGCACATGACTTCCCCGAGCTCGTTGAATACCCGCACGCGGTCCCCGCTTTTTATCCCTCGTGGCTCGGCATCACCGGGATGCAGTGTCGCGCGCAGCTCGGGCAAATTGAACTCGCCGAGCGTGCTGCTCACAGTCTTGGACGTCGCCGGAGAGATGAGCGCCAAAGGAAATTCGGAGCGAACCGGATCATAGTGATACGGGCGCTCACCGAGACATTCGGGAGTGAGCTGGATTTTGCCGCCGGGGGTAGCTGGAAACACGTTCTCGAATTGAATGGGCGCGGGGCCATCGAAATCGTAGCCGTGAAACTTCCCCGCGCGAAGCGGCTCAGCCGATACTGGCTTGCCGTTCAAGCGGATCGCGGCGATTATTTTCTCGCGCGCATCGTCTTCGCTCCATCGGAACGCTTCGTCCGTAAAACCCATCGCGCGGCCGAGGGCCGAAAAAAGTGCGATGTTCGTGCGCGCTTCACCTCTCGGCTCGATGACGGGCTCGGTCGCGCCGACAACATAGTTCCCGTAAGAGAGCTTGAGCTCGCGATGCTCGAGAAAGGTCGTCGCCGGGAGCACGATGTCGGCGTAGCGCGCCGTGTCCGTCATCACCTGCTCCGAAACAACGGTAAAGAGATCGTCGCGCGACAAACCTTGGATAATCCCGTTCTGGTCGGGCACGGTCGCCACCGGATTGCAGTTGAAGACGAAGAGGCCGCGGATCGGGGGATCGGGCGGCGTATTCAAAACTACCGAGAGCTCCGTCATGTTGATAACGCGGGTTTGCCATGACGCCCGGTCCCAAATCTGCGAATCGTCCATCCTGCCAGCGCCGCTATTGCTGAGCGTGAAGCCGGACCCGCGTTGGCCGAACTTTCCAAGGAGCGCGGGAATGGCCATGACGGCCGCGACCGCTTGCCCACCATTTTGATTACGCTCGAGGCCCCAGCCGCAGCGGAGCAGCGCTCTTGACGCGCTCGCGAAACGATCGGCGAGCTCGCGAAGCTTTACCTCGTCCACGCCGGCTTCGGCGGCGGCTTTCTCGAGCGGCCAGGAGGATGCGGCCTTCAAGAGCGGCTCGAGCCCCAGAGCGTGCTGCTCAATGAAGTCGCGATCAAGCTTCCCTTCTTTGGACCAATGGTCGATCATCCCGAGTGCCAGCGGCAAATCGGCGCCGGGGAACACCGGCAAATGAAGGTCTACGAGGTCTTTCGAGAGCTGACGAACGGGGTCGACCACGGCGATGAACGCACCGCGGCTCTTCGCTTCTCTCAAATAAGGAATGAGGTGGATGTTCGACGCCTTGGGGTTTGCGCCCCAAATCAGGATCGCGTCCGCTTCGACATAGTCGGGAAAAGCGACGCCCGCCATCTTGCCGTACATATCCTCGGCGACGGCGCTCGTCGGCGCCGCACAAATCGTCTTCCCGAGACGCGAGGCTCCGAGCCGGGCGAAGAAGATGCTGTCCACGAACTCGTCCGTCATGAAGCCGTTCGAGCCGCCATAGTAGTAGGGCAGGATGGCTTCACCGCCATGCTCGTCTCTGATAGCACCCAAGCGCGACGCGACCTCCTCGATCGCTTCGTCCCACGAGATAGGCGTAAACGCACCACTTCCCTTGGCGCCCACACGACGCATGGGGTGCAATAGACGGTCCTCGTGATAGACGCGCTTCGCGAAGTGCCGTACTTTGGAGCAGATGAAATCGTTCGTGACGGGATTGCCGCTATCGAAAGCCGCGTCTATCTTGGCGATGACGCCGTCCTCGACGGTAACCTCGAGAGAGCACGTGTCCGGACAATCGAGAACACAAGACGTTGATAGGGTTTCTGAGCTCATTCGTGTCGCTCGGCCTCTTGCAGCGCATAAGCAATACCGGCATAGTTCGCCGCAAGGTCGACGGGATCGGCCTTCTTATCGTAAAGGAACCAGTGGCCATATTCTCGCAAGTAACCGAAGACCAACGTGATGTTCGGCCCCCAACGGCGAGTGCCGAGATAGCTCGCGATGGCGTGGGCGGCTCGTCCGCGCTCCGCGTTCTTGCCGTAGAAACCACCGGGAACTTCACGAAGCCCAATACGCTCCTCGAGCTCGTGAACGGACAGGCGCGACATCTTGACGAGCTCTCTCTCTGAATATCCGGTGAGGAACAAATAGGGATAATCGCTCAAATCCTGGCAGGAGACCGCGAGCGGAACCACCGCCAGGACCACCACCAAGAACCATTTTCGCTTCATCATCTCATCCGCATCCGAAGCCACACGTTGGGATCCGCCGGCTACCCGCATTCTATGTCAGTACTAGTGCTCTGTCACAGCCGTCGCCCGCGGAGCGAAGGCGGCGAAGAGAAGCCCGATGAGCCCGAAGACGATAGCGGCATCGGCGATGTTGAAAAGGCCTGTTCGGAGCCCGCCGACACCGACGCGAAGAAAATCGATGACGTGCCCATCGTGGAACAGGCG
>SMYC01000333.1 GCA_004356105.1 Acidobacteriota bacterium | reverse complement strand
GATTTTGAAATCTGTCGCCTGGCGTGTGTCGACGAAGCTTGAAAGTGCCATAGGTACTGTCTCCTTTATGTCTCGAGGTCGCGGCTCTAGCATAAAAGCGCGGCTCGGAAGAGACATGAGCGAAAAGTGAGATCCTGCTGAGCAGGGTGTTTTGTCGGTGGGCCGGTCTTTTAGTGGCCGAGGACGCGGGAGATGTTTGCGATCCACCGCGAAAACGTCGTTTGCCGCGGCCTCTCGAGCGATGGGAACGTGGTTTGGCGAAGCCTCGAGAGCTTTACATCGCCGACACCCGGGCCAACACCCGGGCCGGCGCGGGCGCGCTCATCTTTGACCCGTGCGGACTCGAGCAAGAGCTGGATGCCGCCCGCTGCTATCGTACGGCGGTACGTCCGAAAGCCTGGCTCGAACTTGAACTTGCCTCGGGTGCTGAAGCAGAGACGACGGAACGCCTCCGTCCCGTCACGCTCGGCGTGCTCCGCGTGGACCACGTTTCCGGACTCGATATAAATCCGCCCTGTTCGTGCGCCATTTTGGACGGTCACACGTCCGGTTTTCTGGGCCGTGAAGAGAAACTGAAGCACGTCGGGAAAGGATTCATCCAGATTCCCTTCCAGCGGGCTCGTAGGCGGGCGGCTGTATCGCACCTGGCGGGGGTTGCGCGCCAGCAGACGCATCGTCGTCAAAAGCTCTTCGTCACTCGCGTCCACGGTGGCACAAGCCTCCGTCGGATAGGCGGTTTTTCGAGCGCGTTCGGTGGGAACGAGGATCAAGACGGGGATGTCGGCGGTCTCGGGATCTTCCTTGATCCCGCGCGCAATCTCCGACGGTCCGGGGGACTTGGTGTGAGGTGAGACGAAGACGAGCGCCGGCTGTGCCCGGCGGATGAACGATGTCGTGATCGCACCGCCGTTCGCAGTTAGTACTTTGAAGCCCGCACTCCGCGCGAGGGCGCGGTAACGCCCAGAGTCGACTCCTGGACTTTCTACGATCAATAGCGTCCGGCTCGCCACTTTTCCCGCTGGGGATTGACAACCCCTGGCGTCAGCGGGAGCTCTGCTTCGAGCGAGAAACACGACCCCGTCTGCGCCAACCTTATTGGCTCGCAAAATGCGAGTAACGAATCAAAGTGCAAGCCGCGCGCCACAACAGAAGGGAAGGTAGTTAAACCTTTGCATCATCTGACTTTAAATGTTTTATTCCGCGATGGCACAGGTAGCGAGCGATCGTGTTTCGTTAGGAAATCCGACAGTCGTTCTCGAGCAACGACGTGCTTAGTTGCTCTGCAAAAGGGACTTGGAAGAATGCGACAGGAATGTAAGAGCTACCGACGGTGCCGAGGCCGTTTCGTTAGGCCCGCGACGACGCCGACGCCGAAAAGCAAGCTTTCGAGGCTGCTGATGACGGTTCGGGTCAGGACGCCGGGCGTGGTTTCTCCCAGCAATCGTGCGAGAGGGTCCAAACTCACTTGGGAGCCGGGAAAGATTTGCGCCATGAAGTCGACGCTCATTGCGCCGAGGTGGTGGTCGCTCAGCGCGAGCACCATGCCTGACAGCGAGCAACTAACTCCCGCGGCCGCGGCGACTTTCCACCTTGCTTTGCCTCGTGGCGTGGCCATTCCGCCGCCCTCGACCGGCGTCGCCCACGCATAGCCCGCACCGATCGCGGCGCCGAGGACGAGCCCTTCGAATCCGCCTCCCACGGGCGACAGGTCCCGACCGAACAGACCTTCGATCGTGAAGCGTCCCACGAAGTGAGTGAGGCCTCCTACTAAACCGCCACCGGCGCCTCCAAGGAAGATGAGCGCGGTCATTCGATAGGAACGCACGAGCGCTTCGGCCCAGGCGAGGCCCCCTCCGACGCCGAGCGCTCCGAGCCCACCCACAACGGCGCCCACGAGCGGGAGCGCGATGGCGACACTCGACGTCGCTCGCGATCCCGGGCCGACGAGCAGCACGAGCGCACCCAGGGTGCCGCCCACGATGCCCGCTGCCACACCGCCCATCGTTGCGCCGAGCCATCGCTTGTGTACCAGTTTCCATGTGTTGCGAATCCTCAGACTCAACAGCGCGCGGATCGCGGTGAGCGATGCCGCGCTTCCAAGTAGCGGCACGAAGCTCGAATCGGCCAAGTCCCAGCGCACGTCGCGCAGAAGCGCGCGGGCGACATCGTTGATGCGCGACAGGTCCTCTTCCGCCCCGAGTCGCAGCACAGTTTCCGCTGCGCCACGCAAGCGGGTTTCATCCTCTTCGCTCGTGGGCGGCTCGGCGTCCATGAGCTCGGCGATTGCCTGCTCGAGCGTATCGCCGTTGCCCATCGGCGTAAGGTCCGGCTCTTCGGCGATATCGTCGTAGATGAATTGATAACCATGCCGCGACACCGTGCGGATAAAACGCGGATCTTTGGCGGGGTCGCCGAGGCTTTTTCGAAGGATGCGGATCGCTTGTGTCATCGCCCCGTCGGAGACGATGACATCGTTCCAAACCTTGTCGAAGATCTCCTCCCGGTTCACGGCTTCGTTGCGCCGCTCCACCAGGAGCACGAGCAGATCGAAGTAGCGCGGGATGAGCGGAATCTCCGTGTCGCCGCGTAAAAGAAGCCGCCTCGAGGGCGATAGCGTGAACTCGGCGAAGCGGAAGCGCGTGCGTCGCGGCGTGTCGGTCATGTACTCACAATCACCGCTTCGGCGGTTCGGGTCAACTCCGCGGTCTCCGCCGCGTTTCCGACCGTGAAGAGACGGTCAAGCTGGCTCCGGAACGTTCCCGTGTCGGCGAAACTCTGTTTCGTCCGCGCGCTCTGGTCGTGGTGCTGCTCGTAGCGGCGAACGGCGGCTTCGAGCTCGCGCTGATGGATCTTGCGGCGCACCGCGCCCCCAATGGCTTTGAGAAAGCTCATGACGTGATGCGCGGCCCGAGAGCGGTAGGAAGCGTCACCGCGAGAGGCCGCACGGATCGAGCCTAGCACAATTGGGTGTAGGTCGGGTCTCGTCCGGCCCTCGGACGCCACGTTTCGGACGCGCACAGTACATACGCCTTTATCATAGCTAGGAGAAGGCGCTTGCAAAAGCGATCGTGGACGCAGTATTCAAGGCTTTTCCACGGCAGACGGACGACATGACCGTCGTCGCGCCGCGCCAGTTAGGTCGCAACCTTTTGCGGGTAGCTTCCGTCTTAGACCGTAGCGGAGGACTATCCATGGGAAACTGGCTGACCGACCTACGTTACACGTTTCGGTCTCTCTCCAAGAGCCCCGGCTATACGGCCGTTGCGCTTTCGACCATTGCGCTCGGGATTGGCGCTAACAGCGCCATTTTCAGCGTTGTGAACAGCGTTTTGCTGAAGCCGCTCGAGTACCAGGCGCCGAACCAGCTCGTCATGCTGCACACCCAGTTCCCGACGATGGGCTTCGACAAGTTCTGGGTCTCGGCGCCGGAATATCGAGAGTTTCGTGAGTGGAACCAATCGTTTACGGAGGTTGCGATTTATAACGTCGGCCTCAGCAGCCTTCAAACCAACGACCAGCCCGTCCGGGTCTCGAGCGGGCGGGCGACGGCGGAGTTTTTTGACGTCCTAGGTGTAGGCGCTCGGCACGGGCGCGTGTTTATCGCCGAGGAAGACCTTCCCGGGAGCGACGACGTCGTGGTCTTGTCGCACGAGCTTTGGACGCGGGCCTTCGGCGCCGATTCCGCCATCGTGGGTCGGCGGATCCAGGTCGACGGCGAGCTCCGCACGGTCGTTGGGGTCATGCCGCCGCGTTTTGATATCGACGACAACCGTGTCGAGCTCTGGTTGCCGCTAGCTCTGGATCCCAATGACTACCCGCGTCGCGGGAGTCACAATTATTACATGATCGCACGCCTCGCCCCCGGCGTGGGTGTCGACCAAGCTCGCGCGGAGCTCGGCAGCTTGCTTGCCGGCTGGAGGGAGCGCTCGGGCGAGCAGCACTCGCCGAACCCTGAGGGCCATCCGATGATCATAACGGCGCTTCACGATGAAGTCGTGGGAGACGTGCGCCCGCGTCTCGTGATGCTACTCGCCGTGGTTGGCCTCGTGCTGCTCGTCGCTTGCGCGAACGTCGCCAATCTGCTGCTCGCAAAAGCGGAGTCGCGGCAAAAAGAGATCGCGGTGCGAAGCGCGATGGGAGCGGGACGGCTCGTCTTGCTCCGACAGTTCCTCGTTGAAAGTTTGAGCCTTGCGCTCATGGGCGGCGTTTTGGGATTGCTGATTGCCCATTTCGGTATCCGCATCCTGTTTGCGATTAGCCCGGGAAGCGTGCCGCGAGCAGCCGAGATTGGTATCGATGGCAGCGTGTTGCTCTTCTCCTTCGCCGTTTCAATTATCACCGGCATCCTTTTCGGCCTCGCGCCGATGATGCACGTCACGAGCAAAAGCCTCGGGCTGTCGCTGAAAGACGGTGGCCGGCGCACGACGGCGACTTCAGGAAGACAGCTTCTGCGCCGCATTCTCGTCGTTTCTGAGATCGCCGCCGCGGTCATGGCGGTTGTGGTCTGCGGCCTTCTTCTCC
The DNA here is from genome assembly GCA_004356105.1 of Acidobacteriota bacterium. Classification (GTDB taxonomy): domain Bacteria; phylum Acidobacteriota; class Vicinamibacteria; order Marinacidobacterales; family SMYC01; genus SMYC01. The sequence goes on along the minus strand of SMYC01000333.1, from coordinate 20,514 downwards.
GCAGCTTTTGGAACATGCAGCAAGTCGAGCCGGGCTTCAACCCGCGGGGGCTCTCGACTTTCGAGCTCTACCTGCCCCAGACGAACTATCCCGAGCCCTCTGACCAGATAGGTTTTTTCTCCGAGCTTTCCGCCGACCTGGCCGCGATTCCAGGCGTCGAGTCGGCCTCCGCGATGAGTGGACTGCCTCCAAGGCGTCGTTTGAATGCGAACGATATGGCTTTCGAAGGCATCGAGCCGACGCCGGACGGGCCGCCGCAAAACGTGGACTACTGGCAAATCGTCACCGAGGGTTATTTCGAAACGATGCAGATCAAAATCGTTGCAGGGCGCGCCTTCGAGGCGGTGGATGCAGCGTCACCTTCCGTCGTCATTAACGAGACGATGGCAGAGGTCTTCTGGCCGGATCAAAACCCGCTTGGGCGCCGCGTCCGACCTAGCGGAAGCGATATCCCGTGGTTCACGATCGTCGGGATCGCGAAGGACGTGAAACAGGCGGGGCTCGAAGAGGAGACCGGGACAGAGTCTTATTTCTATTACCCGGTGCTGGCTGCGGCGGGATTCGCGCCACGGAGTATGCATATCGTTATGCGCTCGAGCCTTCCTCCCGAGAGCATCGCGGCTTCGGCGCGCGAAGTCGTTTGGTCGCGTGACACGGCGCTCCCGCTCGCGAACCTCAGCACGATGGATGTTGTCCTCGCCGATTCCTTGGCGGGCCCGCGGTTCATGACTCTCTTGCTCGTCGTTTTCGCGGTGCTCGCCTTGCTCCTCGCGGCCGTGGGGACGTACGGCGTCATGTCCTACACCGTGGCCGAGAGAACGAACGAGATCGGCATTCGCATGGCGCTCGGCGCGGGAGCGTCGCGAATCGTGAAGATGGTGCTGACGCAAGGGTTGATTCTCGCGAGCATCGGTCTGGTGTTTGGGCTCGTTATGGCTTTCGCACTTTCGCGCTTCGTGTCGTCGTTCCTGTTTGGCGTGAGCGCGACCGACCTTTCGACATTCGTCACCGTCCCGGCAATCCTGCTCGCGGTTGCTCTTGTCGCTTGTCTCGTCCCGGCATACCGGGCTATGCGTGTGGAGCCGGTGACGGCGCTACGCTACGAGTAGCTCCTCCAGCCAAAAAAAATAGGCGCTCCGAAAGGGCGGAGCGCCTGGCATTGATTATTGATTAGAATTAGTGATCAGGGCGGAGCCGTCCTGAGACGGCTCCACGCAGGCTTGTCTAGTCGTCGACCGTGAGGCGGTTCTCCACTCGGAACACGCCGAAGGTGGATCGTGCGATGATCCCGGCTTTGCGCTTTTCCACCTCGGAGCGCACCGCGCCCGTCAAAGCGACCCTGCCGCGCTCCACGATGATGTGAATGGGTGGGTTGACGCGAAACGCATAGTCGCGAAACAGTGAATCGCTGTAAATTCGATAGGACAGATTCGCTCGGATCCGCTGGTCGCCGATATTGGTTGGCAGGATCCCGATCTCGTTCGCGATGCTCTGAACACCCAGGACTTTGGAGACGCGGGTCTCGATCTCTTCCGACTTGAAAGGCATGGTGACGCGACCGGTCAAGACGACGGCCCCTTCGTGAACCGCGATGTTGACGTCGTCATAGACGGTAAAGAACGCGTAGCGTCTGACTTCTTTAGCGATCGCTTCGCCGACTTTCTCGTCGCTCTCTCCCAACGCGATCTCCAGCTGGTCGTCAACCGCGGCGACTTCGTCGACATCCATCGCAGCCTCGACGGCTTTTTCCTTGGCCCAGAGGCTCTCGACGCGCCCCGTCAGCGTGACGACGCTCTCGTCGACGGCAACGAAAGGGCCGCCTCCATAAGTGACGTGCGCCTTTTCGAGCTCGCTTTGAACCGCCAGCCGGACGGTCTCATCGCCCAATCCGTCAGCCGTAGCCATGGCGGTGAAGCTCAGAAAAAGCGCGCCGAGAAACCCTACCGACTTCTTCATGATGATTCTCCTTTTTGTGTCTCGCCCACGCCCCTCGGGCTTCGGCGAGGTTCGACTTCTTGCTATAGCAAGTGGAGTACCAACTCGGTGGAGGTTGCGTAATTGGTTGTTCTGTATGATGTTCGCGGAAAAAGTCGGGTTTACTGACCGGTTGGATGCTGTCCCCGCGGGAGGACAGAAATTACAGACTAGGGCTCTGCTTCGGCGCCAAGCACCCAGACGCGGACCATGCTCGGGCGTAGGGCGGGAAAGCGCGCGCCGTCGCGGGCCGTCTCGAGCTTCGCGTAGAGTGTTTCTACATCCGCGCCGCGGAGATCTTCGACGCGGCGATAGCCGAGCCGCCGCAAGTGTGCACCGTGGTGGTGTCCGATCCCTTTGTGGGTGAGCAGCCGGGTTTCTTCGTAGAGCTCCTTCATGCCGTCGTCGGTGAGCTCGAGGCTTTCTCGGATGCGATCCCGTCTACCCGGCTCTTCGAGCGCTGGGAGAAGATGCCGCGGACGTCGAATTTCTTGGGCCTCGAGGGTCGCCACGCCACCAGGCGGAAGCGTTTCGAGATGCTCGAGCTCGAGTTGAAGGGAGCCCACATTCGTTGTCATCGCCAGAAGGCCGACGACGCCCCAGAAGACAAGGTGCAGCGGAAGCATGGCCGCGAAAGCTCTCGTTGCGAGAGGTGCGCGCGGCTCGAGCCGTTGGCTCACTTCGTCGGGGTGCTCCCACGTTCTATTCGCGTGGAAGAGATAAGCGAGTGCTCCGTAGGCAGCAAAAGCGTCGAGCGCGAGCGCGGGAAAACCGAGAAAGCCGAGAACCGGCATCTCGAAGAGCTTGAGCTCTTCCAATCCGCGGACGGTGTAGATCCATTTTTGCGGCGCGAGAAAATTGAAACTCTCCCAGACGAGCCCGCAAAGAAGACCGGCCACGAGCAAGCGCACCACGACACCGAGATGGCCGCGCTCGAATTCGGCGAGGATCGAGCGCGCGCCGCACCGGTAGTTCCAAGGGTCGACGAGAAAGGTCAAGCTTCCCCAAACGAGCGGTGCGAGGTAGTAGGGGAACACGAGCGATAGCGTGACCATCACCGCGCCGAGACTCTGCACACCGTAGCTAACCCAGGGTGCGAGCTGGCGCGGACGTATCACGACCCGCCTCGCGAGCCCGTACGCCGTCAGCACTTCGTAGGTTTCGAAGAGTCCCATGAACACGGTCGCGAAAGCGGCCGCTGCGAAGAGCGCGCCAGAGAGCGCGTCCCCTACCGAGCCCACTCCGAGAACGCCGACGTAGTACCAGTTCTGATAGCGGAGGTTCAGGAGCTCGAAAAAATACCAGAACGTGACCGACCAAAGAAGGATGGTCGGAAGATGCCGGCGGCGGGTCGTGAGAAGTGAGCTGCCGCGTCTCCACGCCACGAAGCCATCGAGCATGAAGATGTAGCTCCACCACGCATAGGCATAGAACGGCTGCGCGATGAAGCCGATGTCGAGCCAGAGTCCCGCGAAGGAGACGGCTAGACCGATGGCCCCGAGCAGGATGAGTCGTGGTCCCACAGGACCAATATAGCGGGTTTACATTGATTTACAGGGGCTCGACGTCGTAGAGCTCGAGCCCGGGCGCGTTCTCGAGCGCATAGCTCAAGTTCCAGTTGGAGTCGGTGAGCACGACGGGCAGTCCGTTGCGGTCCTCGACGACGCGGTAGCCGTGCGTTGCGCGAAGCCATTCGAGGCCCTCGGGCTCGCCGCCTACCCAGCGCGCGCGGCTGAACGACGCTTTTTGGAATATCACCGAGATCTTGTACTCGTTGCGGAGTCGCTCTTTGAGCACTTCGAACTGCAAGATACCGACCGCGCCGAGGAACGGGTTCTGCCTCCCTTGTCCCGGCGTGAAAAAGAGCTGGATGACGCCTTCCTGCGAGAGCTGCTCGAGCCCGTTATCGAGCGCTTTGCGCCTCATCGGGTCTTCGAGCCGGAGCTGGCCGAAATGCTCGGGTGCGAAGCGCGGGATGCCCGCGAACTTGATACCGCTCCCGTTCGACAACGTATCGCCGACACGAAGCTTTCCCGTGTTGTAGAGGCCGACGATGTCGCCCGGCCACGCTTTTTCGACGAGCGAGCGCTCTTGCGCCATGAAGGTATGTGGCTTCGAGAGGCGCAAGACTTCCTTCGAGCGTCCGATCACCGCGTCCATCCCGCGCTCGAACTTGCCGCTCACGACACGCATGAACGCTATCCCGTCCCGATGGCGCGGGTTCATGTTCGCTTGGATCTTGAAGACAAAGCCGGTGAAGCGATCTTCGTTGGGCTTTATCTCTTCGCCGGCTTCCGTTATTCTCGGCCCGGGCGGCGCAGCCTCCTTTGCGAGAAAGCTGAGGAGCTCTTCGACGCCGAAATTGCTCATGGCCGACCCCCAGAAAAGCGGGCTCACGTCGCCAGCAAGAAAGCGCTCGCGGGAGAAAGCGTCGCCCGCATCTTCGATGAGCTCGAGCTCTTCGGAGATGCGCTCGAAGGCTTCGGCGCCGACGAGACTCTCCGCCTCGTCGAAGCTAGCGCGCTCGGCCTCCACGATCTCACTTCCGTGCCGGCCTTCAGATTCATAAAGAATGATTTCCCGGGTCGCGAGGTTGACCAGGCCTTTGAAATCCGTCCCCATCCCGAGCGGCCAGTTCACTGGAGCGACTTCGAGGTCGAGCTTGTCGCGGACTTGATCGACGAGCTCGAGCGGATGGAGACCGTAGCGGTCGAGCTTGTTCATGAAAGTCACGACCGGGAGGCGGCGCATGCGGCAAACTTCGAAAAGCTTCAACGTGCGCGGCTCGACGCCCTTCGCATGGTCCATGAGCATGACCGCCGAGTCGACGGCGGCGAGCGTACGAAAGGTGTCCTCGGAGAAGTCCGCGTGGCCCGGCGTGTCGAGGAGGTTCAAGGCGCGCCCGTCATAGTTGAATTGCAGCACCGAGGAGGTCACCGAGATGCCGCGCTCCTGCTCGATCTTCATCCAGTCGGAGATCGTGGAGCGTGCGGCGCGTTTTGCTTTGACCGATCCCGCGAGGTGGATGGCTTTCGCATAAAGAAGAAGCTTTTCGGTGAGCGTCGTCTTGCCGGCGTCGGGATGCGAGATGATGGCGAACGTTCGTCGCCTTCGCACTTCGTCTTCGAAATTCATTTAGTGGGGGCGTTCAGTTGCGGCGCGCGGAGCAGAGAATGGAAACGCCGAAAGGAAGCGAGGTACGGCCGATAGCATGTTGCTCGAGCGAGAAGAGCTTTTCGAGGGTTTTCTCGATGGGCTTTGGGAGACGGGTGTCGAAATCACTCTTGCCGTTCGGCGCCGGCTCGGGAAAAACTCTTCGCGCCAACCTCATCGCGGCGATAGGGGCAAAGAGCACCGTGTTGAAATAAGTGTCGTATTCCACTTCGAAGCCGGAACCTTCCAGGAGCTTGCGCAGGGGGCCGCGGCGATAGCGTCTCTTGTGCTCGCTCACGACGTCCTGGCGCCCGTAGAGAAACATGAACGCGGGCACCGTCAAGAGTAAGTGGCCCTGTGGCTTGAGCACGCGGTGGAGCTCTCTCAGAACGAGGTCGTCTCCCTCTATATGCTCGAGCACATCGAAGATAAAGACCGCGTCGAAAACACCATCTCGGAAGGGAAGCGCGAGCGCGTTGGCGCGAGCCGCGAGGGCGACGTCCTTGCACTTGGCGTCGATGGGCGCGCGGTCGATGGCGACGAGGCGCGTGCGCGCGGCGAGCATCTCGGCTTCACGCGTGGCGCCGACGCCTACAGTGAGCGCGCGGCCGGTCTTGCCGACGAAGCGGTCCACGGCACGTTCCAGGATCGAGCGGCGGGCGCGGTACCACCAATGCTCGTCCTCGAGCTCGGCCATTCTGGTGCGGAAATGCTCTTGCATGACAAACCAACGAGTATAGCTCAACCGGAGAGGTCGAGCGCGTCGGTAGCAAGGAGCGTTTGGAGCAGCACGTTCGCGCCCGCTTCGATAGCCTCGGGGCGCGAATATTCCTTGGGGGAGTGGCTGACGCCGTCAACGCTCGGGATGAAGATCATGCCCACGGGCGCCAGTCGCGCGATGCTTTGAGCGTCGTGGCCGGCGCCGCTCGGCATCCAAAGCGTTTTGAGCCCGAGCGCCTCGGCGGAGCTCGCCACGAGCTCGCGGAGCCGCATGTCGGTGGGGGCGGCGCGGCTCAAATAGTACTGCTCGAGTGCTATCGTCGTCCCGTTTCTCGCAGCAAGCTCACGGGCTGCCTCGGCGACCGCTTCGAAGACGCGATCGATCTTGTCCATCTCCAGATCGCGGATCTCGAGGCTCAGCTCGACGCGACCAGGAATGACGTTGGGCGCTCCGGGATGAGCTTCGAGCTTGCCGACCGTTGCCACGTGACGTCCCGACATCTCGGTCGCGACCGCGTTCACCGCGTCGACGAAACGGCCCGCCGTGAGCATGGCGTCGTGGCGCTGGTCCATCGGTGTCGTCCCCGCGTGGTTCGCGAAGCCGGTAACCGTGACGTTCCAGCGTTTGATGCCGACGATGCCTTCGACAACGCCGATATCGATCGACTTCTGGTCGAGGATAGCTCCTTGCTCGATGTGGAGCTCGAGATAAGCGGCGATGTCGCCGGGCTCACGCCGCACTTCATCGAGCTTTGCGGGGTCGCCGCCGATGAACGCGATGCCCTCGCCGATGGTTTTGTCGGTGTGAGACACAAGGTCGAGCTCGCCATCTCGGATCTCACCCGATAGCGCGCGGCTTCCCGTCTTCCCGTTCTCTTCGTTCTGGAAGAGCATGACTTCGAGAGGGTGGCGCGTGGCGGTGCCCGTGTCGCTCAGCGTGTGAGCGACTTCAATGGCGCCCATGGAGCCGACTTGCCCATCATAGTTGCCGCCGTGAGGAACAGAGTCGATATGGGATCCGAACATGAGCGGCGGCAAGTTCGCATCCGTACCGTGGCGGCGACCGAGAATATTTCCGGCATGGTCGATACTCGCTTCGAGCCCCGCGGCCCGCATGAGCTCCATCGCAAAGGCACGGCCTTCGAGATCGGCATCGCTATAGGCGACGCGGCTGATACCGCCTTCGGGCGTGCGCCCAAACCTCGCGAGCGCCCCAAGATGTCGATTCAACCGCCTGCCGTCAACCCGAACCTCAGAGAGCGTGCGCGTCTGAAACGCAAGAAGACCGAGGGACGCCAAAAACTCCCGCCGAACCATCCAAGGAGTGTAGCAAAGGACAGAGGGACGCATGAGCACCGCACCGCGGGCCCGAATGCTGAATGCTGATAGAGTGTCGCGCGCAAGGAGGTTCCGATGCCGTTAACGAGACGAGCTTTGCTCCGTGGGCCGCGCCTAGAGCCCACGCTTTCCGCCTTGGCCACCATGATCGCGGCTCGCGGGCACGAGGAAGCACTCGCGGCCGGCGCGGCGCCCGTACCGGCGAATGCCGATGCCATCCGCATCAGCGGAAACGAGAACCCGCTCGGCCCCGGACCACGGGCGCTCGAAGCGGTTATTGCCGCGCTCGAGCAATCCGGCCGCTATCCCTTCAACAGCCATCCTGGAGGCAGCGACCTCACCGCGGCGATCGCGGAAAGGTTCGACGCCGACCCGGAGCAAATCGTCGTCGGGGCGGGCTCGAGTGAGATCCTCCGGAACGCGGTGCGGGTTTTCGCGGGTGGTGGTCGACACGTCCTCACCGCCGACCCCTCCTACGGCTCTCCCGTGACGGAGTCGACCAAGCTTGGCTATACCTGCCTCCAAGTTCCCGTCGATTCGGAGCTGAGGCTCGACCTCGACGCCATGGCCTCTCGAGCGCGCGGCGCGGGCTTTGTATATTTGTGCAATCCGAACAACCCAACGGCGACGATCCATCTGCCAGCCGCGATCGAGAATTTCATCGCGGCCATTCGTCGAGCGGCGCCCGAGGCGCTCATTCTTGTCGACGAGGCCTATCACGACTACGTCACCGATCCAGGCCATCGCTCGATGATCCCGCTTGCTTTGAGCGAGCCGAACGTCGTCGTTGCTCGAACCTTCTCGAAAGCCTACGGTATGGCGGGGCTCAGGCTCGGGTTCGGTATCGGCCATCGAGACGCTATCGAGACGCTTCGCCGCTACAAGCTCTCCGCCAACGCGAACGTGCTCGCGATTGCCGCCGGGGTGGCGTCGCTGCGCGACCCCGGCCACATCGAACGGGAGCGCGAAAGAAACCGCGAGGCGCGCACGTTCACGCGCGCGTTCTTCGATAAGGCCGGCTATCGCTCGACGGAGTCCCAGACCAACTTTCTCTTCGTCGAGCTCCGCCGTCCCGCGAAAGGGTTTCGCGACGCGTGCGGCAAGCGGAACGTCGTCGTTGGACGCGACTTTCCGCCGATGGAGAAAACCCATTGCCGGATATCGATCGGGACGATGGAGGAGATGCGTCGCGCCTGTGACGTGTTCGCCGAAGTGCTCGACATTGCGGCTACCGACGCTGCGGGAGGTGTGCAATGACCGTTTCACGAAGAAGCTTTGTGAAGAGCATGGGGACGGGCGCCGCCGCCCTTCTCATCGGAGCGCGCGGTCGTGAGGCGTGGGCGGGCACCCAATCAGCGACATCCGCGTTCGTGCCGTCCGCGACGAGCGACCTTCTTCTCAGCAGCAACGAGAACCCGCTCGGACCGGGAAAACACGTCCTCGATGCGATGCAAGGCATTCTCGGCGAAAGCGGCGCCGGCGCCGGGCGTTACTTCTTCGCACAGCAAGCGAAAATGCGCGAGGTCTTGGGCGCGGCTCACGGCGCGGCCGAGTCGAACGTGGTCGTCGGGGCCGGCTCGTCGGAGATCCTGCTCATTGCCGCGGACGTGTTCACGACACCGGAGCGCGGGGTAGTAACACCCGACCCGACTTTCGGCACTTGCGCCGGCCGGGCCGCGTTGCTTGGCCATCCCGTCGAGCGCATTGGTCTGGATTCGGCTCTCCGTGTGGATCTGCAAAGGATGGTGAGCGCGGCGAAGGGGGCGGGTCTCGTCTACCTCTGTAATCCCAACAATCCCACGGCCACGGCGTGGTCGGGGCCCGACATGCGCGCCGCCATCCTGGAGATGCTGAAGATCTCTCCCGAGACGACGATTTTGGTCGACGAGGCGTATCACGAATATGCCACCGAACCGAGCTACGCGACGATGATCCCGCTCGCGCTCGAGAATCCACGCGTCATCGTGGCGCGCACTTTCTCGAAAGCCTACGGGATGGCGGGCCTTCGTATCGGCTACGGCGTCTCGCACGAGGACACCATCAAAAAGATGTCCGACTGGCGAGGTATGGATATGTTCACGAGCGTTCCCGGGCGTGTCGGCGCCGTGGCGGCGCTCGGCAATAAGCCGCACCTCGCGAAGGAGATCGAGAGAAACGAAGTGGTACGTCGCGCGACCCGGAAGTTTTTCCATGACGCGGGCTACGAAGACACCGACTCGCAAGCGAACTTCGTCTATATCGACATCCGCAGCTCGAACGAGGACTTCAAAAAAGCGTGCCGCGAGCGTGGCGTGCGTATTGGCGGCGGGTCGAAGCTCTACCCGAAGCGCGCCCGGATCTCTTTGGGCACGATGGAGGAGATGGAGCACGCTTTCGGTGTTTTCGAAGACGCACTGAAGGAGGTGAAACAAGAGCTAGAGGCTCTGCTCGAGCAAACCCATGCGCCAGGAGAGTAAAGTGCCCCGATATCGAATCCTGTTTTGTCTTGCCGTGCTCAGCTCTGGCTGTGCGCCGGAGCAAAGCGCCGAGCCGCCCGACTTGTTGCGTTTGGGCGCCGTGAACCTTGGGCTGAACGCCAACCAACCCAATGTACGCGAGCGTCAGGACCTCTACCTTTCGACAAAGCCCGGTACGGAGCATTCGTTTCTCGTCGATGTCACCGATGAATTCGACATCGTGTGCACCAACGAGATGTATACGTGGAGTCGGGAAGATTCCTATGTCGCGCTCGTCGAAGATATGGGAAGTGTTTTCCCACACCAGCTCAAAGGCTGGGAGTCGAGTGATCTCTCCGGCTGTGGCTGCGATGAAGGGGCGTGGGCGGACTACGTGGAGCCGTTTCTCTCCTGCGTTCGCGAGGATCCTCAGCGCGACTTGTTGACCTGTTTCATGGCGCCTATCACCGAGATGGGCCGAGGTGATCCTCAGTGGAGTCCGTGGCGATGCACCCGCTGTCTGACGAGCAAAGTCTTACAAACCTATATCGACTACACCTTGCCTCTCGAGGAGCAACGAGCCATCGTCGACAATATCGATTTTTCGTCTTGCCGCGAGGAACCGGAGCCCATCCAATGCCCCAACTGCGACGGGAAGTCGGGTGTCGCCATCCACTCGAAATATCCCATTGCTGAGAGTGACTCCACGGTGTTTCCCTTCAGCTGGAGCTCGACGCGCGGCGTGCTCTACGCGAAGATCGACCACCCGAGTGGTCCCATTCATGCGTTTTGTACACACATCGCCGAGTCGGGATCAGCGAAATTTTCGTATCCGGGGTTCGAGCATCTCACAGGCAGCGCGGACGAGAACATGCAGCACATGAAATGGGCGCTCGAGTTCATCGACACGAAGGCGATTCCCGAGAGCGAGACGATCCTCTTCATGGGAGACATCAATGTCGGGCCGGGAGGGGGCGACCGCTACGCGGAGGACTTTCCGGAGAACTTCGCGGTGTTCACCGATGCTGGCTACGTGTCTACCGTGCACGAGGACGGTGGGCCCTGTACGGAGTGCTCGGACAATCCGCTCGTCGTCGCGCAATATGCTCAATGGGGCAATCCGCCCGTCGACGCGATGTCCACCCACATCTTTTTGAAGGGCGGTCCTTGGCAGATCCAAAGCGGCTCGTCGGGCAACTTCTTGACCGAGGACATCACCTTGCGGAGTGGCGAGGTGACCAAGTGGTCGGACAAATACGGGATGAAGGTAGCACTCGAGCGAACGCGCTGAAGGCAAAAAAAGCGGGGCGTCCGAACGCAACGGCGTTGGGGGTTGGACGCCCCGCCGGCTTTTGGCCAGGGGGAAGGGTTACATCGTCGGAAGCTCGAGATTGATCTTGTGCCTCTTGCCTCCGCTTTCAATGAGGGTGAGCGCGTGCGTCCCATCCATACGGAGCGCACGTCGGGCTTCGTCGAGCGAATATTGGCTCGCGGGCTTGCCGTCGATCTCGACGATCATGTGCCCGCGCCGCAAGCCCGCAAATTGAGCGGGTGAGCTCGGTTTTACGTCCATCACGCGGAAGCGCTCGCCGGAGGGCTCTGAATTGATGGTCATGCCCGTGCGGAAGCGCCGTTCGAGATCTTTCTTGTCGACCGAGTGAGATAACGCATCCGCTAGGTCGATCTTGCGAGCTTCGACCATCTCGGCGAGCTCGTCGTTCAAGAGCCGCATACCGATACCGCGGTTGGTCTGCATGATGCTCGGGATCTGGACGGATTTGCCCTCGCGAATGAGGTTCGCGACGGCGTGGTTGACAACGAGAATCTCTAACGCCGCGGTACGACCACCATCCTTTTTCTTTACCAGCGTTTGCGTGATGACCCCGCGAAGTACGTCCGACAGCACGTTTCGAATCTGCGACTGCTCTTCCGCCGGGAAAATGTCGACGATGCGGTCGATGGTGCCTACGGCGGAATTCGTGTGCACGGTGGCCAAGACGAGATGGCCGGTATTCGCCGTTTCGAGCGCCAGTGCAATGGTCTCGAGATCGCGCAACTCGCCGATCATCACGACGTCCGGATCCTCGCGAAGCGCGGACTTCAAGCCGCGCGCATAGCTCGAGACATGGCTACCGATCTCGCGCTGATTGATGAGGCAGCTCGCGCTCGGGTGGACGAACTCGATGGGGTCTTCGATCGTGACGATGTGGTCTTTGCGATTCTTGTTGATGTAGTCGATCATCGCGGCGAGCGTGGTCGACTTGCCGCAACCCGTGGGACCCGTCACGAGCACGAGGCCTTTGGGTGTATTGCAGAGCTCTTGGAGTACTGGAGGGAAGCCGAGCTGCTCGAGGCTCAGAATTTGCGAGGGGATCTGGCGGAACACTGCGCCAGCCCCTCGATGGTCCTTGAACACGTTCACGCGGAAGCGTGCGACGCCGGGCGCCGTGTAGGCGAAGTCGGCATCGTTGCCTTCTTCATATTGCTCGCGATGGCGATCCGTGAGCACGGGGCTCAACAACTCATAGGCCTGATTCTTACCGACAACGGGGCCGTCCGCGACCTCGTGCATGTCGCCATTGATCCGCCAGCGTGGTTTGTGCCCAGCCGAGAGGTGTAAGTCCGAGGCGCCCTCGGCCACCATTTGCTTCAATAGAGCGTTGAGCTCGGGAGAGCCCTCCTGCCTCGATTCGGACTCGGCGCTTTCGGCGCCCTGCGTGATCCTCGGAATCCCCGAATGGGTCTGCATCACCTCGTTGAAGTACGGCAAGTCCGTTCTCACCGTGTGCAGCTCCATTCCAGGAACGTGCTGGCGGATCGCCGTCACTACCGCTGTAGTCGGGTCATCGACGACGCCCACCGTCAAGACGTTGCCGTCCACTTCGAGAGGCAGCACGCGATGGCGCTGGCAGAACTCTTTCGGGATCAAGTTCAGCACATCGGACCCTGGTGCACCTTTCCGAGCGTCGTATTTCGGGAGCGGGATCTGTCCCGAAATCTCGTCCAGCCTGTGCGCGAGCCCTTGGGACAATCCGATGCCGAAGCGGGGGATCTTTTGGAACATCGAGTCGAAAGCTTTTTGGCTGAACTTCAGTGCCGTGACGTTGCTGAGAGCCACCACCGAAGCCGTGCGCTTTTGGCCGAGCAGAAGGCCTATCTCCCCGAACGAGGCGCCGGAGGGGATCTTGCCCACATCGACATCGTTGCCGTCGGGGCCCGAGAGGCGGATGGCAGCCTCTCCTTCGATGATCACGTAGAATGCGTCCGCGTGCGTGCCCTCGGTCACCATGACCTCTTCACCAGCGAAGCGGACCACGTCCGATATCTTCAAAATCTGCGGGAAGTGCTCGTCCTTGAGTGCCTGGAACAAGGAGCAGGACTTCAGCGCGGGCAGCACGGTATCGAGTTGAACGTCATCCGGGGTCATCGTTTCCATTGGGAGCTGCTCCTGCACGGACCGGTGAGGACCGCGCTCGAGGAAAGAGAGTTCAGTTGTCAGTGGTTACTAATGATGATAGCAACTGGATCTGCCGTTTGGGAAGTTGCTAAATTCGGCCCGTCTTTGAGCCGAGTGGAGCTTCCGGCTACAATAATGGGCTTGCGTCGAGGAGAACGTGGCGGGGTAGCTCAGATGGTCAGAGCGACGGACTCATAACCCGTAGGTCGGCGGTTCAATCCCGCCCCCCGCTACCATATTTCCTCGGAAAAACTCCGCGGCCCATTCGGTGTGTGGCCGGGGGTCTGGCCACCCCCGGCCACGCCCTGACAGGAGGGATTCATCTGCCAGTGTCCTCAGACTATAAGACGGACGAATTTGGAATATTCGCCGCAAAAAAGCGCACTAGCGCTTAGTCCTTTTCTTCGTTAGGCTTCTCGGAGCCCATGGCGCTCTACATCGCCCTTGCCCTTTGCGCTTTCCTTTTCGCGCTTCTTGTCTACCGTTATGATCTCTACGAGCGTGAGCCCTGGTACATGCTCGTTTTGGCCACAGCACTTGGATATGTGGCGATGCGGGCCGCGGGCTTTCTCGAGCTCCTAGCGCTGCGCTACGTCGAGACTCATGTTGCCATGGCGGCCGTCGCCGCGCTCGTCGAGGAGCTCTCCCGGTTCGTGATGGTCGTCGCGATCGCCGTCATCTTTCGCCGTCAGTTCAACGATCCCATGGACGGCATCGTTTATGGGTCGATGATTGGGCTCGGGATGGCGGTGGAGGAGTCCTTCTACTTCCTCGGCATTCTCCAGACGACGCCGGGCCCGCTCGTCTTTCCGGTGGAGATTGTCCGGCTTCTCGGCCATCTCGTCATGGCCGGGATTCTCGGTTTCGGTGTGGGTCTCGCGCGCGCCGACGTCCCCGGGTGGCGCGGCAAGCTGTTGCGCTGCGCGCTCGTCGCTTTCGCGATTCACTTTCTTTGGGACTTTGTTGCGCTCGATTCCTCCGCGGAAGGTATTAGCGGCCTACAGACATTCGCATCGATCGCCATCATGTCGTTCGGCGTTTTGTACTACGGTTCTCTCGTGGTTTTCGGCTCGAGGCTGTCCAAAAAAACCTTCGCCCCGGACAGTAAGTCTGAGCTCTGGGGGTGGCCTTTTACGGTCCTCTTCAGCAGAGGTGAGAAATGAGCACTCCTGCCGCGGCCAAACTGGGCGCGATGCTCGAAAGCCCCGGAATTCTTTCCTTTCCATGCTGCTACGATGCGCTCTCGGCCCGGCTCATCGAGCGTGCGGGATTCACGCTCTCGTTCATGAGCGGCTTCGCCGTGTCCGCCGTGCGGCTGGGCCTTCCGGATACAGGTCTCATTTCCTATGGAGAAATGATCGACCAGGGACGGAGCATCTGTGCGTGCGTCTCGATGCCCATCATCGGAGATGGAGATACCGGTTACGGTAACCCCGTCAACGTCAAGCGCACGGTGCGCGGCTACGCGGCGGCGGGATTTGCGGCGATCATGATCGAGGATCAGGAATGGCCGAAGCGCTGCGGTCATACGCGCGGCAAGCGCGTCGTTGCGCGCGGAGAAGCTGTCGCTCGCGTGCGCGCCGCGGTGGACGCTCGCGAAGAAGGTGCCGGGATCCTGATCCTCGCTCGGACCGATGCGCTCGCTACCGACGGCCTCGAAGAGGCTTTGTGGCGTGCGCGGGCTTTTTCGGACGTCGGCGCGGACATGCTTTTCGTCGAGGCGCCGACGAGCCGCGAGCAGATGGAGGCCATTACCAGCCGGGCGCCGGGCTATCATCTCGCCAATATGCTCGAGGATGGCAAATCTCCGATCTTGACGGATGACGAGCTCACGTCGATGGGCTACAAGCTCGTGGCTCATCCATTTGCCGCCCTGGGCGCGAGCATCTTGGCAATGAAAAAAGCGCTCGCCGAGCTCAAGATGGGCGGAACTCCCGAGGACCGAATCTCGTTTAAAGAGTTGAGGGAGGATGTCGGGTTCGGTGAGTACTACCGCGAAGAGGAACGCTACCTCTCTGACATCTCTGATCTGGACGAGTGACCGCTGACGATCAGCATGAAGTTCTGAGGCCTCCCGGAACCGCCAAGCTTCTTGTAAGATTAGTGGAATGCCGAGTGTTTCAGAGAGCTTCCGCCGTAAAGAAGGTCCAGAGAAGCTCACCGGCGTCGCGAAATATATCGATGACTATCCGCTTCCCGGGTGCATTCATGGCGTCACGCTGCGCTCTTCCATCGCGCGCGGTGTCATCAAGAACATTCATTTCGACCCCGCTTTCGATTGGGGTCCCGTCACGGTCGTTTCCGCGAAAGACATTCCCGGTCAGAACTACGTCTATCTCATCGAAGTGGACCAGCCGCTTCTAGCCGAGCACCAAATCCGTCACGCCGAGGAGCCGATCCTCGTTATCGGGCATCCCGACCGAGCGAAAGCTTACGAGGCTCTCGGGCACGTCCATGTCGAATACGACGAATGGGATCCGGTCTTGACCATGGAGGAGTCGCTCGACGCCAAGCGCCTTCTCTACGCCGCTGACAACGTTTTCAAGCGCATCGAGATCGTCAAAGGAGATCTCGATGCGGGTTTTGCCCTAGCCGACTTCATCGTAGAGGAAGAATACCGTGTGCCTCACCAAGAGCAGGCCTATATCGAGAATAACGGGATGGCGGCCTGGGAAGAAGATGACGGCACCCTCACCATCATGGGCTCGATGCAGTGCCCCTTCTATGTGCACAAGGCGATGTCACCGCTATTTCCGAGAGAGCCCGACAAGATTCGAGTCATCCAGACGACGACGGGCGGCGGCTTCGGCGGCAAGGAAGAATATCCGAACATGATCGCGGGCCATGCGGCGCTGCTCGCACTCGAGGCGAAGCGTCCGGTCAAGATCATCTATGACCGTCACGAAGACATGCTCGCGACAACGAAGCGCCACCCCGCGCGGGTGCGGCACCGCACGGGCGTTCGAAGGGATGGGACGCTCGTGGCCCAAGATATCGACGTGTTGATGGACGGCGGTGCCTATGTCACCTTATCCCCCGTGGTTCTGTCGCGCGGCATCCTTCACGCGACCGGTCCCTACGAATGTCCGAACGTGCGCGTCGTCGGTCGGGTAGTGGCGACGAGCACGCCGCCGAACGGAGCGTTTCGCGGTTTCGGGGCCCCGCAGACACTTTTCGCGGCGGAGCTCCAGATGGAGAAGATTGCCGCTCGACTCCAGATGGATCCGGTCGCGATACGTCGCAAGAACTTGCTGCGCGAAGGTGCTTTGACGGCCACGGGACAGATGCTTCGAGAGAGCGTAGGGGCGTCGACCGTGCTCGAGCAAGTACTTGCACGAAGCCGGTTTGCGGACAAGAAGAAAAAATATGCCCGGTGGAACCAGTCAAAGCGCCGGCCGAGCTGGCGCGGCATCGGGCTTGCCGCCGTCTTTCACGGAGACGGGTTCACGGGCGGTGGAGAAGTGTTTCTGCGAAGTCAGGCTCGCGTTGCGCTTTCGCCGGATGGACGGATTCGCGTGGACGCGGCTGCGACCGAGATCGGCCAAGGCACGACGAGCATCCTCGCTCAAATCGTGGCCGACGCGCTCGAAGTTCCCTACGATTGGGTCGAGGTCGAAACGCCCGACACGAGCAAAGTGCCCGATAGCGGCCCCACGGTGGCCAGCCGCACTTGCATGATTGTGGGCGCGCTGTTGCATCGCGCGGCAAAAAAGCTCAAGCTCGCGCTCCTGAATGCGGGCGCCCACTGGCCGCTCGGGCGCGAGGCCTTCGAGCGTGCCGCCGCGCGCGCTTGCGCAAGCCGGGGCGAGCTCGATTTTGTCGAGGAGTTCGAGAAGCCGGGTGACATCGAGTGGGACGACGTGTCTTATCGTGGCGATGCCTATGGTGTGTTCAGCTACGCGGCCATGGTCGTGGAGCTCGAGATCGACAAGCTCACCTATGAGATCACAGTGAAGAACGTGGTTACCGCGCAAGACGTCGGTAAAGCCATCAACCCGCTACTCGTCGAAGGACAAATCATTGGGGGCACGTCGCAGGCGCTCGGCTACGCACTCCTCGAGAACGCGATCTTCGATCGCGGGGTCATGCAAAACGCGCAGCTCACGAACTACATCATCCCGACAACGCTCGATACGCCTCCGATGGATGTCACCATCGTGGAGAAGCCGTATTCCAAAGGTCCGTTCGGCGCGAAGGGCGTCGGCGAGCTCCCCATGGATGTCCCCGCTCCGGCTGTGGCTGCCGCCGTCTACGACGCCACTGGTTTGTTTTTGACCGAGCTTCCCATCCTTCCGGAAAAACTCTGCCAGGCTCTCCATGCCCAAGAAAATTGAGCTCGAGGTCATGATCAATGGCCAGAAGCAGGTCTATCGGGGGCCGGCCTTCAAACGCCTCATCGATGTCTTGCGCGAGGACTTCGCGCTCACGGGAACGAAAGAGGGGTGCGGTGAGGGCGAGTGCGGTTCCTGCACGGTGCTCCTCGACGGCGAGCTCGTGAATTCCTGTCTCATCCCCGTCTGTCAAGCAGAGGGAGCCCGCGTCGAGACCATCGAGGCGCTCGGAACGCCCACCGCGCTCGACCAGTTGCAGACGTTTTTTCTCACGAAGGGCGGCGCGCAGTGCGGTATCTGCACGCCCGGCATGATTATGAGTGCTTGGGTTTACGTTCGGGAGGGCGGCGGCAGCGACGCGGCGTCGATACGTGAAGCGCTAGCCGGCAATCTTTGTCGCTGTACCGGCTACCAGCACATTGTCGAGTCCGTGATCGCGACCGTGCAAGCATCAAACCGGCGAACGAGGAAGAAGTGAGAGGCGACGCTCGAAGCATGAAGGTCTTGCGGCCTCACTCCGTCGATGATGCCCTCGAGCTCTATGAGCGTCATCCCGACGCCGTTCCGCTCGCCGGCGGCACCGATTTTATGGTCGCGTGGAACGGAGGGAGCGAGAACGGCCGGCTCATTCTCGATTTGAGCGCCCTCGCGTCGTGGCGCCGCATCCGCGATACGCCTTCGATGCTTCGCCTCGGCGCCCTCGTGACCCATTGGCAGTTGCAGCAAGAGACTCTCGTCAAAAAGAAGTTCCCGCTTCTCGTCGATGCCTGCGCCACCATTGGCGGGCGGCAAATCCAGAGCCGCGGGACGCTCGGTGGGAACATCGCCAATGCTTCCCCTGCTGGGGATACCTTCGCGCCGCTCGCGGTCTACGACGCAAGGGTTCGTCTCCGCTCGGCCGCGGGCCGCCGGAAGCTCCCGTTCATGGACGTCTTCGCGGGCGTGAAGAAGACGCATTTGCGGCCCGGCGAGCTCATCGAGTTGGTCGAGCTCGATTTCCCCAAAAAACCCGCCCGCCAGTTTTTTCGTAAAGTGGGAACGCGCTCCGCCTCGGCTATCTCGAAAACGGTGGCGGCCGGGCTGCTCTGGCTTCGTCGCGATGGCACGGTGCGCGAGCTGCGATTCGCGCTCGGCAGCATGGCTCCGACCGTGCGCAGGCTGTACTCCGTCGAATCCTTCCTGCTTGGAAAGAAACCCACGCCGCGGGTCGTCAAGGAGGCTGTTGCGCTCCTCGAAGCGGATGTCGACCCCATCGACGATCTGAGGTCGACGCGGTTTTATCGGATGGAGGTCTCGCGCAATCTGCTGCGCGCGTTCCTCAGAAGCGGATCATGACCGCGCCGACGAAATGGCTCTGCCAAAATGTCGAGGCACGCGTGAAAGAAACGCAGCCGAACACACCGCAGGCGAGGTCTTCCTGACGATCGCCCGCCCGGGTTCCGAAGGCGCGTGCGTCGAAGCGGAAACTGACACGCTCGCCCAAATAGGCTTTCAGACCAGCGCCCACGGAGAACGAGAACTTCGTAAGGCTCGACGAATCCGGAGCGTCTGGACTGAGACGCGTGGCGCCGGCGCCGAGCGCTACATAGGGCTCCCACGTTTCGTTGCCGCCTCCGAACAGGACGCCTCCATGGAAGTAGTTGATGCTCGTGTCGAAGAGCTCGGTTTTGGTCGGGTTGGTCGGATCCTGGATATTCGATTCTTTTTGAACGACGTTCGAGCTCTGGTGGCTCCATAGAGCCTCGAACTGCAGGTTCCCGACGAGAGGATAGTTGAAGAAAGTCCCGAATGTCGGGGAGCTCGACATAGCAAATGAGATCAGCTGATTCTCACCACGAAAGCTGCCAGCGGAACGGATGCCCAAGAAGGGGGAAAGCTCTATTTTGTCTTGAGCGGAAGCGGTGGGCACTAATACGGTCATCGTCACTGCCAGAACCAACAACCTGAACGCTAGCGAGCGCGCAATCAATAGGGACCTCCTTTTGAATTAACGTATACGACGCAACCGGCTTTTTTGTTGCGTGTCAACGCCCTATTATGTACCGGACTCAACGGCCCGGCACATCTTGCGAGGCCAATGGGCGTGCGATGATGACGCCCTTGCGTTCGGGGCGTCGCAGCAGGTACTCGGTCAGGTCCGATTCGGTGATGACCACCCGCTGGTGGTAGCTCGACGCGTGGAGGAGACGGGGCGTCCCGTTGGCCCAATAGACGAATCCGGCGTGGTGCACGAGGAGGCCGGGGCGCTCCCGCACGAAGGCGACGAGATCACCATCTTCGAGAACGCGGAGAGCTTCGGGAGCGTGCTCCCTCCCGAGGACGTCGTGCGATGCGGAGCTCAAACGCTGCTCTGTGGCGAGAAGGGTCCGCGTCACCGCGGCGAGCACTTCGCGCTCGAGTGCGGCCTTCGGGAGCTCGCGCCGGGTGATGAGATAAAAGTCTTTTTGGACGGGCGTGCCCCCGAGTGACGCGGTCAAGTTCTCGACGCGTCCGCGGCCTTCGTTGTCGCCGATCCAATCGACGAAATAGTGAAGCCTCGAGGCGTAATCGCCCAAGTCCCCGCCCCGGTAACGCGACGCTTCGACGTCCTCGGTAAAGCAGAGCTCGTCGGGCTCGCCGCTCCAGGAGCAACGCGCGACGGCGATCGCTGATTCGATGAAAGACACGCACTCGAAAGCGTCGAGATTGATCCGCAAGGTCTCGACCCCGGGTGCTGCAGCAGGAACGGCATAGCCCACACCGTGTTGCACCCGCGCCGCGCGCGCAACGTAGTGGCCGAATGTTTCCGAGCCGCGCGGTGGCCCGAGCGCGTCATACCAAGCTTCGAGCTTCTCCTTCTGATCTGCCGGCATCGGGGGCCTTGACGCTGCCGCCGCCCCCGTAATACACAGGCCGAGAACCAGAGCGTGCAGAAACCGCATCGGGATTTCCTTCAGACCCGAGAGTAGCACGTCTAGCTTGTGTTCGGCTGCGGGTTGCTTCGTGGGGGAAATTAGAGGTAAAGTTCAGCCGGGCCGTCCTTCCCGCGACTGGTAATTGGGGGCGGAAAGTAGGGGGTGCCGCTGCACGTGGGAATGCGGTACGTTACTTGGTTGAAATACCCGAT
>SMYC01000332.1 GCA_004356105.1 Acidobacteriota bacterium | reverse complement strand
GCCGCACTGAGCGACATGACCTTTGACGTGACCACAACACCAGACTCCAAGCAGCGCAGGGCCTACGAACTACTGAAGGATATCACCGTGTAGACAGAAGCGCGTACGATCTATACGGCCTATGCCTCTGGATTAACACGAGTTGTCGGTTTTTCTACTTAGGAACTTCGGTCTAAGCGGCCAGTCCAGTCCTAGTCACCGTTCGTCATCTCATTGCTCTTCGTCAGGACGAGCTCACGTCCTCCGCAAGTAGCCGCTCCACGTGCTCGGTGATCTCACGCTCTGCCTCCTCGTAGAACCTGCCGCTTCCCGGGCTCGGGAATCCCGCATGGACGGCGCGGACGCGGCCGTCGCGGCCGAGGATGAACGTGGTCGGGAAGGAGTTGAGATTCAGCGCCTGCGGCACCTTGTCCGCGAGCTCGTTCGGCTCGCCCGGAAGGAGAACGGTATAGTGAATACCGTATTCTCTGATGAACGCGCGCAGACGTTCCGGGTTCTCGAGCTGAGCAGCCTGTTCGAACGACAGCGAGACGATCTCGAGCCCCTGCCCACGGTACTTCTCGTAGAGCGAGACCAGGAAGGGCGCCTCGTCGTGGCAGTTGGGGCACCAGCTGCCACTGATGTTGACGAGCACCACTTTACCCTGAAACTTTCCGTCGGTATTGCTGACGATCCGTCCTTCGAGGTCGGGGAAAGAGAAACGGAACGGCTCGGAGGGATCCTTCACGCGAGTGTGACGCCCCGAATCGGTCGGCGTTCCGATCGCGGCCGCTGCGGCCGAGTCGGCACGCGCGGCCCGGAGCTCGGTCTTCTTGTTGAGCGCGAGCAACAGCGTGCCGTCCTCCTGCGGCGTCACTTCCAGGAGCAGCGGACGCGCACCGGAGAAGTGGCTCAGCACGAACCTGCCGTCCCGGAACGAGCCGTTCAGCGTGCCCGTGTCTCCGTCGACGCGGAGGATCGAGGCCTCGACGGACGACCCCGTCTGCCTCGCTATGAATCGCCAAGCCTCCTCGCCCTTGCGGCTGTTTGCGCTCGTAATCCACGTACCATCGATGGACGGCACATCAGGGGCGGCGGCAACGGCGGCGTCGGGCTCTCCCGATGATGGGGAAGCACGGAAGGGATAGGCACCTCGCGTGCGCACGTATTCTCCTTCGAGCTTTCCGTTTTTCAGTTTCGCCACGAGCGTCGTGGCGTACTGATCGAACCGGAGCGTTAGAACGTCACCCACGAACTCACCCTTCGTCGACGTGATCCGGCGCTCTCCATTGAAGAACGACCCCTTCACGGAACTTCCTTCGACCTGAATCTCGAACGGGAAGGGAACCTCGACGTCGTTCGCGACCACAACAGCGTCCCAGCGACCCGCGAGCGACTCGGCGTCGGGAGGAGCGGCAAAAAGCGTGGCTCCCGCGAACAGTACTGTGAAGCCGACCCAAAACGCGCCTAGTCTAAGTTTCATGACATTCTCCCTTGTGACGGATTCCATGTAGAGACCAAACGAAAAAAGCCCGGAAAGCGGATATGCCTTCCGGGCCTTCGCTGAAAAATGGCTCGTGTCGATGACGGACTTAGAGCATTGCGAAACCCCCGGAGGTCTCCCCGGGGCAACAACACGCGCAGTTCTTGTAGTTCAACACGACAGTGTATCTATGGCACGCGGGGAAATCGCTGTCAACCCCTACGACAACTCGCGCTCAAACAAAGCCAGTAATCTGCTCCAGGCGCGCTCTGCCTGTGCCTCGTGATAAACCGCTGAGTCCGGTGGACACCAACCGTGAAGCGTATCTTCGTAGACTTCGATCTCCGCTGATATGCCGTTAGCATCAAAAGCTTCGCGCAAAAGCACTTTGGCTTTAGGATCGCGTTCGTCGTCGTTCGCAGCAATTGCGATCAAAAACCCGGCTTTCATCTTCGAAGCCAGCAAATGCGGGCTGTCTTCCTCGTCCGTCGCCAGGCCACCGCCGTGGAAGGATCCGCCCGCGCCAATGCGATCAGGAATCGCCGCAGCCAGCCGCATCGTGTAAGAACCCGTCATGCAATAACCTGTCGTACCGATCTTGCGATTGGTGTCGACGGATGGCTGCTTATCGAGATATTCGACGAACGCGCGCCCATCGCGGACGCAAGTTTCCGGCGACAATGTCTGGGCATGCGGCATCAACAGGTCACGAATCCCCGGATCGCGAAACGTCTTGCCCTCGGGGACCACGGCACCCTTGACCGTTCGATAGTACGGATTGACGACCAGAACCGAATATCCCGACTCCGCCAAACGCTTGCCCATGGCGCGAAACGCCGGGCGTATGCTGACAATGTCAGGCCAGACGATGACCGCGGCGTGTGATCCGCTCGCAGGGTGCACAAAGTAGCAGTCGGCCATGCCGTCCGGTGTTTCAACCATGACTTCCTGCTCGACCAGGTCCAGCGCGTTCGCGACCGGCGGCAGCATCATCGCCAGCGCCGCGCCGGCGCCTCGTTTACTAAACTCCCGGCGCGTGATTGCATTGCGGCGCAAATATTCCTCGGCGTCTTTCGCGGTCAGTTCATCACACATGACTTTCTCCTGAGTGGGTTACGTGGTGTGGCTCGCTAAGTGGTCGGTAACAGCGGCGAGAATCGCGAGCGCCGAGAGGCTCATTCCGAGATGCGATAGAGATTCTTGCCGCGAAGGTAAATCTCGCCATCGACAACCACCATCGAAGCATCGAAGTCGTCGTCCAACGAATTGGTTGCAAGGACCTTGTACTCGGAACCGCCTTCCAACACGACGGTCGTTCCCTGACGGCCGGTGACATAAACACGGCCAGCGGCGCCGACCGGAGAAGCGAAGACGTCGTTCAAGGATTCGAGTCGCTCCTGATAATGACGCTTGCCGCTCGCGGCATCGACTACCGATAGGATGTGCGAGTTGCGTTTCATGAAATACAGCGTACCGTCGTAGAGCAGCGGTGAAGCCGTGTACGGCGTATCGCGATCCATTTCCCAGAGGATGGCATCGGAGCCGGTGATATCACCGCGTGCGCCTTCGAGCCGGATCGCCTGGAGCGCGTTGCCCCGAAAACCGCTCATGACGTAGACGATTCCGTCGGCTTCGACGGGCGTAGGAATGACGTTGCGCGTCATACCGCTCGACTCCCACAGGAGCTTGCCCGTTGCCAAGTTGTAGCTCCGCACGCGGTTGCTGGCGTTGGTGATCACTTGCGCCACCCCGTCATATTCCACGACCCGCGGTGTCGCCCAGGACGTTACCTCGTCTCGCTCCGCCTTCCACACTTGCTCACCGGTGATCTTTCTCAACGCGGCGACGAAGGACTCACCGTTGTGGTCCCAAGGCACGACGATGAATTCGTCATGTAGGACCGGAGAGGCGCCCTCGCCGAAGCTCATGTGGGTTCGCATGTCGCCGAAGTCCTTTTCCCACAGAACGCGCCCTTCCATATCGAGACAGAAGAGGCCGCGCGATCCGAAAAATGCCCACACGTGCTCGCCGTCGGTCATCGCCGAGGCCGTCGCGAAGTTACCAAACTCATGGGTCCCTGCGTGAGGAAGCTCCTCGCGAACCGTAGTCTCCCAAACCGTTTCTCCCGTCGAGCGGTCGATCGCCAATACCAGGAAACGGTGGCGGCGCGAGGCGTCCGGATTGGGTGGTGGCCCCCAACGCCGCGGCTGGCGTTGGGCAGTCGATGTCTGCCTCGCGCCGAAAGGGACGGCGGTCGTTAAATAGAGACGGTTACCCCACAGCACGGGAGTGCTCGAGCCGGCACCTGGCAACGCAATCTTCCAGTGAACGTTTTTCGTCTCGCTCCATTCGGTAGGCGGGTTCCCGGAGGGCGAGACGCCGTTGGCCGTGGGGCCTCGCCACTGTGGCCAGAACCGTTCCGCATCATTGGAGGCTCGGGCGTTCGCAACGAGAACAACCGAGAGAAAAAGGCCGGTAACGGCTTTCGAGCTCATTCGGAGCACCCCATACAAAAAGGTCAATTTGTGAGTACGCTCGCTGCGTTACGGCGACAGCGAAGTCCATCCAGTGCCACTCTCTCTTTCTTTGCAACGTAGCCATCGAGCGCGGCAACCCAACTATTCTACAGGATCGCAGTCTCGGAGGCTGGAAAAGTCACCGAACGTTTGGCATTCCAATCCTTTGGTCCTAAGATACGAGTCTATGAAACGACGAATCGCGTTCGGGAACTTCTGGAGTCTCGCTTTACTAATGTTCGTGGCGTGCAGCGCCCCTGTGGAAACGCCGCCCGAAGAAACCACGGAACCGTCTCGGGACGTCTCGCCCCACGCTATCATTTTTCAGTCCGAGCGCGGCGGCGCCGTCGACGTTTGGCGAATGGGCTCGGATGGGTCCGACCCCGTCAACCTCACGGGAAACGGCGCAAAGGGCTACAACGATCGCCATCCCACCGGATCGCCTGACGGATCGAAGATCGCTTTTCGCTCGGACCGCGACGGGAGCCCCGACGTGTTCGTCATGAACGCGGACGGGAGCGAGCAAGTGAACCTGACCGCGCACGATTCGAGCAACATCGATCCCTCGTTCTCCGCCGATGGCGCGCGCATCGCTTTCGACTCCGAACGGGACGGCAACCTCGAGATATACGTGATGGGCGCCGACGGCTCTAACCAAACGCGCCTCACCGAAAACGAGGCGGTGGACAGTCATCCTTTCTTCTCTCCCGTCGACGATCGGATCGCGTTCTACTCGAACCGCGACAACCCGGAGAGCGAGAACATGGACATCTACGTCATGGACGGTGACGGGGGAAACATCACCCGATTGACCGACGACCCCGCCGATGACCGTTACCCCTCGTGGTCTCCCGACGGCCGGCGGCTCACGTTCAGCTCGGACCGCGACGGCAACCCCGAGATCTATGTGATGGACGCGGATGGTGGAAACGTAACGAGCGTGACCGAAGACGAAGCACCCGATCTCGCGCCTGCCTGGTCTCCGGACGGCGATTGGATCGTGTTCCGGTCGGAGAGAGATGGGGCCCCGGAGATCTACGTGGTTCGCCCCGACGGCTCCCAGCCGACGCGCCTGACCTCCGACGGGGCCGGCAACAGCAACCCGCGCTGGCTCGTCGTCCATTAGCAGGGTGCTGAAGAAACCGCGCCCTGCTCGAAGAAGTGCTTTGCCACGAGCTAGCGCAGCCTTAACTCCCGGCCCCTGACGACCGCCCGAGCCAAACCGCCCCACAGTTACCTCTACACCCACCGCTGTCCAGTGACGAAACCTTCGTCACACGAACCGGCCCCTTCAAGAACTACAAGCGCCACAAGGAGCTCGTCGAGATCGTCACCCAAGCCCAAAGCGCAAGCCGATGCCTCGACATCGAGTATCGCTCCTTCGCGCGCCGCGAAACCACTCTCCGCCGCGTCGCACCCTACCGCCTGTGCTATTTCCGCACCGGCCTCTACGTCATCGGGAAACCAACAGGCAACGACTGGCTTCGGTCTGGATGTCTACACGCCCTTCAGCTGGATCGCTCAAAACGCGTCGTGGAAGGCGAAGAAATATCAGACGTTCACGCGGGAGGACGTCGCACCCGAAATGCTCGAAGGAATCCTCAGAGTCTACGCGAATCCCGACAGGCCAAACGAGGTCTCCCAGCGAGGGATGGTCGGCACCGCGGGCGTCGAGCACGTCATCGTCCGGTCGACGCGCAAGAAGGACTTCGAGGTCCTTCAGCCGATCGATATCGAGCCCGACGCCATGTACGCACAAAAACTGGTGCCGACGTGGGACGCAACGTACCCACACGAAACTCGTCCCACGCCTAGCTCTCGCACTCCATGACGACCCAGAGCGCACCGGAGATGTTTACTCGAGCCTGAACAACCGCTTCGGGCCGTGGGGCACGGATGTCGTCAAAGAATGCAACGAGGCATCCCACAAGGGCCTCATGGTCGACAATCCACTCAAGTTCGTCAGAAACGTAGAGACGATCACCAAAGGTATCCAGGCACTGACATGACTACCATCACAGTCAACGACTACACGCCGTAAGATCTTCTCGATGCCGCGCGGAACCTCCTTTCCCGTGCTGACAGAAGCTCCTACGGCATCTGGCCGCGCGCCGCCGCACATCTTTGCCGGCAAGCTTTGGAACAGATCCTCGACGATTTCTGGAGGGCGCGCTTACCCGTTCTAGTATCAGCTTCGATGCGCACGCAGTTGACCTCGCTCCCGACGTTTCTACACAAGAGCAACATCGTGAAGTTTTGCGCCCTCCGGAAGGACATGTAGCATTTGCCGACGAGCGACTTTCCTAACGTGCACCTCTTTTCGAAGCACAGAGCCCGACTCCGTCACCACAGAATCTGAGCCTTTGGTTGCCCCGGAACAATAACAACTAAGATACGAGTCCATGAAACGACGAATCGCGTTCGGGAACTTCTGGAGTTTCGCTTTGCTACGTTTGTGGCGTGCAGCGACCCTGTGGAAACGCCGCCCTGACGACGCACGTTGGGAACTACGAGGCCGCGCGGGGCTTCGGTCGATGGCGAACGACATCGAGGTCGACAGGCAAGAGCGCTCCCGACAGACGTATGGGCTAGGCTTCACGCACTGGCCACAAATGCTGCTCTGCGGCAATCGAGTAGTCGCGCCGATTGCTCCGAAGCCTCAAAGTACCCCGGACGGCGTTATCTGTTGGCCCACGACGTTCAGACCTTGTTTGATCTAACGATTGCACGGGTGCATTACTGAGCCCCACTTGGACCGATCCGCACAGCAATTCTCCCATTCATCTACTTAAGGCGCCTGCCCAGCTAACTCGAGCGCGGCGTCGACGCGCTCATGTATCATGAACAGAAGAAAGTCGAGAAGTGTGTCTGCAAGCTCCCGACTTCCGATCCCGAACTATTCGACCAGCAGATACGGAAAGTAGAGCCGCCAGCACGCCGACGAGTAAGCTGTGAGTCCTCTCGACCCCAAGCTGAATCGGAGCCGAAGACGGACTTTGTGGAGTCTCCTGGCCGTCGGCGGGACGCTGGCCGTCGTGAGCTACGCTTCTGTCTTCAGCTCGAAAGAGCGCCCTGAGAACCCGCTCGACGCTCCTCGAGAGGACACTCGCTTCACCGACGATCGCGGTCTGCAATCGAGGAATGTCCCGGCCAGTCCCGTTTCCAGCGCTAGTGAGGCCGATCACTACTGGCCGCAATGGCGAGGGCCTTTGGGCACCGGCGTCGCCCCCCACGCCGATCCTCCAGTGGAATGGAGCGAGGAGAAGAACATCCGTTGGAAGATCGCGCTTCCAGGCAGCGGGCATTCGGCGCCAGTTGTCTGGGGCGATCGGGTTTTCCTCACGGCGGCCGTACCCTCCGGCGAGCCCGTGCCACCCCGCGCCGGTCGCCGTCCCGGCGCGCATGACGATCTGCCGGTGGTGCGTCGCGAATCCTTCGTCGTGCTCGCCGTCGACCGCCGGGACGGCAAGATCCTCTGGCAGAAGACGGTGCGAGAAGCCATTCCGAACGAAGGCATTCACTACACCGGGAGCTATGCTTCGAGCTCTCCCGTCGTGGACGGTGAGCATCTCTTTGCCTTCTTCGGCTCCTACGGCCTCTACGCCCTCGATCTGGACGGCAAGATGTTATGGAAAGCCGATCTGGGTGACATGCATACCAAGCACGGGCACGGCGAGGGCAGCTCGCCCGCCCTCCACGGCGATACTTTGATCGTCAACTGGGATCACGAAGGCCCGTCGTTTCTCTTCGCCTTCGACAAGCGAACCGGCAGGGAGCGCTTCAAGGTCGCGCGCGACGAGCCCACGTCGTGGGCCACCCCCGTCGTGGTGGAGCATCGCGGTAAACACCAGGTCATCGTGAGCGGCACGAACCGGGTGCGTGGCTACGACTTGGCGAGCGGTAGGGTCATCTGGGAATGCGGCGGCCTTTCGGCCAACGTCGTCGCCTCGCCGGTGGCGGCACAGGGTATGGTCTACGCCGGCAGCAGTTACGACACGCGGAACCTACTGGCCATCCGTCTCGAAGGTGCCAAGGGCGACATTACCGGAACCGACCGGGTCGCCTGGACCCGACATCGAGGCACACCCTACGTGCCGTCACCCTTGCTCTACGGAGACGCGTTGTATTTCATCTATCACTACCAAGGCATCCTGACACGCTTGCACGCAACGACCGGCGAAGAGCGCCCAGGGCCCATCCGGCTCGGCGGCCTCGGCAACGTCTATGCCTCGCCGGTCGGCGCCGCGGGACGGGTTTACATCACCGGCCTCGACGGCGCGACTCTGGTCATCACCCACGAGGATAATCCCAAGGCGTTAGCACTCAACGTTCTCGAGGACCGCTTCAGTGCTTCCGCGGCCATCGCCGGTAACGAGCTGTTCTTGCGCGGGGAGCAATATCTCTACAGTATCGCGGAATCAAATTGAGCTGGTGACTGACATCCACCGATTTTCGGGTTGAAGGAGCAGTGAAGATGGTTGAGTCGAATGGAGTGCGCACCGGTCGTTCATGGAAGCGGCCCGTCATCGGTATGACGGGTATCACGGGCATCGTCTTCGCGCTTTCGGGCCTCGCCGCGGCGCAAGAGCGGGCGGACATCATCATTCGCAACGGCTTGATCGTGACAGCGGAAGGCCGGATGGAGGCCGACGTCAGGATTCGGGGTGAGACGATCGCCGAAATCGGACGAGACCTCGCGCCGAGCGCCGGAGAGCGCGAGATCGACGCCCGCGGCATGCTCCTTCTGCCGGGCGCGGTCGATACGCACACGCATCTCAACCCTGAGATGCCGGATCCGCCGCGACCCCAAGGCAACCAGGACGACTACGTCAGCGGGTCGGCGGCAGCATTCGCCGGCGGTGCGACCACGATCTCCAATTTCATCTCCGTGCAGCCGGATGAGGACGTCAGTGCCTATGCCGCCCGGGTCATCGGCGGGATCGAGAAATCAGCGATGGCCGACTTTTTCATACACGTAACCGTCGGGAACGATCCCGCTCGGTTTACCCGAGAGATGCTGGACGAGCTGGCGAGTCGAGGCTTTGTCAGCACGGGGGAGGACTTCCTCGCCCGGGAGTCGTTCGACCTCAACGCTCTGGCCTGGCTCAGAGTCTTCAAAGCGTCCGGCCCGGCCGGCGTGCTGAGCATGCTGCATGCAGAAGACTATTCGATCATGGCCGAGGCCCAGGAGAGGCTCATGGCCGAGGGGCGCGGCTCGATTCATAACTTCGGCCAAAGTGCCCCGGTCGTCGCAGAGGTGGTTGCCGTTCAGCGGGCGGTGGCGATTGCGGAGGCGACGGGCTCGCCCATCTACATACTCCACATGTCATCCGGACGTGCGCAGAGGGTGGCGGAAGAGGCGATGGCCCGCGGTCTGCCAGTGTACGTCGAGACGCGGCCCATGTACCTGCACCTGACACAGGAGGTGTATCAGCGGCCGGACGCCGGACTGTACTTAGGCGGCCCGCCGCTCCGCGAGAAGTGGGACCAAGACATACTGTGGGAAGGTATTGCGAAAGGGACCATCCATACGATCGGCACCGATCACACCGGCTATTCGAAAGAGGCGAAGCTGGATCCAAAGCAGACGATCGCCGACAAGCGGATGGGGTTCAGCAATCTCCAGGAATATCTGCCGATGCTTTTCTCCGAGGGCGTTTTGAAGGAGCGCATCACCCTCGAGCAGTTCGTCGCGGTCACGTCAACGAACGCGGCCAAGCTGTTTGGCATGTACCCACGCAAGGGCACGATCGAAGTCGGATCGGACGCCGACATTGTGATCTGGGACCCGACTATGAAGAAGACGATCCGCGACGAGGACCAGTTTTCCAACGTGCACTATTCGACTTACGCGGGATGGGAAGTCACCGGCTTTCCCAGGACGACGATTCGCCGCGGTGAGGTCGTCTACGACAACGGCCAGGTGATTGCGCAGCCGGGCTCCGGGAAGTTCATTCCCGGGGCGCCGTTCCAGAGACCTCACCTGCGTCCGACCTCGAATCGGGAATGACGGCGGGTCAAAGCCGGAGGAACAAGGTCTACCGACTTACAACGAGATAACGACGCTTCCGAGTCTCTGTTCGGTCTCTACTCTACGTGGCCTTGTTGCACCGTTCTGGCTGAGAGCGAAATCGGCCTATGTGAAGCTGAGCCAGATGCCGATCCCGTGCTCGCGCATCGAAAAAGGGCTCTGGCCGGCAAAGGCGATGTTCATCACGTCATCGGGCTCGGCGATCAACATCGCGAAATGGATGTAGAGATAGCCGCGAGACTTGCTCTTGAGGAGCTCGGCGAAGTCGCCGTCGTTGGCGACGTCTCGGATCTCGACGCTCCGGTAGCCGTTGTAGTGGTAGGCCGAGCTCAGATTCACGCTTCCCTTGGCACCTTCGAACACCATGAACGTGGTGGGCCTGCTCTCGAGGTCGTCGTCCTCGAAGTCGTACCATACGAGCGTCTTGGCGAGCGTGTTGGCGGACGTGTCCTCGGACGCCTCCTGGGGAGACAACAGGGCGGCGACAAGAAGAACCGGGAGCATGATTTTATGGTAGCAACCGTTCTAACGTACTAAGCAGAGCTGATAGCTCACGCGAAAAACCAAGTTTGCTAAGATATGCCCCACGGAGGTCAACCCCAAATGATTGCAATCAAGGTCAACGGAACACGCCACGAGGTGGATGTTGCCCCATCGACGCCTCTCTTGTGGGTCCTACGAGATACCCTCGGGATGACGGGCACGAAGTACGGCTGCGGTATCTCCGAGTGCGGCGCGTGCACCGTCCATATCGACGGCGTCGCCACCCGAACCTGCGTGACCCCGGTCTCGACGGTCGAAGATTCCGAAATCACGACGATCGAAGGCCTTTCGAAAGACGGTCTCCACCCCGTTCAAGCAGCCTGGCTCGAGGAAGACGTCGTGCAGTGCGGCTACTGCCAGTCGGGACAGATCATGGCTGCTGCCGACCTCCTCTCCCACACCCCGGATCCGTCCGATGACGACATCAACGCCGCCATGAGCGGCAACATCTGCCGTTGCGGCACCTACGGTCGCATCCGCTGCGCCATCAAGCGCGCCGCCGCTTCGATGCGTGGGGAGGTGTCCCAATGAGTCTCTCTCGCCGAAGATTCTTGCAAACCTCCGGTGCCGCCGCTTCTGGGCTGGTGCTGGGATTCTACGTTCCCCCGCGCGGCCCCGGCCGCTACGTTCACGCCGCCGAGCCGTTCGCGCCGAACGCTTTCGTCCGCATCGCAACCGATGACGTCATCACCATCATCGTCAACCAATCCGAGATGGGACAAGGCGTGTACACCTCTCTTCCGATGCTGATCGCGGAGGAGCTCGACGCCGACTGGAAGAGCATCCAAGTCGAGCCTGCCCCACTTGCGCCCGAATATGCCCATTTCTTATTTCGCCTGCAGCTTACGGGCGGCAGCTCCAGCATCACCTCGTCATGGCAACCGTTTCGGACCGCCGGCGCCACCGCGCGAGCTCTCCTCGTGGAAGCGGCGGCTCAGGAATGGGGCGTCGACAAGGACACGCTCACAACCGACGCCGGATACGTCGTCAACGTTGACAAGCGCGCCTCCTACGGCGAGCTCGCCGCCAAGGCGGCAACCTTGCCCGTTCCCGAGAACGTTCCGCTGAAGGACCCGAAAGACTTCAAACTCATCGGCACGAATGTGAAACGCATCGAAGGACCGAGCAAAGTCAACGGTGAAGCCGAGTTCAGCATGGACGTCAAGCTCGACGGCATGTTGACCGCGGTCGTCGCCCACCCACCCGTTTGCGGTGGCTCGGTGAAGAAGTTCGACGCTTCCAAAGCCGAGGCGGTTCCGGGTGTCGTCAAGGTCAAACCGATTGGCTCCGGCATCGCCGTCATCGCCAAGGATTTCTGGACCGCACGCATAGCCAGGGACGAGCTCGAGATCGAGTGGGACGACGGTGCCAACGCGAATCTCAGTACCGAAGCGCTTCGCACCGAGTACCGGGCACTCGCTGATACCGAGGGCATGGTCGCCGAAGACGAAGGCGACGCGGACACCGCTCTCGGCGAAGCGTCGAAGACACTCGAAGCGGTCTACGAAGTCCCCTTCCTCGCCCATGCACCCATGGAGCCGCTCAACGCCGTGGCCCATGTCCGAGAGGACGGGTGCGACATATGGGCGGGTACCCAAGGCCAGTCGATCGACCAAATGGTCGCATCGCACATCACCGGCCTGAAACCGGAGCAGATCAAGATACACACCACGCTTCTCGGTGGCGGCTTCGGACGTCGCGCGAACGTCACGTCCGACTTCGTCGCCGATGCCGTTCAAGTAGCCAACGGTGAAGGTGTTCCCGTCAAGACCATCTGGACCCGCGAGGACGATATCCAATGCGGTTACTTCCGCCCGATGTTCGTCCACAAGCTCAAAGCCGGCGTCGACGCCGACGGCATGCCGAGCGCGTGGCACCAGCGTCTCGTCGGCCAATCGATCATGGAAGGGACCCCATTTGCGGACATGACGATAAAAGACGGCGTCGACGCCGCCTCGGTCGAAGGCGCTACCGATATGCCGTACGCGATCCCGAACCGCCGCATCGAGGTCCATAACGCCAACAAGACCCTCACGGTTCTGTGGTGGCGCTCAGTCGGACACACCCACACGGGCTTCGTCAACGAGAGCTTTCTCGACGAAGTGGCGCACGCGGGCGGCAAAGATCCGTACGAGCTTCGTCGTGAGCTGCTGAAGGATCAGCCACGGCACCTTCACGTACTCGAGCTCGCCGCGGAAAAGGCGGGTTGGGGCACCCCGCTACCCGAAGGCCGCGCGCGCGGCATCGCCATGAGGAAGTCGTTCGAGACCTTCGTCGCCGAAGTCGCGGAAGTCTCGGTCGAGGGCGGCAAGGTGCGCGTCCACAAGGTCGTCGCCGCCATCGATTGCGGCATCGCCATCAACCCCTGGAACGTCGTCGCCCAGGTGGAAAGCGCAATCGTCTTCGGACTCACCGCCGCTCTTCACGGCGAGCTGACTCTCGACAAAGGACGCGTGCAGCAGAGCAACTTCCACGACTATCCGATGCTACGCATGGACGAGATGCCCGAGATCGAAGTCCACGTCGTCGAGAGCGACGAGCCGCCCACCGGCGTGGGAGAGCCCGGCGTGCCGCCCATCGCACCGGCGGTGGCGAACGCGCTGTTCACGCTCACCGGCAAGCGCGTGCGGAGGCTACCCATCCGTCTGTAGGTCCCTGTCCTACGCCTAGCTCTTGTCCATGGCGCAGCTAAAGCGGAAGGTTCATGCGCCGCAGCAGATCCTGAAAGCGCGGGTGGTCCCGTACACTGTCGTAGTGCGGCAGAAGAAGGTACGGCATATTCGGGTCGCGGTTTGCGAAAGCTCTCTCCAGCCATTCGAGGGCAAGCTCGTTCTCTCCGGCACGGATATACAGATCTGCAAGCCAGCAGGCGCCCGTATCTGTTTTGAGCGAACGCTCCGCCCTAGTCTCTGCCAGCCGGCGCATCGCCTCCGTGTATCCGCCCTCCGCGTAGCCCTCGGCCAGGGCTGCTTCCCCCTCGACATCACGGATTGCGGACAGGTAGGACCTCTGTGCCGCAACAGCCTCCTCGTAGGCTCCCTTTAAATGGAGGGCGAGACTGAGTCCGTTTGTTGCGAACGGAAGACCTGGCGTCAATCTGAGCGCGTAGCGAAACTCTTCGATGGCCTCGTCATACCGATGCACGAAATTCAAGTCGACACCGTGGAACGCATGGGAGAAAGCGTTCAAGGGATCTAGTTCCAACGCGCGCTCGATCTGTGCCATCGCTTCATCCGGTCTCCCCACGATGTTCAAGAAGTGTGAGTAAAGAGTCCGCGCATCCGCGCTATTAGCGTTGAGCTCGATGGCCCGCTCGAACGCCCGCTCAGCAGCAGGCCAATCGTAGTCGCCCCACGTCTTCAGTGCCGCTAACCCGATATGAACTTCGGTGAGGGAGTCATCCAGCTCCAGGGCTTTGACAATGGCTTCCCTCTGGAGCGGCAACCCGTCACTCGACGGCACAAAGCCCATCTGCAGGCGACCACCCCAGACACTGGCGATGCCCACGTAGGCCAGGGTGTAGTCCGGATTTTTCTCCAAGGCGAGCTCGAAATACGAAAGTGCCGTCTCGATGTCCGCTGGAGTGAGCTTGTTTTGGTGAAAGCGGCCCGTGAGATAGGCCTCGTGAGCTTCAGGATTGACGGGACGTGCACTGGCCAAACGATTCGTTTCCTCCGGCGTCACCACGACTTCGATCTCTTCCGCAACGGCGCGCGCCACCTCGCTCTGCAACACGAGGAGGTCCCGAAGGTCCCGCTCGTAGGTCTCGGCCCACAAAGCCTGGTCCGTGTGAACGTCGATGAGCTGCGCCGTGATTCGGACACGATCGCCAACACGAAGCACAGAGCCCTCGAGGATAACGTCGACGTTGAGCTCGGACGCGATGTCCCCGAGCGCCTTGTCCGAGTCCTTGTACCGCATGACCGATGTGCGAGAGATCACTTTCAAAGCCCCAATCTTGGCCAGGTCGGCAATCAAGGCCTCGGTCATACCGTCCGCCAAATACTCCTGCGCGGGGTCGCCGGAGAGGTTACGGAGAGGAAGGACCGCGATGGACTCGACGGGAGCACGCTTTGTTCGCGACCATAAATTTTCCGATAACCGAACCAGATTCGGCCCCAAAGCAAATGCGAGAAACGCCGCGAGGAGACCAGCCGCCGCCCATAGAACGTGCCGGCGAGATCGCCACCCGCGGGATGTCTCCGGAACGTTCTTTAGCTCGCTCGCCAGCTCCGCTGTAGACTCATAACGTTTTTCGAGATCCTTTGCGAGACAACGCTCTACGATCGCCGCGAGCTCGGCGGGAATCTTGTCGTTGAGCTTTCCTATGGGCTCGGGCTCAGTTTCGATAATGGCCGTCAGCGTTTGCGGCATCGAGTCTTTCTTGAACGCAAGTCTTCCCGTCGCCATCTCGTAGAGGATCGACCCGAACGAAAACTGGTCCGAGCGGTAATCGACGGGCCGACCGGCAGCCTGTTCCGGTGACATATACTGAGGGGTGCCCAGAATAGCTCCTTGCTGCGTGGCCCTCGTCATCGTGTCCTTCTCGGAATCGCCATCGCCGCTTTGGGGCATCAGCTTGGCAATCCCGAAGTCAAGGATCTTCACCAACCCATCCTCGGTGACCATCAGGTTCGCGGGCTTCAAGTCCCGGTGAACGATGCCCGCTTTGTGCGCCTTCGCGAGACCATCGGCAATCTGAGTGGCAAGTGCCAACAACTTCTTGGTGGCGAGCGGACCGTCGCCAACCAGCTCCCTGAGCGTTTTGCCGTCGACGAACTCCATCACGATGTAGCGCGTGCCTTCTTCCTCACCTATGTCGTACACGGTCGTGATGTTTGGATGGTTCAAGGCGGAAGCAGCCCGAGCCTCTCGCTCAAATCGCCCACGCAGTTCGGTGTCAGAGGAAAGGTGGCTGGGCAGCACTTTGATCGCAACCGTCCGGTCGAGGCGCGTGTCCCTCGCCTTATAGACCTCACCCATCCCGCCCGCACCGATGGGTACGAGGATTTTGTACGCGCCCAGCGTCGTCCCGGAGGTCAGTGCCATGGTCCGCTCCTTCGGACGTACATTTAGCCCTCCACTCGCTGAAAAGTCAAGGAGGCAAAATTAAGCAGAGTGCGTGCTCTTTTAGCATCCGACCTGCGGGACTCTTTCCTTTTCTTTGCGCTATTGATCGCTCTTATTCGGATGGGCACAGCTAAAGCGGAAGGTTGATGCGCCGCAGCAGATCCTGAAAGCGCGGGTCGTCCCGTACGCTGTCGAACCTCGGGTGAAAATTCGCGCCGCAAGCGAATGGTTATTGCGAGAGACTGATCGGCACCACCCGCCGAGAGTGTTTGGACTTCCTCATCCCGCTGTCGGAGACGCACCTGCGTCGGCTGTTGTGCGAATGGCGTGGCTACAATCAAGCGCGGCCGCATTCCGCATTCATCGGTGGGGCCCAATGTTCCTGAGCCGGCGAGCGATCTTCCTGTCGATCCTGCTTCGTCGAGGCACTCTATTCCAACTGGATTCCGTGTCGTTTCCCTGCCGATTCTCGGCGCGCTCCATCACGATTATCGGTTGGCACGCGCCGCCTGACCGGGCGAAGCCCTCAGACGCAGCGCTTCCGACGTCTTCGAGGCGTCTGCACTCGAGCCCTATGACCCGATCAGCGAACTCCGTTGCCGGCTCGACGGCCGACTTTGTTTTTTTGCGGACCACACCTCTCTATCAGCTACTCGAAACCTTACAAACTCAGTAGAGTACGACAAAGTTCTTTTTCGGCGACTAATGGGCTACCCCGACGATCTGCCTGATCTCTCGCAATTGATTGCTCCGTTGAACTCGAAACCGCAAGGGATCGAGCAGAGTTATCAAGCACAACAATAGCGCGGCGAACTTTCGGCCACATATCTCTACTAGCTTCCGCCGGCTCGAGCAACGCAAGCGTTGTGAAGCGAGATGGAAAGCGTGCGGAAGATGCTGCCAAGATGGAAATCAGCAGCCCGCTTCTCGAGGACGCTTCGGTCGACGGCGCCGGATCCACCCAGCCAAGAACTCACTTGTGACACCGAGCCATGTTCTCCGCGGGCGCTGGGCTCAAAACCGCGGCATCAACGCCGGAGCGAGTTTTTGCGGACCACAGGATTCGAGACGCGCTGCCTGGCGGGGCGGTCGGGCCCCTGTTTGAATCGGTGCGGCTTTCGAAGAGTTTTAGTTTAGTCTCGGACTTTTTCGAAGAGCTTGAGCTGGTCGCGGCCTTGAGTGGGAAGCTCGATCGGGTAGTTGCCGGAGAAGCACGCCGAGCAGTAGCGGTCGCGGTCCTTTTCGACCGCTCCGAGCAGGCCGTCTTGCGAGAGGTAGCCCACGCTGTCAGCGTCGATGTACTCCTTGATCTCTTCGATGCTGTGGTTCGAGGCGATGAGCTCTTCGCGTTTCGGCGTGTCGATGCCGTAGTGGCACGGGCCCGTCGTTGGTGGGGACGAGACGCGGAAGTGCACCTCGGCGGCGCCGGCGTTTCTGACCATGCCGACGATCTTGCGACTCGTTGTGCCGCGGATGATGGAGTCGTCGACGAGAATGATGCGGCGGCCTTTGATGACGGAGCGCACCGGGTTGAGCTTGACCTTCACACCGAAATTGCGGATGGATTGACGGGGCTCGATGAATGTTCGGCCGACATAGTGATTGCGGATGAGGCCGAACTCCATGGGGAGGCCGGATTCTTGCGAATAGCCGACGGCGGCCACGACGCCGGAATCGGGAACGGGCACCACCACGTCGGCGTCGACGGGGCTTTCGCGTGCGAGCTGCCGGCCCATCGCGAGGCGCGTCGCGTGGACGTCTCGGCCGAACACGTAACTGTCGGGGCGGGCGAAGTAGACGTGCTCGAAGATGCATTGCGAAGGCTGCACTTCGCTGAAGGGTCGGAGAGACCTCACGCCGTTCTTGTCGATGACGACCATTTCGCCGGGCTCGATTTCGCGGATATATTCGGCCTCGATAAGGTCGAGGGCGCAGGTCTCCGAGCACAGCACGTAGCTTTCGCCGAGCTTGCCTAAAACGAGCGGGCGAAAGCCTCTCGGGTCGCGCACGGCGACGAGGGCGTCGGGCGTTTGGAATAGCAGCGAGAAAGCGCCCGACACGGTGCGAACCGCGTCGAAGATGGCATCTTCGCGGTTGCGCTGCATCGATTTGGCGTAGAGGTGGAGGATGACTTCGGTGTCGCTCGTGGTGCGGAAGATCGAGCCATGCTCGACGAGCTCGTGTCTGAGAAGATGGGCGTTGACGAGATTTCCGTTGTGGCAGACGGCGATCTCGCCGAACTTACACTCGATGTAGAGGGGCTGGGTATTGGAATCGTTGTTCTCGCCGGACGTCGAGTAGCGGGCATGTCCGATGGCGCTCGTGCCTTCGAGCTTCTCGAGCGAGTCCTCGTCGAAGATGTCGGCGACGTAGCCTCGGCGCTTGCGGCTTCTGAAGCCCGTCGGGCTCGAGCTCACGATGCCAGCGGCTTCCTGGCCGCGGTGCTGCATCGCGTAGAGGCCAAGATAGGTGACCCGCGCGGCGTCCGGGTGGCCGAAGATCCCGAAGACGGCGCATTCGTCTTTGAAACTCATCTCAAAAGCCCCTTTTCGATAGCGTTCCACCAGACTTCGCGTAGGTCGTCGACGTTTTTCGAGATGGCGGACGTGCCGTTCACGCGTATCTCCAACGTGTCGCCCCCCGTCACGCCGATGCGCTTGACGGGTACCCCGTGCTCCTCGGCGAGGGCGAGGAAGGCGTCCGCGGAGGCGGAGGGGACACTGGTGAGTATCCGGCTTTGCGTCTCAGAAAACAACACGCCGTCCGCCCGCCGCGGAGTCTCGAGTGCGATGGACGCCCCCATCGTTTCGCCGAGCGGGCCAAAGAGACTTTCCGCGATCGCGACGCCGAGTCCGCCATCGCTCAAATCGTGGGCCGAGTGCATCAGCCCGCGGGAGGCCACCTCGCGCGTGAAGCTTTGGAGCGCGGCTTCCGTGTCGAGGTCGAGCCGCGGAGGGCTTCCGTCGTTTCGCCCGTGCACGAGCTTCAAGTATTCGCTCGCCCCGAGCTCTTCGTCGGTGTTGCCCATCAAGTAGACAATGTCACCGTCCGTTCTAAAATAATGCCTCACGCGTTTCGTCGCGTCTTCGAGAATCCCGACAACACCGACGACAGGTGTTGGGTAGATGCCTTTGCCTTCGGTCTCGTTGTAGAAGCTGACATTGCCGCCGGTTATTGGCACGTCGAAGCGCTCGCAAGCATCCCGGATACCGTCCACCGCCCGGGCGAACTGCCACATGATCTCGGGCTTCTCGGGATTGCCGAAGTTGAGGCAGTTGGTCGCGCCGACGGGCGTCGCGCCGACGGCCGCGATATTGCGGCACGCTTCCGCGACCGCGGTCGCGCCTCCCAAGTAAGGATCGAGATAGGTGTAGCGTCCATTGCCGTCGAGGCACATCGCGAGCGCCATCGGCGTGCCTTTGACGCGGATAACACCCGCGTCGCCCCCCGGCATCACGATCGTATTGCTCTGCACCATGTGGTCATATTGCTCGAAGATCCAGTGCTTGCTCGCGATCGTATGGCTTGCGAGCATGCGGACGAAGGTTTCTTCGAGATCCGTCGGCTCCGGAAGCTCGACGGCGGCGACCGCGTCGAGATAGGCAGGGCGTTTCATGGGCCGCTCGTAGACGGGGCCTTCATCGACGAGGGCTCGGTTCGGCACCTCCGCGACGGTCTTTCCGGCGGCGAGCACACGCAACAAGCCGTCGCCCGTGACCTTGCCGATCGCGGCGGCGTCGAGATCCCATTTCTTGAAAATGGCTTCGACTTCGGCCTCCCGCCCTGCCTTGGCGACGAGGAGCATGCGCTCTTGCGACTCCGAGAGCAAGATTTCGTAGGGCGTCATGCCGGCCTCGCGCTGCGGAACGCGGTTCAGCTCGATCTCGATTCCAAGACCCCCGCGTGCGCCCATCTCGGCGGTCGAGCAGGTAAGCCCTGCGGCACCCATATCCTGGATGGCGACCAGCGCATCGGTTGCCATGAGCTCGAGGCACGCTTCGAGCAGAAGCTTTTCGAGAAAAGGGTCGCCGACTTGAACGGTGGGCCGCTTCTCTTCCGCGGCTTCGTCGAACTCCGCCGAGGCCATCGTGGCGCCGTGGATGCCGTCTTTTCCCGTCTTGGCGCCGACGTAGAAAACGGGGTTGCCTTCGCCTTCGGCTTTCGCAAGAAAGATGCGGTCTTTGGATGCGAGGCCGAGGCAGAAGGCGTTCACGAGCGGGTTCAGGTTGTAGCAATCCTCGAAGACCACTTCGCCGCCGAGCGTCGGGATGCCCATGCTGTTGCCGTAGCTCGCGATGCCCGCGACGCAGCCGGAGAGAAGCCTGCGGTTCTTCGGGACGGTGAGCGGTCCGAAGCGGAGAGAGTTCATGAGCGCGACAGGACGCGCGCCCATCGTAAAGATGTCGCGGATGATGCCGCCAACGCCCGTCGCGGCGCCTTGAAAAGGCTCGATAAATGACGGATGGTTGTGCGATTCGACTTTGAAAACCGCCGCGAGACCGTGGCCGATATCGACGACCCCCGCGTTCTCGCCCGGGCCTTGTAGAACTCGAGGCCCGCGAGTAGGAAGCCGCTTCAAATGGACGCGCGAGCTCTTGTAGCTGCAATGCTCGGACCACATGACGGAGAAAAGGCCGAGCTCATTCTCGTTGGGCTCGCGCCCGAGCTTCCCCACGATGGCGTCGTACTCCTCTCGCGTGAGGTTATGCGCCGCGAGAGACTCTTCGAGTCTCATGGAGATCCAAGAAAAAGAAAAGAGAATGTGGGGATAGGAGGGGATGAGGGGATAAGGGCTAGTCTTTTCATCTCCACCTCTCCTATTTCTTTGCTTTTCCTAATATTGACCTTGTGGGCATCGTTCAGGTTCTCTCCTTGGTCCAGGCTATTAGGGACTCGAAGAGTTTGCGCCCGTCTGCGGTTCCTAGCTCTTCTTGGTAGCAGCGGTCGGGGTGGGGCATTAGGCCTAGGACGTTTCCACGTTCGTTTCGCACGCCGGCGATGGCATTGGCGGCGCCGTTAGGGTTCGCGGTGTCTTCGCGCGCTCCTTGGGCGTTGACGTAGCGGAAGACGACTCGGTCGTTGCGCTCGAGTGTTTCTAGGGTTTCGTCGTCCGCGTAGAAGTTGCCGTCGGCGTGGCCTATAGGGATGCGCAGGAGCTCACCTTCGCTCAGGCCCGACGTGAGGGGCGAGTCTAGCTGCTCCGGGCGCAAATGAAGATAGCGGCAGATGTAGGTCAGGGTTTGGTTGCGGAGCATGGCGCCCGGCAAGAGACCTGCCTCTTGCAGCATTTGGAAGCCGTTGCAGATTCCGATGACAGGTTTGCCCTCGTCCGCCATTTTTTGGATGGCGGTCATGATCGGCGAGAAGCGCGCTACGGCGCCGGGACGGAGGTAGTCGCCGTGGGCGAACCCTCCCGGGAGGATGGCGGCGTCGTAGCCTTCTAGGGACGTGTCTTTGTGCCAGACGAGATCGGTGGGCTCGCCGAGAACGTTCTGAAGCGCGTATTGAACGTCTTCTTCGCAGTTGGATCCGGGGAATACACAGACAGCGAAGCGGGGCAACTTAGCTCTCGATCTCCACTTGGAAGACTTCCAGAACGGGATTGGAGAGCACGCGCAGGGCGATCTCGCGCACTATCTTTTCGGCTTCTTCTTTCGACGACGCCTCCACGGTGAGCTCGAAGAACTTTCCCTGGCGCACGCTCTCGACCTGGCCGAGCTCGAGCTGCTCGAGCGCGTGGCGAATGGTCTCGCCTTGTGGATCGTGGACGGCGCTCTTGAGCTGGACGACGACGTTCGCCTTTATGAGCGTCATCCGAACACCCGTTTGTAAATCGTGTCGACGTGCTGCATCTGTTTCTCCAAATCGAAGGCCTGGTCGAGCTCTTCTCCAGACAACCACTTGGCAATATCTTCGTCCGCGCCGAGAAGCTCCCGCAATGTGCCTTTGTTTTGCCAGACGGCCATCGCGTTTCTCTGAACGAGGCGATAGGCGTCTTCACGCGCGAGGCCCTTTTTTGCGATCTGAAGCAGCACCTGTCCGCTGAAGACGAGGCCTTTCATCGAATCGAGGTTCTCGCGCATCTTCTCGGGATAGACGATCAGGTTATCGAGCACCGAGGTCGCGCGCCTCAGGATGTGGTCGGTCAGGATGTAGCTCGAGGGCAGGATCATCCGCTCCGCTGAGGAATGGGAGATATCGCGCTCGTTCCATAGCGGGACGTTCTCGAGCGCGGTTTGCAAGTTGCCGCGCACGACCCGCGCGAGTCCGGAAATTTGCTCGCTCGCCACCGGATTTCGCTTGTGCGGCATGGCCGAGGAGCCTTTTTGTTTTTCAGAGAAGAACTCTTCGACTTCGCGGATTTCCGTTCGCTGCAGGCTTCGGATCTCGACCGCGATCTTGTCCAGGGTGCTCGCGAGGATGGCGAGCGCCGATAAAGCTTCCGCGTGGCGGTCGCGCTGCAGCACTTGAGTCGAGATGGGCGCCGCGGATAGCCCTAGCTTCTCGCAGAGTCGTTCTTCGATTTCAGGAGGCAAGTGGGCGAAGGTGCCGACAG
The DNA here is from genome assembly GCA_004356105.1 of Acidobacteriota bacterium. Taxonomy (GTDB): domain Bacteria; phylum Acidobacteriota; class Vicinamibacteria; order Marinacidobacterales; family SMYC01; genus SMYC01. Next base: position 33,831 of record SMYC01000332.1, on the reverse strand, counting down.
CGCCCGAGAGCTTCCCGACAGCGATGGCGTCCCGCGCAGCGACGAGTCGCGTGCGGTTGCGCTTCATCTCTGCGTACCAGAGCGTGAGCTTCATCCCGAAGGTCATGGGCTCCGCGTGGACGCCGTGGGTACGGCCCACCATGATGGTGCGCTTGTGGTCTCGAGCGCGGGCCTCGAGCACGCCTAGAAGCTTGTCGACATTCTGAATGATCAAATCCGTGGCATCCCGAAGCCGGATGCCGAGGGCAGTGTCCACGACGTCGTAGCTCGTGAGGCCGAAATGGACGAAGCGGCCCGCCTCACCTACGTTCTCGGCGAGCGCTTGGGTGAAGGCAATGACGTCGTGCTTCACTTCTTTTTCGATCGCGTCGATGCGCTCGATCGAATAGGAGGCTTTTTGCCGGATCTCGGCGGCGGCTTCTTTGGGGATGATGCCTGCATCCGCCATGACTTCGGCCGCGACGACTTCGACTTCCATCCAGGCGTCGAACTTGGCCTCTTCGCTCCAGATTCGGCCCATCTCGGGATGAACGTAACGATCGGTCAGCATATTCTAAAACGCCAGGACGCCCTGCTTGGTGTCTTCGACGAGCTCACGGCTCTCCGTCAACCGAAGTAGCGGCGTCGGTCGGTCGGCATAGGTGAGATGAATTTTGGGTTTGCGGCCGCCGCGGCGCGTGAGTGCTTCAAGAGAGCAGTCTAGAGCGAGCCGCTCGTGGTTGTTCTGCTTCGAGAGGTGCGCGAGGAACAAGTGTCGCACCGCGCCCGGGAGCCGGTGCTCGAGATAGCGCGCGAGCGCGTCGTTCGAAAGATGACCCAAGCGGCTCCCGACGCGATCGCGCAAAGATGCGGGATAGTCGCTCTCGCGCAGCATGTCGACGTCGTGGTTCGCTTCGATGAGGATAGCCGAGCATCCGCGGAGCCCGTCGACCACAGCCTCGGAAATGTGGCCGATATCGGTGACGTGTCCGAACGAGAGGCGCCCGCGTCGGATGCGAAAGCCGATAGGGTCCGCCGCGTCGTGAGGCGTCGGGAAGAAATCGACGGTCATCCGGCCGAGCTTCGTGCTCGAGCCGGAGCGGATGCGCACCCAGTCCACCGGTTTGTCCGGAAGCGGTTTGAGGCACCGATAGGTCCCTTCTGTCGCGTAGAGAGTGGCGTTGTGTTTCGCGCAAAAGCGCCAGGCGCCGCGCGCGTGGTCACCGTGCTCGTGCGAGAGGAGAACGCCGTCGATATGGCCGGGGGCGACGCCGAGGGTCCTCAGGCGTCTTTCGATCTCGCGGCAAGCGAGGCCGGCATCGAGGAGGAGCCGGGCCGATCCATCGGAGACGAAGGTGACGTTGCCGGAGCTACCGCTTCCGAGGACGGAAATAAGGAGCTCAGGCAACCAAGCTCTCCGGGACTGGGTGGAAGTGCTCGAGCTTTCCGAGAACGGTCATGGCGAGCGAGCGCCCGTCGAATATTTCCGTCGCGAGGCGGAGAACGTCTTCCGAGCTCACCGCCTCGAGGCTCGCGATGGTCTCTTCCGGTGTCACGTAACGGCCCTGGGTCATTTCGAGACGGGCGATCTGCGACATGCGCGAGCCCGTCGACTCGAGGCTCATCAAGATGCTGCCGCGCATGTGGCTCTTCGCGCGATCGAGCTCGGCGGCGGGGACGGCTTCGGACTTGATGCGACGGATCTCTTCGAGCGTGAGGTCGACGACTTCGGTGACGTGTTTCGGGTCGGTTCCAGCGTAAATCGAGAACTGGCCGGCATCGCTGAAGCAGTTCAAGCCCGAGTACACGGAATAGGCGAGGCCGCGCTCTTCGCGGATGACTTGGAAAAGACGCGAGCTCAAATTGCCGCCGAGTATCGCGTTCAAGACATAGGCGACGTAGCGGTCGGGCGAGCCCTGTGGGGGTGCTACCGTTCCGATGACCAGATGCGTTTGCTCGAGGTCTTTGGGCTGCAGGCGGATCGTCGGACGCACGGAGGGAGGGCTTTCTATGGCGTCGTCCGGAGGGGTGTCCAGAGACGCGAAGTGGGACGAGACGAGCTCGAAAAGAGCGTCGTGCTCGACATCGCCCGCGGCGGCGACGATGATGTTGCTCGGCGCGTAGATCTTACGAAAAAAACGCACGAGGTCGTCGCGTTCGAAACCTCCCACCGTCTCGGGCGTGCCGAGGATCGGGCGGCCCAACGGGTGGTTCGGCCAGAAAAACTCGACGAACAAGTCGTGCACGCGATCTTCTGGCGCATCCTCGACGCCCTTGATTTCTTCGAAGATCACCATCCTCTCGCGCTCGAGCTCTTCCGCGTCGAAGCTAGGTGCGAGCACGATGTCCGAGAGCAGGTCGATGGCACGGGGCACGTGCTCACCGAGCACTTTGGCGTGGAATCCCGCATATTCCTGGGAGGTAAACGCGTCCGACTGGCCGCCAATCTCGTCGAGCTCCTGGGCGATTTGGGCTTGGCTCCGCCGCTCGGTCCCCTTGAACACCATGTGCTCGATAAAGTGCGCGAGACCGCTCTCGGAAGCCTTTTCGTGGCGGCTTCCCCGCCTCAGCCAGACCCCAAGCGCCACCGAACGCACATGTGGCATATGCTCGGTGAGAATGGTAAGTCCGTTGTCCAAAACCTGTTTTCGGAACATCGGAGAAAGTGAAATCTATCACAGCCGTCTCCCTGGGGCAAAAAAGGTATGGTGGCGCTAGGATATCTGCAATGAACCTGTTCGGCTTGTCGCGCAAAGCGCTCGAAGAAGTCGCCACTTCAGCGGGGCTCCCTGCGTTTCGGGGCCGTCAGATCTATCGCTCGATCTACGCGCGCGGCGTGAACACGTTCGACGAGATGACGGATTTGACGCGCGGTCTTCGCGAGAGCCTCGCCCGCGAGCACGAGATTCGCCGTCCCGAGATTACGAGCCAGCACGTGTCGAGAGACGGCACCATCAAGTTCCAGCTCGCGCTTCACGACGGTCGTCACGTCGAGACCGTCTACATCCCGGACGGCGACCGCCATACGTTTTGTCTGTCGACGCAAATCGGTTGTCCTCTCAAGTGCACGTTCTGCTTCTCGGGCACGATCCGCTTCGAGCGCAATCTCGAGCCGGGCGAGATCCTCGGGCAGTTTCTTCTTGCGCGGAGCGCGCTACCCGAGCCGCCGGCTCGGAGCAATATCGTCTTCATGGGGATGGGGGAGCCGCTCTTGAACTCCCAGGGCGTTTTGGCTTCGCTCGAAATTCTCACGGATGACGATGCTTTCGCGGTCTCGCCGCGCCGTATCACGGTCTCGACCGCGGGGCTCGTGGACGAGCTCGAGCGCTTCGCCGAGAAAGCCCCGACGGTGGGACTCGCGATCAGCTTGCACGCGACGACGAACGAGGACCGCGACCGCATCATGCCGATCAACAAGAAGCATCCGCTCGAGGCGCTCATCGCCGCCGCCCGAAACTTGCCACTCCCGAAGCGCCGCCGCATCACGTTCGAATATGTGCTTCTCGGTGGTGAGAACGATCGCGTGGAAGACGCCAGAAGGTTGGCGACGCTTCTCGAAGGCATGAAGGTTAAAGTGAACTTGATCAACTACAACCCGTGGCCGGGCGCGCCGCACAAAGGCTCCACGCGAAAAGCTACGGAGCGGTTCCTCGACGTCCTGACCGATGCGGGGCTGACGGTGAACTTGCGCCGCAGCCGCGGCGACGACGTGCTTGCTGCCTGCGGCCAGCTCGCGAATCAGTCGGCCAGCTGAAACAGTCAGCCGAGAATCGTTGCGTTGTGCGCACAGATACGCCGCATCGCATCGCTGATGCGTTCGTCTTCGCTTCCGCGCTCCCATAACTCCGCCGCCATGTGGAGGGCTTCGTTGAAGACATCGAGCGTTCGCGAAGACATGCGAGGCTTGGCGAAGTCGAACGGGCGCAGTTGTCCAGCGGCGGTGGGTGCGTAGCCCATCGGCACTTGATCGAATGCGGGCGCGAGTACGTAGCGAGCCGGACCTTTGGGAAACAACAAGATGTTGTAGTGTTGGCGATCCGTGTTGGCGATAGAGAGCGCGAAAGCTTCGAGAAGCCTCAGAGCTCGAGCATCGGCCTCGTTCAGCATGTGCTCGCGAACCATCTGTTCCGCGACCTCGGCCCAAGACGCCTCCGGCTTCTGATAAGCGCTGTTCAGAGACATCACAGCGCGCCGTCCGCGCTCTCCGATGCGATCGAAGCGGACGACTTCGAGGAATCGAAGTTCGCGTGTGTCGTAAAGGTGGGTTTCGGCCGCAGCCATGCCTCGTTTTCGTAGGACGTCGAGGGCGAGGTGTTCCAGCACAGTTAACTGCTGATCAGCAGTTAAGATGAAACGATTATGGGACTATTTGTGCGACTGTCTCGGCGAGGAAAAACTCAGAGGTTCTGGAGCGACTCGGAGGCTTCTTCGACTTCCTTCGCTTTTCGTGCGCGGAAGGCGCGAATTCTCTCCGCGACCGCCTCGTCCGACGTCGCTAGAATCTGCGCCGCGAGATGGGCCGCGTTGCGCGCGCCCGCTTTCCCAATGGCGACGGTCGCGACGGGAAAGCCCGCGGGCATTTGCACCGTAGCGAGAAGCGCGTCCATGCCGCCAAGGGAGGTTGCCGCAAGCGGAACACCAATCACGGGAAGCGTCGAGTGCGCGGCGAAAGCGCCCGCGAGGTGCGCCGCGGCCCCCGCGCCCGCGATCAGGACTTTGACTCCTCGGCCGGCCGCTTCTGAGGCGAGCTTTGCCGATCGCGCCGGCGTGCGATGTGCCGAGTAGATGCCCATCTCGTAGGGGATGTCGAACTCACTCAGAACCGTCGCGGCTTCAACCATGACGTCCTTGTCGGAGAGGCTCCCCATGACGATGATAACTTTTGGACTCGACAAACTTCTAACCTCCGGTGATGTGCGCTAGCGCCTTTTGTCCGATGTCCTTTCGGAAATGTTGGCCTTCGAACTGGATGCGGGCCACGCCTTCGTAAGAACGAGCGATCGCGGTTTTGAGATTTTGGCCCAGCGCGGTCACCGTGAGCACGCGTCCGCCACCGGTGACGAGCTTTCCGTCCACTTCTTTCGTCCCGGCGTGAAAGACGCAGATCCCTTCGTCGAGCTCGACCTTGCCCTCTTCGAGACCATGGATGGCTTTGCCGGTCTCGTATTTGCCGGGATAGCCGCCTGAGGCGAGCACGACGCTGACCGCGGGCTCGCGCGTCCATTCGGGCCGGTGCTGTCCGAGCCGCCCTTCCGCTACTTCGAGAAGGAGCGGCAAGAGATCGTCTTTCAGGCGAGGCAGGATCGCCTGCACTTCCGGATCGCCGAAGCGTACGTTGAACTCGAGCACTTTAGGGCCGTCCGCTGTCAGCATGATTCCGCAATAGAGGATGCCTTGATACTTGCGGCCCTCGTTAGCGAGGCCCTTGATCGTCGGGTTCACGATGTCCTTGACGATGTGCTTGAGGGTCTCCGCGTTCAAATTAGTTGCGGGGCAAACGCAGCCCATGCCACCCGTGTTCGGTCCTTCGTCACCGTCATAGGCGCGCTTGTGATCTTGCGCCGCGACAAGCGGCAGCACGTTGTGCCCGTCCGAGAGCGCGAAGAACGAGACTTCTTCGCCTTCGAGAAACTCTTCGAGCACGAGCCGCGTGCCCGCGCTTCCAAGCTGGCGATCGTCCATGAGGGTCGCTACTTGCTTCTGCGCCTCCTCGCTGCTCTGGGCGATGGAAACACCTTTGCCGCCGGCGAGCCCGTCCGCCTTCACGACGAGAGGCAAGCCGAGCTCGCCGCTCTCGATGACAGAAGCGGCCTGGTCCAACGTGCTCACGATGTGATAGCGGGCCGTCGGGATGTTTCCGCGCCTGAGAAAATCTTTGGCGAAAGCTTTGCTGCCTTCGAGCTCGGCCGCGGCGCGATTAGGCCCGAACACGGGCAGGCCACGTCGTTGAAACTCGTCCGCGAGCCCGAGGATGAGCGGCAGCTCGGGACCAACAACCGTGAGGCCGATCGAGAGGTTCTCGGCGAAATCGGCAAGCTCCACGATGTCGGAGGGGTCGATATTGATGCAATCCGCGAGATTCTTGATACCCGCGTTCCCCGGAGCGCAAAAAAGCTCCGTCACTTCAGGACTCTGTTTCAGCTTCCAGGCGAGGGCGTGTTCCCGCCCCCCACCTCCAACGATGAGCACTCTCATTTGATATCCGTTAAGCGTAGTAACATCAGCAGTTTACACGGGCGTTTGTTTCGGCACGATTATCCCACGGAGTTTCTCGAAGTGTCAACAGATGGTGTACGGAACGGCGAAGTCCAGTTGACAATCTGTAACCTGGTTACTTATAGTGGTTTCGAGTCGAGCGGGCTTCGAAAACCGCACCATCGCGATCAGCCGGCGTCCAATCTCCTCCTCAAGAGCCTCGGGTTGCCTGTCTCTCGTAGTGGAGAAGTTGTCTCGGTGGTCGCCGTACCGGCTCGATGATCCTTTAGAACGAAGGGAGGTGCTTCGAACTTGGCCGAGATTAGAGTCAACGATAACGAGTCGATCGAAAGTGCTCTGCGGCGCTTCAAACGGAAAGTGCAGCAAGAGGACATCATCAAAGAGATCAAAAAGCACTCGTTCTACATGAAGCCGGGCGACAAGAAGCGTGCGAAACAAGCGCTCGCTCAAAAGCGGCAGCGTAAGAAGATACGCCGCGAGACCACAGACTAGTACTAGTAACGAGCGGTCGTCACCTCTCTCCGGCTTGGCCTGCTTGGAGAGAGGTGATGGCCGCGACGTTGACGATATCTTCGGAACTGCAGCCGCGCGACAGGTCATTGGCGGGCGCGGCTAGCCCTTGGAGAATCGGACCGATTGCGGAAGCTCCCGCCAATCGCTCGACGAGCTTGCACGCGATGTTCCCCGAATCCAGGTCAGGAAAGATGAGCGTATTCGCTCGCCCGGCCACCGAGCTTCCGGGGGCTTTTTTCGCGCCCACTTCAGAAACGATCGCCGCATCGGCTTGAAGCTCGCCGTCGGCGGCGAGCTCCGGTGAACGTACCCGCAGCGTTTCCGCGGCGCGAACGACCTTCCTCACGCGTGGATGGTCGGCGCTTCCTTTCGTCGAGAACGAGAGAAGGGCGACGCGGGGCTCGGTCTCGAGGAAAAGGCGGGCATTGGCGGCCGCGAGCTGTGCGATCTCGACGAGCTCGTCCGCCGTGGGGTCCGGCAGCACGGCGCAGTCCGCGAACACATATTGCACGCCGTCGGAAAAACTCATGAGAAAGAAGCTCGAGACGCGCCTTATCCCAGGCTTCGTCCCGAAGACGCGGATGGCGGCTCGCAGCACGTTAGCCGTGCTGTTCTCGGCGCCCGCGACGTAGCCCGAGGCGTCCCCGGCAGACACCATGAGCGCGGCGAAGTACAGAGGGTCACGCGCCTGGCGTCGCGCTTCGTCCTCGGAGATGCCTTTGTGGCGTCTCCTTTGGTACAGCGCGTCCGCGTAAATATCGGCGCGCGCATCGTAGTTAGAGCGTATCTCGATGCCGGCCAGCTGAGTGTGTGCGACACCCGCCGCCTCGGCTGCTTCGGTGATCGCGTCGGCGTCGCCAATCAGAACAGGCTCGGCGACCCCGCGCCGCTTCATGGCTACCGCCGCTTCGAGCGTTCGCGGCTCGGTGGATTCCGGCAAGGCGATCCGCTTCTTTTCGGAGGCGGCGCGCTCTTGAAGCCTGGTTAGAAAAGGGTCAGGCCGGTCAGGCATCGTCCTGAAGTCTAGCATAGGGTATATGCATCAAGCTCAGGAAGTTTGACAGGTTCTCTCAGAGTATGATAATTCTGAGCGGCTAAATCGGGGGTCGATTTGACCCTTTTCTGATTTTGGAGGAATTCTTGGCAATGAAAATCGAGGAAAGAGCCGTCGAGGGCGTCACCATCTTGGATCTGCAAGGCAAAATGCTCATCGGTGAAGGGGACGAGCTGCTGCGCGAGAAGATCAACAGTCTTGTCGAGAACGGGACCGAGAAAATCGTGCTGAATCTAGAAAACGTTCCCTATGTTGACAGTGCCGGTTTGGGTGAAATCGTTCGCTGCTACACTACGGTGAGCCGCAAGAACGGGCAGCTCAAGCTTCTGCATCTCACCAAGCGGATACACGATCTGCTCTCGATCACAAAACTTCTCACGGTCTTCGACACGTTTGAAACGGAGTCCGAGGCCGTCAGCAGCTTCAAATAGCGAAGCGCTTGATTTGCAGGGAACAGCCTTACGCGGAGAGAAACTAAGGAAGCAGCTCGTCTGCCTCCTGCAGCTATCGGGGTCAGAAGCCCGTAAGCTGCAGGGAGAGTGGAGGTGAGCCAGTTCGGGCAACTGTTCCTTTCCCTGCGCCCACACCAGTGGACCAAGAATCTCGTCGTATTGGCCGCGTTGGTCTTCGCGCAGCGCCTATTCGACGGCCCGTCGGTTTTGGTCGCGAGCGGGGCCTTGGTTATTTTTTGTCTGCTGTCGGGCGCGGTCTATCTGGTCAATGACCTAGCAGACCTCGAGCAGGATCGAAAACACCCTGTCAAGCGCAACCGTCCTCTGGCCGCGGGGAAGCTGTCCCCGCGTTTAGCCACCGGCGCGGCGGTCGTTCTTGTCACAGGGGGGCTCGTCGCTGCTTATTGGCTCGCGCCGGGATTCGGCGTCGTCGCGACGATTTACTTTGCGACGATGACCGCTTATTCCTTTATCCTGAAGAATATCGTTATACTAGATGTTCTCGTTGTAGCTTTTGGTTTCGTGCTGAGGGCGGTCGCCGGGGCTCTGGCGATCGACGTAGTCTTCAGCAATTGGCTTTTGATATGTACGTTGCTAGCTGCTCTTTTTCTCGCTCTCGCAAAACGGCGACAGGAGCTCACCCTCCTTGCGAGCGGAGCGGCCGAGCATCGGAGGATTCTGGGAGAGTACAGCCCCTATCTACTGGATCAAATGATAGCGGTGGTAACGGCCTCTACCCTGGTCTCCTACGCCTTGTACACCTTGGCGCCGGAGACCGTGGCAAAGTTCGGTACGGATCGACTGATATGGACCCTTCCTTTTGTGCTTTACGGGATTTTTCGCTATTTGTATCTCGTCCATCAAAAGGAAGAAGGAGGAGACCCTACAAAGGTGCTCCTCAACGATAGGCCGATTCTCGTGACGGTAGCGCTTTGGGCGGCGACGATAGTCACGTTGATCTACCACTAGAACCAGTCGGGTTAGACTCTCCAAAACAAAGAACCGCCCAAGCGACGACGCGCTCGCCCCTGACGCGAAGATAGTCAGGCGGCGGCGGTAAGGAGGTCTATGTCTACCTTCAGTGCGAAGGGGTCGGACATCGATGTCGAGGCCATCATGGCCAACATTCGGAAGAAGATCGAGGAGAAACGGAAAGGACTCTATACGGAAGAAGAAGTCAAGGAGATCGCGGAAATGCGGCTCGATGCGATCCTGGACAGTAACGAGTTCAACAGCGATTTCGTCGCGGCGTTCCGCGCGCGCGACGCGCAGTGGAATTACTCGTTCACGCCGGAGACGATCTACCAGTCTTCGGCCGGGAGCAAGGGTGGGCTCATCCGCAAGCTGCGTTCTCTCCTGAACCCTGTTTTGAAGCTTTTCTTCAACCCGAACCCGATGATCAGCGCGCTGACGCGTCAATCGGACTTGAACCGCTACTACGTTCTGCTTCTCAATAACATGACGACGGAAGTCACTCGTCTGAACCTCGACCTCACCAATCTCAAAGCGCGGCTCCGGACGCTAGGCGTGCGGGTTGACTTTCAGACGAAGCGCGAGAAGACGTTCGAGCAGATGGCGAGCGCCAAGAGAGAGTCGCGAGAACCGCGAGAGGCCCGAGAACCGCGAGAAACACGAGAGTCGCGAGAACCGCGAGAAACACGAGAGTCGCGAGAACCGCGGGCGTCCCGGGAATCCCGCGATTCGCGGGATTCAGGATCGAATGACGGGCGTCGCCGTGGCCGTGGAGGTACTGGGCGGCGACCTTATCGCCGTCGTCGCGGTGGCCGGCCCAATAGCGGCCGTGCGGGTGGCGAAGGCGGTACGAAAGAAGGCGGTACGAAAGAAGGCGGTACGAAAGAAGGCGGCAGCGGTGGCGGCGGAGGCTCGCGCTAACACGGCGCCGGGAGGCTCTAGAGAGTCCGGGGCAGCGAACCGCCGAACGCGTAGCCGAACCGCTCCGCGCAACGAGCCTGCGCCGGAATCGCTTCGGCTCGCCTTTGTCGTGCAGCGCTACGGCGAAGACGTCAATGGCGGCGCGGAATATCACTGCCGGCTCATCGCGGAGCACCTGGCGAGTCAGCACCGTGTCGAAGTCCTGACTTCCTGCGCCCAGGACTACATCACCTGGAAGAACGAGCATCCGCCCGGCCTTCACGAGGTGGGCGGCGTCCCGGTGAGGCGGTTCAAGGTGAAGAGGCCGCGCGACCCGGATCGCTTCGGGCGCTTGTCGCAGAAAGTCTTCCTGGGCCGCCATTCTGAAAAGGACGAGCTTGACTGGCTCGACGAGCAAGGACCGACCTCGCCCGCGCTGCTTAGGTACCTGAAGCGCCGACAAGACGCCTACAACTACATCCTCTTTTTTTCCTATCGCTACTACCACAGCTTTTACGGGGTACGGGCGCACGCGGACAAAGCGATCCTCGTGCCCACGGCCGAGAAAGACGACGTCATCGAGCTCGAGATCTTCAAAGAGCTCTTTCAGCTGCCACGCGCCATCGTCTACAACTCGGTCGAAGAGCGCGCGATGATTTGGAAGGCGACGGAAAACCGCGGCGTCTACGGTGAAGTCGTGGGCGTCGGCTCGGAAATCCCGACCTCTATCGATACCGGTCTGTTTCGTGAGCGCTGCGGAGATCTTACGCCCTACATGATTTATATCGGGCGGATCGATCAGAACAAAGGCTGCCATACGTTGTTCAACCACTACCGTCGCTACCGCGAAGACACCGGCTCGAACCTCTCGCTCGTGCTCGTCGGCGGAAAGAAGATGGACATACCGGACACACCCGGCATTGTTTATGCGGGGTTCTTGTCGGAGGAAGAGAAATGGAGCGCTCTCGCGGGTGCTCTAATACTCACGATGCCCTCGGAGCTCGAGAGCTTGTCGATGGTGACCAACGAGGCCTGGGCGGTGGGCAAGCCCGTGCTCGCGAACGGAAAGTGTGATGTTTTGAGAGGGCAATGTCGTCGGTCGAATGCCGGCCTCTATTTCGACGACTATTACGAGTTTCGAGAAGGACTATCGCGGCTCGAATCCGATCGGGACCTGCGGGCGGGGCTCGGAGATAATGGGCGTGCCTATTACCGCGATCACTATCGCTGGCCGGTCGTTCTAGGTAAGTACAACAAGATTCTCGCCTCGCTCCGCAAAGACGATCGTAGAAATCCGCGAGCCCCGCGCCGAGGCCTGCTCGCGAGGCTGTTCGGGTAGCAGACAGCGATGCAGGTTCATCAGATGCTCGCGGCGCTCTCCTACGGAGACGCGATCGGCAATGAAGCTTTGCGGATCCAGCAGGTCTTGCTCGACGCGGGCTTGGACTCCGAAATTTTTGCCGAGTCCGTCCATCCAGAGATGGCGGGGAAGGCCAGAAAGCTCTGGAACTACGAGAAGGTCTCGTCACCCGACAATCTCTTGATCCTGCACTTCTCGATTGGCGCCGGTGTCAGCACGTTTGCCTATCATCTGCCGGACCCGATTCTGCTCATCTATCACAACATCACACCAGCGCGCTGGTTTGCTTCTTTTCATCAGCACTTGGCTGGGCTCTGCTATCACGGACGGCGTGAGCTCGCGGCTTTCGTCCCACGCACGCGGCTCGCGCTCGGCGACTCGACCTTCAACTGCGCCGAGCTCGACGCCGTGGGCTTTCACCCGACGGGTGTCTTGCCGCTAATGCTCGATCCAGACCGGCTCTCGGATCCGCCGAGCCCCACGGTGCTCGAGATGTTCGACGACGACAAGACCAATTTTCTCTTTGTGGGCCGCGTCATCCCGAACAAGTGCTTCCATGATCTGATCAAAGTTTTTGCGTTCTACCAGAAGTTCATCGACCGGAACTCGCGCCTCTTGCTCGTGGGTGAATGGGTTGGCTTCGAGAAATATTTCGAAGCACTAATGCGGCTCGTGGACGACATGGAGCTGAAAGACGTGGTGTTCACGGGCCACGTGGATGATGACGATTTGACGGCCTATTACGAAGTCGCGGATCTTTTTTTGTGTCTGAGCGAGCATGAAGGCTACTGTGTACCGATCGTCGAAGCCTTTCGCTTCGGTGTGCCGGTGATGGCGTCCGATGCGGGTGCCGTTCCGGAGACGATGGGCGATGCCGGCATTTTGATTCGAGAAAAACGTATCGACGAGATTGCTTTGATGGCACATGCCATCGTGAGCGATGACAAGCTCTCCGAAACGATCGTTTCTGGCCAGGACCAGGTGCTCGAGCGCATGAGCGCGCGCAGCGACGAGGAGCTCTTGATGGGATTCGTGCACCAAGCGCTCTCGACCGAGAAAGTGGGCAGCTAGAGGTGCGCGTCGATCAGTGGCTTCCGGCGGCCCATCGCGGCGACGCCATTGGCGATGAGGCCATGCGCATTCGCGACGTCTTGAGGCGTTCTGGGATGACATCGGATGTCTTCGCCCTCGACATCGACGAGGACGCGCAAGGCGACGCGCTCCCGTTCCCCGATAAACCGGAGAGCGACGTGACTCTGCTCCACTTCGCGATCCCTTCCCCGCTCACCGCCGCTTTGGCGGAGGCGCCAGGCAAGAAAATCGTCATCTATCACAACATCACGCCGGCGGAATTTTTTCGCGGCTATGACGACGAGCTCGTCCGCATCTCGACCGCCGGCAGGGCCGAGCTCGCGACCTTGGCGGATGTTTGCGACTTGGCGCTCGGGGATTCCGAGTTCAACCGCCTCGAGCTCGAAGAGCTGGGCTTCGAGCGCACGGGTGTCCTTCCTATCCTGATGGACTTCGAGCCGTTTCAAAACGGTGAGCCCGGGCCAGTAATGGAAGAGATCTTGAGCGATGGACGCGCGAACTTCCTGTTCGTGGGGCGCGTCTATCCGAACAAGCGCTTCGAGGATCTAGCTCGGCTCGCGTACTTCTACAAGAAATATATCTCCGAAGACTTTCGCTTCATTTTGGTGGGTAAAGCCGGCAGGATGGAGCGCTATCAACAATCGGTCCAGGCACTCGCGGATAGGTGGGGCCTCGTGCCGAGTGAATTTCTTTTTACCGGGCATGTGAGCTTCGAAGACTTGCTCGCCTGCTATCGTTGCTCCGACGTGTTCGTCAGTATGAGCGAGCATGAGGGCTTTTCCGTCCCGCTCATAGAGTCCATGATAACGGAGCTTCCGATCATGGCTTTCTCCGCGGGGGCGGTGCCTGACACACTGGGCGGCGCTGGCATTCAATTCAACGAAAAACGATATGAGGAGTTGGCCGAGATGGCCCATTTACTAACGTTCGATGAAAGCTTGAGAGAAGCGGTGATCCAATCCGAGCGCACGCGCAGCGAGAGGTTCCGTCCCGAACGCGTGGAAGCGGAACTGTTAGGCTACGTCGAGGAGGTGTGCTCGTGAAAATCGCATTCATCGTGCAGCGCTACGGCCGTGAGATCCTCGGAGGATCGGAGACTCTCGCCCGCCAGCTCGCGGAGCGGCTTGCGCGGCGTCACGAAATCACCGTCCTCACGACCACCGCGAAGGACTACATCACGTGGAAGAACGAATATGAAGCGGGCGAAGAAAAGCTCCGAGGCGTGCGCGTCCACCGTTTTCCAGTGGAAGGCGAGCGCGACATCGAGGAGTTCAATCGTTTCTCGGAAGGGATCTACAAGGAAAAGCCGACGCGTGAGCAAGAGCTCGAATGGCTCGACCGGCAGGGTCCGGTCACGCCGGAGCTCATCGAGTTTCTGAAAAAGGAGCACGAACGCTTCGACCTGCTCTTGTTCTTTACCTATCTCTACTATCCGACTTATTACGGGCTGCAGGTGGCGCCCGAGAAGAGCGTGTTGCTGCCGACGGCTCATGACGAGCCGCCGCTTCGGCTCGGGATTTTCAAAGAGATGTTCCAGCTTCCCAGCTCGTTTCTTTTCAACACCGAGGCCGAGGAGCTGCTCGTTCTCGATCGCTTTGGGGTCCACAAGAAGATGCGCGAGACCGTGGGCGTAGGGGTCGATCTTCTCGATCAGCCCGACCCGTCCATCTTTCGCAAGCGTCACAACATTTCGGCCAAGTACTTCTTATATGCGGGCCGCATCGACGGCGGAAAAAATCTCGAAGAGCTCTTTCGCTTCTTTAGCTTCTACAAAGAGGAATATCCCGCGTCGGGCAACTTGCAGCTCATTCTCATCGGCAAGCTCGGCATGAAACTTCCAGAGGACTCATCGATTCGCTATATCGGCTTCGTTGACGAAGCCGAAAAACTCTCGGCGATGGCAGGGGCGATAGCAGTGATGCAGCCGTCGAAGCTGGAGAGCTTCTCCATCGTGACGCTCGAAGCATTCTCGGTGGGGACACCGGTCGTCGTCAATGGCGCGTCACGTGTGCTCGTCGACCACTGCCTCAAGTCGAATGCAGGTTTCTACTATCGAGACTTCGAAGAATTCGAAGAGATCTTCAACCTCCTGTTTTCCGACCGGAATCTTGCACGCTCCCTGGGCAAGAACGGTCAGCGCTACATCAAGGAGAATTACGGGTGGCAGACGCTGCTCGCACAATACGAGCACGTGTTTCGCGCTTCCGCGCGTCCGCCGAAAGAGCCTAAGGAAAGTAGGCGTCGGGAGCCGAGTGCTTTGCCCTCGAAGCCCGAGCCGACGGGTGAAGAGAAAGCGCCGGAAGCCGAGGCCGCTGACGCCGTCGCGACGGACCAAGCACAGATCGAAACGGTCGAAACCGACCTCCTGGAGCTTCCGCCTGTGCCTGAGCCCGCGACCGAAGCGTCCGCCGAAGATCCAGCGAGCGCTGCGAAGGAAACCGCGCCCGCCGAAGAAGCGGCGAGTAATGCCGGTATGGTGCAAGCCGATGCGCCGTCCGTCGCGGAAGAGCAAGCACCCGAGCACTCTGTCGCTGATACGGAAGCTCCGGCCGCCGTCGAGGAGGCTGCTCCCGAGGAAGCCGCCGGAGAAGCAGCGCCGGTTGTCGAAGATCCTCCGGAAGAGCCACGGGACGAGCCAACCGCTCCGGAGGAAGAAGTCCCGGAGGAGATCGCCCATCTTCCGAGCTTCTTCCAGTCCTCGGTCCGGCCGCGTCCTGTCAGCGCACAAGCTTCCGAGCCTGAAGCCGCGCCCAAGTCCCCGGCGCCGCCCCCCACGCCCGCGCCTCCCATCGCCGAGCAAGCCCGGCGCGACGAGGAAGGCGGGTTACCGGCATTTTTCCAACCGAGGTCCAAGAAGGAAGAGGTTGTCGAACCTACGAGCGGAGACGCTGCGCCGGAGCCGTCAAAGGAAGAGGCCGTAGAACCTTCGAGCAGCGACGACGCGCCGGAACCATCAGAGGAGGAAACTGCCGAACCTTCGACTAGCGACGAACCGCACGAGCGCTCATAGCTTCAAGACTTCAAGGCGCGGCGGTTCTCGACCCAGTCGAGGAATTTCTTCCGCGGCCAACTATTCGCGACGCGCGCGGGATCGACGAAGCCTCGGGTCGCCTGCAGAGCGCCCCACTCCATGCGCGCGAGCTCGCGCGTGTGGTGTGCGTCCGTATTGATCACGATCGTCACATCGAGGTCGCGGGCGCGGAAGAGCACGTCGCTCGCGGCATCGAGCCGGGGAAGCGCCGCGTTAATCTCGATCGCCGTTCTCGTCTCGACCGCCTTTTGCAGGACCGCGTCGATATCGAGCTCGATCCCCGGCCGGCTTCCGATCTTGCGGCCGGTGAGATGCGCGATGGCGTCCACGGTCGGATCCTCCATCGCCCTGAGAATCCTTTGCGTCTGAAGCTTGGCGTCGAGATCGAAGTGCGAATGCACCCCCGCGACGCACCAATCGAGCTCGCGCCGGAAGGCTTCATCGTAATCGAGGCCACCTTCGGGCCCGATGTTGAGCTCGACGCCTTGAAGCAAGCGCATCTTGGGATATTGGCCCGCGAGCACGTCGATTTGTTTGCGTTGCTCTCGGAGCTTCTCGCAGCTCACGCCGTTGAGAGCGAGATCCTCGCCGTGATCGGTAATCGCGAGATAGGTGTAGCCCCGCTCGGCCGCACTCGCGACGATCTCTTCGAGGGAGCTCTTCCCGTCGCCGGATAGGCTCGTATGCACATGGAGATCGCCCTTCAGATCCTCGAGCTTGACCGCGGGCGTGAGCGCTTTGGCCTGGGCTTGCTCGATCTCGCCGTGGTCCTCGCGCATGGGTGGCGGCACGAGCGTGAGCTCCAAGGCTTCGTAGATCTCTTGCTCCGTTTCGGACGCGATGACCTTGCCACTCTCGGCATCACTGAGCCCGTACTCGTTCAGAAGCCAGCCGCGATCCATGGCTCTTTGCCGGAGCTTGATGTTGTGCGCCTTCGAGCCCGTGAAATACTGGCACGCGGCGCCGAACTGGTGGGCTTCCACGATGCGAAGGTCGACTTGCAGTCCGCTAGATGTCAGCACTGAAGTCTTGGTCTCGCCGTGGCCGATGACGTCGCGCACGCCGGCGAAGTTCACGAACTTATCCATGACCTCGACGGGCTTTTCGGAAGCGACGACGATGTCGATATCTGCTACCGTCTCCCGAAAGCGTCGCAAGCTCCCGCAATATTGGGCGTGCTCGACCTCGGGAAGCGACGCGAGCTCCGAGACGAGCGCGCGCGCGATAGGTAGCGCTTCCGCGATGGGCGTACGCTTGTCCTTGCCCGTCAGCCCCATCCTATCGATCGCCTGGGAGAGCTTCTCTTCCATCTTCGCGCCCAGGCCCTTCAGCTCACGAAGCTTCTGATCGCTGATGGCGGCGCGCAAGTCGACCACGTTGTGGATATCGAGCTCGTCTCGCAGGCGGAGCAGCGTTTTCGGGCCGAGCCCCGGGATCTTGCTGAGCTCGACGAAGGCCGGCGGGTATTTCTCGCGCAGCTTGTCGACTTTCGAGATCTTGCCCGCATCGAAGAACTCACGGATTTTTTTCGCCGTGCTCTTGCCGATGCCGTCGATCTGTGTCAGCTCCCGCTCGGAGAGCGCCGACAAATCGCCGCGATGCGTTTGGATGGCTTCGCGCGCGTTCTCGTAAGCGCGTACGCGGAAGGCATTGGGAGAGCCTTCGTCCAGAACCGTGAGCTCGGCGAGCTCACGGAACAAAGCGACGAGGGCGTCATTGGGACCGCTCACGAGTGAACGACTCCAACATGTTCGAAGCGAATCACTCCGGGTTTCGATCCGTCGTCCACGAGCTCGAACCCAGTCTTGCGGAGGACGCCGATCGAAGGCTCTAGCTCCGGCAGGGTCTCCGCAATCACGCGCGTAATATCGCCGTGAGCATAGGCGTTGTCCAGCAAGCCACGCACCGCTTCTGACGCGAAGCCGCGGCGTTGGTAGTCGGCTAGGATCGAATAGCCGATTTCCACCGTACCTTCAGGAGTGGGCGGGCCCTTATATCCGCCGGCGCCCACCGCCACCGTCGCCGCGGATTCTGATGACGGGCGGAGCACGAAATATCGAAAGCCCCAAGTCTCGAAACTAGAATCTTCGTCGAGTCGCGCGGGCATCCACCGGATGGCGTCGGCGTCATACAACTCCGGCGGCCATGTGTGCGGGATATGAATTCCGAGCGCCGCCTCCAATGATTCCCGGCCCTCGAGCTCTGCTCGAAGAACCGTCCCACGGCCCGCGATGAGGTCGAGCCGCGGTGTTCGGATGGGTTCGGGTTCGTTCGTCAATTCTGGGTAACTCTACCTCGAAGCGCGCCACGGATGTCGTTTGGACCGCTCACGGAGCGCGATTATAGTCACCGCGTGGCCAAGAAAGTCGAGGCGGAGATCCTGTCCATCGCCGGACAGGACGTGAAGATCTCGAACCCGTCCAAGCTTTATTTCCCGACGGCAGGGCTCAGCAAGCTCCAGCTCGTTCACTACTACCTCGAAGTCGGTGAAGGAGCGCTCCGCGGGATTAGAAACCGGCCCATCGTTTTGAAACGCTACGTGCACGGCGCCGAAGGTGAGTTCTTCTTCCAAAAACGCGCCCCCAGCAAACGGCCCGATTGGGTGGAGACGGTGCAATTGACGTTTCCCTCGGGCCGCACCGCCGACGAGATCGTCGTCACGAACCTCGCCCAGCTCGCGTGGATCATCAACTTGGGCTGCATCGACCTCAACCCCCACCCAGTGCGCAGCGATGATCTGGATCATCCTGACGAGCTGCGCGTCGATCTGGATCCAGGCCCAGGCGTTACCTGGCCCGCGGTCCGCGAAACGGCCGTTCTCGTGAGCGAAGTAGTCGACGAGCTGGGACTGACCGGATGGCCGAAGACGTCGGGCTCGCGCGGGATGCACGTCAACATCCGCATCGAGCGCCGGTGGAGCTTCGACGAGTTGCGCCGCTCGGCACTGGCCCTCGCGCGCGAAGTCGAAAGCCGCGCGCCCGATCTCGTCACCAGCAAGTGGTGGAAAGAAGAGCGCCACGGCGTTTTTATCGACTACAACCAAAACGCCAAAGACCGCACCGTGGCTTCAGCTTATTCCGTCCGTCCGACCCCGGATGCGCGCGTATCCGCGCCTCTGACATGGGACGAAGTTCCCGATTGCGAGCCGGGCGACTTCACCCTCACCACGATGCCGGCGCGTTTCAAGAAGCTCGGTGATTTGACCGAGGGTATGGATGACCCCGAGGCCGGGGCGGTCGGTTCGCTCGAGCCACTTCTCGAGCTCGTGAAGCGTCAGGAAGCGGAAGGCCTCGGCGACGCGCCGTGGCCACCGCACTACCGCAAGCAAGCGGGAGAGCCTCCGCGGGTGCAGCCGTCGAAGCGCAAAGCGATGCTGCTCGTTATCGTCGCGAAAGCCGCCAAGAAAGAAGACGCGCTCGACGGCTTGGAGCGCTGGAACAATCGGCATCCCGAAGCCGCCACCTTTATCGAAGTGGAGGACGTTCTCGTCGACGCCATGCGCGGGCGCTACACGACGTGGACGCGCGTCCGCGTGAACCTTCGAAACGTGCCGAAAGACAAACGGCCAGCGGAGGAGCCGCCGGACCCCGACTACGATCCTTGGGAGAAAATACGCTCGAGCTCGTAGGGTGGCGTGATGTCGATCTGCTCGTACGTGCAAGCGTCGGGTGGTTTGTCGGGGCGCCACCTCACGAAATGCGCCGTGTGGCGGAAGCGGCTACCTTGCAAGTGATCGAACGAGACTTCGAGCACGCGCTCGGGACGGAGTGGCTCCCACTCGAGGGTCTTGTCCGTGCTCCAACGGCTCTTCATGCCGGGGACGCGCTGATGGCTCGCCCACGATTGCCACGGGTGGGCGTCGAGGGCGTTCTCTCGGAGCGGCGCGAGCTCCAGGGCGAGCTCGACGCGGCGCTTGGCGGTGAAGCTAGCGGCGACGCCGACGTGTTGTAAGACGCCCTTGCTGTCGAAGAGTCCCAGCAGCATCGACCCGAGGGCGGTCCCCGCTCCGTTCTTGTGCCAGCGAAACCCCCCGAGCACGACGTCGACGGTCCGTTTCTGTTTGACCTTGAGCATCGTGCGTTTGCCGGGCTCGTAGATGCCGTCGCGCGGTTTCGCCATCACGCCATCGAGGCCCGCGCCTTCGAACCGCTCGAACCAATCGGCGGCGACGGCGCGGTCGCTCGTTACCGGTGTGAGGTAGAGGGGTGGGCGGGGGTCCGCGAGCACCTTCTCGAGCCGCGCGCGGCGGGCGGCGAAGGGCTCCGAGCTCAGATCCATGTCGCCTTCGCAGAGGAGATCCCAGAACACTAGAGAGGCCGGGCTTTTCTCAGCGAGCATTTGGACGCGCGACGCGGCCGGGTGCAGGCGCATCTGCAACGCTTCGAAGTCCAGTCCGTTAACCGTGGCGATGACGAGCTCGCCGTCGAGGACAGCGCGCGAGGGCAGCTGTGATAGCACGGGCTCCTCGAGCTCGGGGAAGTAACGCTTCAGCGGTTTCAAATCACGGCTTTGGAGGAACCA
The DNA here is from genome assembly GCA_004356105.1 of Acidobacteriota bacterium. Classification (GTDB taxonomy): domain Bacteria; phylum Acidobacteriota; class Vicinamibacteria; order Marinacidobacterales; family SMYC01; genus SMYC01. Next base: position 13,741 of record SMYC01000332.1, on the reverse strand, counting down.
TTCATGGCCATCTCGAAACACAAGGGCGCGAAAGCCGTCCCATTTTGGCTCGTAGAGCCAGGTGTCGCCTTTCGGGAGGGCGTCGACGCGCTTGGCCAACATCGGTTTGAGCGGCGGCTCCACGGGTAGCTGCATCAGCGGCGCTTCATGCTTTCTATCGACGCGGCGTAAAGCTTCGCCGTGAGCTCGAAGTTCGAGGGCCGGTTGCGCGCGAGCCAAAGCTCGTGGTGTCGCTCCTTCAATTGTGACTGCGCTTTCGCGAGCTTCGAGAAAGTCCGTCTCGGCGCCTCGGCGGCATAGGCAAGGCCTTTTTCCGCCGCGAGGATGGAGGCGTCGATGGCGAAGCTCATTTCGTCGCGCGTTTGTCTTTGTGCTCCGAAGGACAAGTGGGTATCTCGAAAGCGCTCGCGTTGCTCACACAGTTTCGCGAGGGTGCGCTCGAGAACATTCTTCTTCACTTTGGAGATGAATTTAGCTTCACGGATGTCGTCGAAGTAGGTCGTCTTGAGAGGAGAGTTGTTGAAGTGCTTGAAGCCGGTCTGATGGAGTCCGCCGAGAGCTCGATAGAGCCGTGCCGTTTTCCCGGATCGATCCCCAAAGAGATGTTGCGAGAAGGCGCGGTCGAACGCCCGCGGCGTGACGCGCGCGTCGCCCCAGCTCGCTTGCGCGCCCCAGGCAAATCCGAACATAGAATTACCGAGCAAGTTGTAATGTCCGTTATCGCCCCAGTCTGTATTGATGAGGCCCCGCGCGCCGTATTTCTTGCCTGCCTCGGCGTGGCCCGTGATGTTTTTGAGCGAATCCGCCACCCGCGGGAAGAGGGTGTTCCAGCTGCACGTGCCCGAGCAGACCATGAACGGGATGTGGTTTTTCTTGAAGACCCGGACACGATTGAAGTCGTGATCGGGCTCGTACCACCAATCGAGCAGCATGAGCTCGCGGCTCAATAGAGGGATCTGCTCGGGGTGCTCGTGAACGACGTCGCCCCAGAACATCGTCTTCTTACCGAACTTGGCACCGAGCGCGGCGACGCGCTCGAGATGGGTTCGGAATACAGCACCGCGGCCATCGCGCTCCGCCCAGCTCTTCGAGCGACCTTTGCCTAGGTCGACGGGCTCGTCGCAATTCGCGTTGAACCACTCGGAACGAAAGTTCGGGAGGTACTCGGCGTAGAGCTCTTCGAGCAGCTTGTAGCTGTCTCGAACGGCCGGCGAAATGGACCATCGGCGCTCGCTCTCCGCGAGATGCCGGTAACGCGGGATCTTCAGCAAGTGATGCATGTGCCCAAGCGATTGAAGTGTCGGCACGAGCTCGACGTGGCGCTTGGCCGCATAGTCGTCGAGCTCGCGGAGCTCGGCGGCGTTCATCGGCGAGGCGCCTTTTCCAATCGCCGGATGTCGCCGAAAGCGAAAGACGTGCTCGGTATAGAGCATGAGCACGTTCAGCTTGAGCCGAACCATGAGGTCGACGAGATCGAAGAGCGTCCTCATCGTCGGCACCTTGCCGCGCGAGATGTCAATAAGAAGGCCGCGCTCGAGAAGGTCTGGCCGGTCGTCAATATCGCAAGCGCGGATCGTGCCTCGCGCGAGCTGCGAAAGCGTTTCGACCCCGTAGCGAAGTCCTGCAGGGCTTTCACCGTCCACCGTGATGCGCTCGCCCCGCACCCGAATGCGATAGCCCTGCCCGTTCCCATCTCGCTGCCGAAGCTCGATCCTCCGCCCAAGATCCGCGACCCGCGCATGCGTCTCGACGGGAAGGATCCGACCCAAGCGCCCTGCAATCCCGTCACGAAGCGCACAGGCGGACCGAAAGGCGTGGTCGTCGCTCTCCGGCAGTAGCACGATGGGTGTGCCTTCCCTCACACGAAAGGCACCGTCGCGAAGTTGAAACTTCCTGGGCGTAGGAAGAAGCGGTGGCGTCGGCGACATGCCCCAGATTCTAACGGATGATCCCGAATGCTGAATGCTGAATGCTGAATGCTGATGATACACTCCGCTCCCACAATGTCGACAGACCTATGGCCTATCGCCGTGGAAGCGGCCGATATGGTGAAACCGGGAATGGTCGTCGGCCTCGGAACCGGCCGCGCAGCCGCGATGTTCATCCGTGCGCTCGCGGGGCGCCTTCGAGAAGGCCTCGATATTCGAGCTATCCCGACCTCGATCAAAACAGCGAAGCTTGCCGAAGAGCTTTCCTTGCCGCTCACGACACTCGAGGCTATCGACACGATCGACATCGATGTGGACGGCGCCGACGAGGTCGACCCGGATCTCAATCTCATCAAGGGTCACGGCGGCGCTCTTTTGCGGGAGCGGGTGGTGGCGTCGATGTCGAAACGCTTCGTCGTGCTCGTCGGTGAGGAGAAGCTTGTCCCGTATCTAGGTGCGAAGATGTCGGTCCCAGTGGAAGTCGTGCCCTTCGCGGTTCCCGCCGCGCGCCGGGCTTTGACCACGCTGGGCGCGAACGCGGTGCTGCGGGTGAATGCCGGGATCCCGTTCGAGTCCGATAACGGTAATCAGATCATCGACGCGCGCTTCGAGAACATCGCGAACGCCAAAGAGCTAGAGGCGAGCATCGACGAAGTGCCTGGCGTCGTCGATAGCGGTCTCTTCGTCGGCATGGCGCACCTCGTCCTCGTTCACGCGGATGGTTCTTCTCGCAGGATGGAGCGACCCTGAGCCGACAGCGGCTCTTATCGGCGACTCTTCAATTCGAGGAACTCCATCGCAACCTCGCCGGGCGAGCGTTTGTCCTCGTCGACCGCTCGATTCATTTTCCGCATGCTCGGGGCCGATATCGTGTCTATCAACTCCTCGAGACTCACGATCACCTTGCTACGATCCATTCCGAGCCCGGGGGACGTCAAGAGAATCGCGTCGTAAGGCGGGATGGCATTCCGGTCGTCCTCGAGTACGCGCAAGTTGAGTGCGTCGATGCGGCCATCCGTTGTGTAGGCTGAGATGATGTCCACGTTTCCGAGCTCCACCGCCTGATACATCAGCGACGAGTCCATCGCTCTCCGGCCCGCGAACTCGATGCCGTAGGTTTCCTGGATAGAAGTCCACTCCGCCCGGGCGAAAAACTCGTAATCGCCGCCGATCTCCATGTCCGACGCGTAGGGAACGAGGTCGCCGATCGTCGTGATGCGCAACCGCTCGGCGTCGCTTTCGGGCATCGCGAGGACGTATGAGTTCTCGAAACCGAGGGTGCCGACGAGAGTCACGTTGTGGGTCTCGCTGACCCACTGCGCTACCTCGTGAAGCACCTGGCTCCGACTCTCTCCCAGCGACGGGCGGTTCATGACCGTGGCCCAGATCGTTCCCGAGTAGTCGACATAGACGTCGATCTGACCGCTCCGAAGCGCGTCGTAGGCGACCGTCGAGCCGAGCGACGAGAGGACCTCGGTTTCGAGTCCGGTCTGCCGCTCGATGTGGAGTGCGAGAAGCTCGCTCAGGATATATTGCTCCGTGAAGGTCTTCGCGCCGATTCGGATCGGTCGCCCTCCGTCGTCGAGAAAGGGGAGGGCAAACGTGACGCTTGCATAGGCGAAGAGGGCGGCGAGCACCGAGGTGGCGCCCACCGTATAAGCGCGCTTTCGCATACGAACACCGTGCTCGAGGGCGAAGATGATCCCGTCGAGCAGGATGGCGAGCGCAGCAGCCGCCACGCAGCCTACGAGGATGGCGGCATAGTTTCGGGTTTGAAGCCCGCTGAAGATGTAGTTCCCGAGGCTCGTCGCGCCGACGGGCGTCGAGAGCGTTGCGGTGCCTACGATCCAGACTGCGGAGGTTCTCAGGCCGGCAACGATGACCGGAGCCGCGAGAGGAAGCTCGACACGGAACAACTGCTGCCTCGGTGTCATGCCCACGCCGCGAGCGGCTTCGATGAGCGCTGGGTCGACCCCGGCGATGCCGGTGACCGTGTTCCGCAAGATGGGCAAAATGCTGTACAGCATGAGGCCGACGAAGGCCGGCAGAAAACCGATGCTCGGCAGGTTGATCGCCGCGAGCACCGGCACCATCACCGCGAGGAGCGCGAGGCTCGGGATCGTTTGAATGATGCTCGCCGCCCCCAACACGAGTTGCTCGAGCCAGGCTATACGGGTCGCGACCACGCCGAGAGGGACGCTCACCAGCGCTCCGAGCGCGAGCGCGAAAAGAGAGAGCTGCATATGAGCCGTTAGATATTCGGGCAGCAATGCGAGCTGGTCGCTCACGAGACCTCCCCGTCATCGAGTAGTCGGAGCAGACGCTCGACTGCATCTGCTTGTCGCTTCGGCGTGCTCATGAGCTGCTCCACGTAATCCGTGGCGGGGGCTTGCATTAGTTCGCGCGGCGTCCCGATTTGAGCCAGCTTCCCCTCGTGCATCACCGCGATCCGGTCCCCCATGAGCAGAGCCTCGAGCATGTCGTGGGTCACGAAAATCGCCGTCAGATCGAGCTCCTTGCGAATGTGCAGGAACGATTGTTGTAGTCGCTCGCGCGTGATGGGGTCGAGCGCACCGAACGGCTCGTCCAATAGCATGAGCTTCGGTTTGGCGGCGAGGGCCCGCGCGACCCCGACCCGTTGCTGCTGGCCTCCCGAGAGCTCCGTGACGGGCCGATCGCGCATTTCATTCTTAGTCTCAGTCTCAGTCTCAGTGTCAGTGTCAGTGTCAGTGTCGAGCTCGACGAGCCTCAGCAGCTCGTCGACCCGCTCACTTATGCGCTCGGCGTCCCAACCGAGAAGCGATGGTGTGACGGCGATGTTCTCGGCTACCGACATGTGTGGGAAGAGCCCCAATCGTTGGAAAACGTAGCCGATGCGACGCCTGAGAACATGAGGCTCGATGTCGGCTATATCCTTGCCGTCCAGCAGGATCGCGCCCGAGCTCGGGTCGACCAAGCGGTTCACCATTTTGAGGGTGGTGGTTTTGCCCGAGCCGGATCCGCCCAGAAGCACCAACAGCTCACCGGGCTCGACCGTAAGCGATAGCGAATTGACGGCCTCGAGCTCCCCGAAGCGCTTGCTCACCTCACGAAGCTCAATCAAAACGAGGCTATGGTATCGGCTTCGAGCGACGTGCGGAAGGGCTTTGGACGTTCTGTAAGGGGTCTACCACATCTACCACAGGCTGTACTTGACGCCCTCGAAGGAGAAGCCTAACCTTGTTCACTCGCCGTTGGTGCCGTTGGTGCCGTTAATGCCGTTCATGGAAGTAGTGATGCGACGTTTCATTCTCGTCTTGATGGCCGTGACCCTGACGGGACCGGCACTTGCGCAGGCCCCGCCCGAGCCCTGGGGTTACCTCTACGCGTTCCGTACGCTCCGCATCTACGCGCTTGCGAGCGAAGACATCCGGATCGGGCGACTGCCCGAGAACCAAGTGGCGCTCAGCTCGACGCGTGTTTCCAGGCGGCACGCCGCGATCCGCAAGACCGATACCGGGGTGGTTTTTATCGATATTGGGAGCTCGAACGGAAGCCGGCTGAACGGCGATCCCGTCCGCGCGCAGGAAGAGCGGCCGTTGCGCCCCGGCGATCGGATTCAGCTCGCCGACGAGCTTCTGCTCTACCACGAAACGCTCGACAGCTTGTGGCTCGACGAGCTTCGCCTTCGGCTGCTCTCAGGGCTCGGCATGCTTCGCATCGATCTTCCTGAGGACCGAAGGCGCAAGTCCTTCGGGCGTGACCGGCTCGAGGCCTCGGTCACGGAAGCGCAGTTGAATCCGGAGACGCTGAGCATCACGCTCCGGCACTCGATCGACGTTAATGCCGAGACCGAAGGCGGGTTTCCCGCCGATAGCGGCGCTTTCATCGGCAACGTCGCGCTCGAAGACGGTGTACTGGAGCTCAGCCTTTGGGCCATTTCGGGCCGCGGCTCGATGACGTCTCGACGCTCGTCCATTTCACGCCTCAAGCACGCGACGCTGAGGGTCAGCCTGGAAGAAGGCTCGTCCGATGGCGGCGGTCCCGGAGGACGAGGACCCTGGTTTCCTCCTCACTATTTGGAAAAAGTGATCGGAATGGACGCCGATGATAAGAACTTGACGCTCCGGTTCGCCACCAGTCTCGCGAGTCAGGACCATCCCGAAGCGCTTCGGGACGCCGCCGAAGTTTACTATTTCCGCTATCGTTTGGCGCCCAAGGAGCCGGAGCTTCTCTTGAGAGCGATAAAGGCCAAGGCCTCCTGGATCGATGCGACCGTGAAATCCAAGCGGCTCGCCTTGACGACGCTCGAGATGGACGAGCTCGACGACGAGCTCGCGACAGGTCGTCGGTGGCTCCAAAAGGCTGTCAAGGCGGGAGCGAAAGAGAAGCCGGTGCGAGAAGCCGCGAAGGTGCTCGATCAGGCTGAAAAGCGACTCGCCGCCGTTCGAGAGTCGAAATCATGAAGCACGTTTCGCTCACGGGCTTGGCCCTCTGTTTTCTGGCGGTCCCGGTCCTCGGCCAGGATCCGCGGCCGGATCGTCCTCAGTTCCGGGTGGGGGTGAATACGGTGAGCGTAGCGGTTACGCTTTTCGACAAGAAAGGCCGCCTCGTGACCGGGCTCGACGAAGACAACTTCACCATCTTCGAAGATGGTGTGGAGCAGGACATCGAGTTCTTTGCGCATCGCGAGCTTCCTTTGAAGATGGTGATCTTGCTCGACGTCTCGACGAGCATGCGCCAGAAGCTTCCGATGGCGCAGGAAGCTGCGATAGGTTTCGTGGGATCACTCAAGCCCGGCGATGAAGTTCAAGTTGTCGAGTTCGGCGAGCGCGTCTTGACACTGGTCGATTTCACTTCGGATTTCGACGATGTGGCGAAGGCCATCCGTTCGACGAAAGTGAAAGGGGCGACGGCGCTCTACCGCGCGCTGTATGTCTCGATCAAAGATCTCGAAGCTTACAGACGGGACGAGCTCGACCGTCGCGCGGTGGTCGTTCTCTCGGACGGCAATGACACCATTTCCAGGCTCGGTTTCGAGGACGTCAAGACGCAAGCCCGGAAGAGCAATGTCATCATCTACGCGATCTCGCTCCGCGCGAGCCGGGCGGATCTCAAGAAGGAAAAATATCGAAACGCCAAATACGAGCTCGACATGCTAGCGCGTGAGAGTGCGGGGAACTCCTATGCGCCGGAAAAGCTCAAAGACTTGGCCGGCGTCTATGAAGAGATCGCGACCGAGCTCAAGAGTCAATACAGCCTCGGCTATGTCTCGACGAATAACGAGCACGACGGCAAGTGGCGGCGCCTTCAAATCCTGACGGCAGCTTCGGGAACGGTTGTGCGGGTCCGCGAAGGCTATTACGCTCCCAGGAAATCGCGCCTGCGCCGCCGGCGGCGCAGGCCGTGATTTCTTGGCCGGCTGCCTGCTATCCGTTCGCTTTCTATTCGCGGTTAGCTTTCGCGTAGCGCGTCCGGAATCTTGCAGACGGGGATGGGCTCCATTTTGTGACGGTTCGCTTCGTGGAAGCGCCGGTAGATTTCGAGCACGTCGTGCTCGCGGGCTTCGAGTGTGTCCGGGTCTCCGGAGAAGCTCATCGCCCGTTCGAGCTCTGGATAGCTCGCCCCCAACTGTTCTTCATCGGTTCGGTCGTCACTCCATAAGCCGTCCGTGGGAGGCGCGTCCCGAATCGCGTCGTCGATTTCGAGCTCGGCGGCGAGTGCTCTGACTTCCGTTTTCGTCAAGTCGGCGATGGGGCTCAAGTCGACCGCGCCATCTCCGTATTTTGTAAAGAAACCGACGCCGAAATCCTCGACTTTGTTTCCCGTCCCCACCACGAGCCGGCGGTCGCGCGCGGCAAAGTAGTAGAGCGTCGTCATCCGGAGTCGGGCGCGCGTGTTCACGAGCGCGAGCTCCGTCGACTTGGCGTCAGGGCCTTCAGGCAAGAGCTCTACCAGCTTCTCGTAGACGCTGGTGAGCTCGACCTCGACCGAAGTAACCTGTTCGTGCTCGTGCTCGAGTTTTTCGATGTGCTCGCGCGCGCGGCTCATGTGAGCCGGGTTCTGGTGGATGGGCATCTCGACGGCGAGAAGGGGCTTTCCCGTGCGCGCCGCCAAGGCCGAGGCCACCGCCGAGTCGATACCGCCCGAAACGCCAACGACGAACCCGTAACTTCTCGACCCTGCCAGATAGTCGGAGAGCCATCGCGTAACGTGTGCGATCACTTCTTTGGATTTCATAGGATCTTTCATTCTAAGGGTCCGGTCGCGGGGGTCAACCATGAACGGGGTGCACAAAGCGTGATGGGGTCGCCTCCTGCTCAGTCCTCTCGAAGCTAGTGAATCCGACCGTGCGCTATTGCACTGGAGCCACGTTTTGTGGAAATATGCTCAAATTCGCGCCGTCATCCCAACGCGGCCAAAGGAGCTCACCATGACAGAACGAATCATCACGCTATGCGCCGCCATTTTTATTCTCGTTTTTGCGCCGGCTGCAACAAACGCCGCCGGGCAGACTCAGACTCAACAGGAGCCTCAAGAACCGCGGACGCAAGAGGAAGAGGAAGAGGAAGTAGAGATCCCTTCCTACGCGGAGACCATCGTGGTCACGGCCACGAGGACGGAGGTTCAGATCATCGATGCCCCGGCCACGGTAAGTGTGATTACGAGCGACGTCATCGCGAACTCCCCGGCCCAAAATTTTGGTGACCTCCTGAGCTCGGTTCCGGGAATGAACGTGACTCAGACATCCGCTCGCGACATCAACCTCACCACCCGCGGCGCGACGTCCACGCTGGCCACGTCTCAGCTGGCGCTTCTGGACGGACGTTCCATCTACTTGGACTTTTTTGGCTTCGTTGCCTGGGACTTTCTGCCCATCGATATGAGCGAGATCGCGCAAATCGATATCATTCGCGGTCCGGCCTCGGCGGTTTGGGGCGCCAACGCGATGACCGGAGTCGTCAACGTGATTACCAAGACACCGCGTGAGATCGACTCGACCTCGGTGACATTCGGCTTCGGCGCGATCAACCGGGATGCGCCCGGCAACGAGCTCGGCACGGGAGGACTCTTCCGTGCGAACGCGACGCATGCGCAGGCGGTGAACGACCGTTGGGCGTACAAAGTCTCCGCCGGGTTCTTCTCGATGGATGCCTTGCCGCGTCCGACCGGGACCATCCCTGTCGACCCCGACCGCGGCACCGGGGGTGCTCCTTACCCGCCGTTTCCGAACGACGGCACCGTGCAGCCCAAGTTCAACTTCCGTGTCGACTACGACAACCCGGACGGGCGTCAGAAATGGATCTTCGACGGCGGTTACGGTGGTACGGAAGGCATCATCCACACGGGCATCGGACCGTTTCAGTTGGAGCGCGGAACGCGCATGGGTTACGCAAAGGTCAACTATCTTAGGGACAACTGGAAGGTGAATTTCTTCGCGAACCTTCTCGACGGCGAAGCTCCCGCATTACTGGCTATCGGTATCGACGGACGGCCGATCAACTTTCTCTTCAATACCCAAACCTACGACTTGGAAGTCGGAAATACCCAAGCGCTCGGTACGAAGCACTTGCTCACCTATGGAGGCAACGTGCGTAACACGTCGTTCGACCTGTCGATCGCTCCGGGGGACGACAGCCGGAATGAAGTGGGTTTCTACGTTCAAGACGAGATCTTCATTTCCGATCACTTTCGATGGCTCGTCGGCGGACGTGTGGACAAATTCACCGTGCTCGAGAAGGCCGTCTTCTCCCCGCGAACGACGTTCATGATCAAACCCGACCGGAATCATACGTTCCGGGTCTCCTACAATCGAGCCTTCCGCGCGCCCTCACTCGTGAACAATTTTCTCGGCGTGACGATCCTGCAGGTTCTCGATCTCGGGCTAATCAATCCGGCGCTTGCGGGCCAACAATATGTCTTCCCCATTCGAGCCGGCGGGAACCCGGATCTCCGCGAGGAGAGCTTGACCGCTTATGAGATCGGCTATACCGGAACTTTTGCCAACAAGTACACGGTCGGTGTGGCTTTCTACGTGAACGACACGACCGACAACATCATCTTTACGCAGTCGGCAACCTATAACAGTGCCAATCCGCCCCCGGGCTGGCCTTTGCCCCCGGCTGTTCTCGATTTGCTCAATTTTCTGGGCTCGGGCATCCCTTCCCAATTCACCTATCTCAACTTCGACGAAGTCAGGGACAAGGGCGTTGAGCTTTCGCTCATCGCGCAAACTTCGCGGGAGTTGAACGTCTTTGTCAATTACACGTTCCAAGCGGAGCCTGTCACTGAGAGCTCGGAGACGCTGGCCGAGTTAAACTTCCCGTCCAAGAATCGTTTCAATCTCGGCTTCCGTTACAGCAAGGGACGCTATTTTGGAAATCTCTCTGCAAATTATACAGATGACGCGTTCTGGACCGACGTTCTGACGGCGCGCTTCCACGGCCCGACGGATTCCTATTTCACCATCAATGGGGGATTCGGCGTTAGGTGGGCGGATGATCGGATAACGACGGCCGTCAAGGTGACGAACTTGAACAACGCGGATGTTCAGCAGCACATCTTCGGGGATTTCATCAAGCGGCAGGTGGTCGGGGAGGTGCGCATCGAGTTCTAGCCGCTATCTCCGCCTGACTATTTGATGTAGCCGAGCGAGCGCAGCTCGTCGAGCGTGTGCGCGTCGATCTCCGCGTCGCGGCGATGCTCCTTCGGTTCCATGAGATCGCGGGCATAGCGCTTCTTCCCCGTATCGCGCTCCCAGGTGAGCGCCGTGGTAAGGGCGCTTCCGTCCATGTCCTCGCCAATTGGAAGGTCGAAGAGATGGAGGATCGTGGGGGCGATGTCGTAGACGCTCACCGATGGCACGAGGCCCGGCTTCGTTCCGGGTCCCTTCATCATGAAGATGCCGCTTGGAGCCGGGAAGCTCTCGGGGATGTGATAGTGGTCGTAGCCTCCGCGGTGTAGTGAGAAGCCGTGATCCGAGAGGACGATGAGATAAGCGTTCTCCGGCATCGAGCTCAGATATGACTCGATGATGCGCTCCATGTAGCGATAGAACGGCTCGAGCACGGCGGAAAGGCTCTCCTGGAACAGAGCGCGGTCTGAACGGGCGAGCTCGCCCTTTCGCATCGCGGCCAGCGTTTTCTCGACTTGGTCGGGGTCGATCAAGCTGAGCGCTATATGTTGCACGATGTCGGGCAAACGAAAATAAGCGGCAAAGAGATCGAAATCTTCGCTCTCGTAGAGATGCTTGGCGACGTTCTCGTTGAGCGCTTCTTGAAGCACGTAGATTCGATAATCCTTCAGCACTTGAATGTCTTCGGCGCTGTTCGACGGGCTCAAGCTTTCGTGCAAGCGCGGGAGATCCGGTAGCTCGCGCTCCACGCGGATGTTCTCGTAGTCGAGGCTCAAGAACGGTTCGAGCTCGCTGAAATAATGCGGCGGGTGCACGGAGTCCGCCATCCGCGGGCGCTGGTCTTGTTTCAAGAGAAGCGTCTTGCGAAAACGGTTCGACACTATGACGCCGTCGATCGCGTCCGGCGGGTAGGTCACGAACCAATTCACGATGACGGAGCGGAGCTCGGCGTGATCGAGGATCTGCCAGATCGATGGCTCGCGGCGCTCGGAATTGCTGTAGGGAACCTGGATGTCGTTTTGCTCCATGTAGACGAAATCCAGGATGCCATGCTTCTCCATAGACTTTCCCGTCGCGATGCTCGTCCAGATGACAGGGGATTTCGTGGGTTTGAACGTCGTGAGAGGCGCCCAGGCGGCCTCTTGTTTCAGCTTCGCGAGGAGCGGTAGCTTCCCCGCCTCGATGAGCGGGTCGATGGTCTCCCAGTTGGCGCCGTCGAAGCCGAGGACGACCACCTGGACGTTGTCGGCTGGTTTCTCGAGCTCTGTTCGGCAGGAGATGGCGAGGGCCAGAGCCACCACTAGCGCGGCCGGTTTCGCGGTGGACACGACGCGATCCTAGCACGCTGTTCCGAGCATGCAGGGCTGCATGAAAGTCGCTGCACCATGAGGACCTTAAGTCATTGAATTTAAACCTCTTGTGTTTGGTACGGCTCTTGCTCTTTAGCTCTCCGTCAGGAGGAAGAGATGAGTCAGCTTCAATTGATTCGCGAAAGGCCCCTTGTTCTGGACACTGTTTCTGGGGGCATTGAACGACAATCTGTTCAAGACGGCGTTCGTGTTCCTCATCACCTTTGGCGCGCTCTCGAGCGCGCATGACGGGGGCCTCTGGACGCCGCTTCTGAACGGCCTTCTCATCCTTGTGTTCTTTCTGTTCTCGGCTTTCGCTGGCCAGCTTGCGGACAAGTTCGAAAAGGCCAAGCTCGTGCGGCTCATCAAGCTCTGGGAGCTCGCGGTCATGGCGGTGGCCGCGGCCGGCTTCGTCACAGAGAGCGTGTGGCTGTCTATCTCGTGGTCGCTTTGATGAACGCCGCGGTAGTCGTTTATATCTTCAAGCGCGTGCCGCGCTTGTTAGTCAGTCTTCTCGTCTGGCTCGTCGTGCGCCTCGTGTACCGTCCTCGCGTCGATGGACTCGAGAACATCCCTGACAACGGCCCCGTGCTCCTCGCCGCGAACCACGTGACCTATGTGGATGCGTTCATTCTCGCGGCGACACTTGCGCGGCCGGTGCGCTTCGTCATGTATTACAAATTCGGCAAGCTGCCCATCGTCGGCACGCTCTTGCGCTGGGCCCGCGTCATCCCAATCGCGGGGCGGAGCGAGAACCCCGAGATCTTGAGAACGGCGATGGACGAGATTGCCGAGGCTCTCGACAACGGCGAAGCCGTCTGCATATTTCCCGAGGGCAGCCTTACGGAAGACGGCGAGGTGCGCGTGTTTCGAAAAGGCATCGAGCACATCGTGGCTCGCACGCCGGTCGCCGTTGTGCCCATCGGCCTTTCGGGGCTCTGGGGCAGCTTGTTCTCACGGGCGCGCACGCGGCTTCGCGACGTGACACTCGGGAAGCTCTCGAGTCGCGTCGGCATCTCCGTGGGCGCGCCGATTCCAGTTGGCCACGTGTCGGCGGATCACGTGCGCGAGCAGGTCGCAACGCTTCGAGGTGCTTTGGCCTGAAGATCGGACGCGCTACTCGCGATCCCGAACGCGGATGCGGTTCTTCACCGAAAGCACGCCGAAGGTCGTACGCACGATCGCCTCCGCCGCCATTTGTTGAATGAGCGTGTCCACGGCGCCTGTCAAGGTCACGTGCTTCCCGTGGACGATGATGTGGACGGGAGGGTTGGATTGGTCGGCAAACTCGGCGAAGGAAGGATCGTCGTAGATGCGGCGGAACAGGTTCCGTCGCAGCCTTTGATCCGCGGAAGAGTCGGATTGGACACGGATGTCGCTCTTGACCGAGACGACGCCCGGGACGTTCGCGATGCTGCTCTCGAGTGCATCTTTCTTTTCTCGAGTCGTCAGGGAGCCTTCAATTTCCACCACACCCTCGTCTAAGCCGAACTGGATGTGGTCGAACACTGTGTAGTCCGCCGAAAGGATTCGTTGGGCAATGTCGCGCGCGATGTCGGCTCCGCTCCGCGCCGGCGCAACGGTGCGGCCGGGTTGGGCTTCTAAGATGCGTGCGGTTTCGGGTTCGCGCTCGAGGGCGGGTTCGGGCCCAGGCGTAGCCCTGGTCTCAAGCTCGGGTGCGGGCTCATCCTCGCGCTCCGGTTCCGGCTTCGGTTCGGGCTGAGGTTCCGGTTCGGCTTCAGGCTCCGGTTCGGGCTCAGGCTCCGGTTCGGGTTCAGGCTCCGGTTCGGGCTCAGGCTCCGGTTCGGGTTCAGGCTCCGGTTCGGGTTCAGGCTCCGGTTCGGGCTGAG
>SMYC01000331.1 GCA_004356105.1 Acidobacteriota bacterium | reverse complement strand
TAAGAACGAGCTCCGGCTCGCCCTCGAGCGTCTTCACTTCCGCCACTACGTCAGCTTCACGCACGCTCCCGTCCGGAAAATCCGTGAAAAGCTCTGCGTTCAGAAAGCGTACCTGGCTGAAGTCTAGCTGCTTCGCGACGTCCGGGTAGAAAAGCCCGAGAAAGTCTGGGAAGAATTCCTCCAACAGTGTCTTGAAAAGCTGGTCGTGTCCCATCGCGCCTCCTTACGGAAACTAGACGAGAAAATGAAGGCTAAACCTCCCTTGATGTCACTCTTTTTTCGAGAACGACTGAGAAAAACGAATTCTGCTACTATTCTTTTCGTTTCGTGAGCTACGAGAATCGAAATCATGGCACTTGTTTCCGGCACCAAGCTCGGTCATTACGAAATCGTTGACGCTCTCGGGGCGGGGGGCATGGGTGAGGTCTACCGCGCTCGAGACTCGAAGCTCGGCCGCGAGGTCGCCATCAAAGTACTCCTGCCAGAGCTCGCGCTCGACAAGGAACGACTGGCGCGCTTCGAGCGGGAAGCGAGGCTTCTCGCGCAGCTCAACCATCCGAACATCGCCACGGTCCACGGTTTCGAGGAATCGGACGGCCAACACTTCCTCGTCATGGAGCTCGTCGAAGGTGAGACCCTCGCCGAGCGGATCGCGCGCGGTCCGGTCCCTCCCGATGAAGCCCTATCCTTACTTATCCAGATCGCCGAGGGCCTCGAAGCCGCGCACGAAAAGGGCATCGTCCATCGGGACTTGAAGCCGGCGAACATCAAGATTACGCCGGACGGTCACGTCAAGATTCTGGATTTCGGGCTGGCGAAGGCTTTCACACCAGACGATGAAGTCTCCCCGGCGACGTCGCAATCGCCGACTCTCACCAAGGGTACCGCGCTCGGCGCGATCATGGGCACCGCCGCGTATATGAGCCCGGAGCAGGCGCGCGGGAGAAAAATCGACCGACGTTCCGACGACATCATCCACGGATCCTCGCCGGCATCTTCGCTGCCGAGCCCGGGCCCTTCGATTTTCGCGAAGGGAAGTGCCAACTCGGCCCAGACGCGGACCTCGTCGGGAACACCGGTCTCCGGGTTGATCGATCCGGACACGAACCGAGGCGCGGCGCCGACAGGGAGGGACAATTTCCCGGAGCGGATCTCTTTAGCCAACGTGTCGTGCTTGCTCGCTATTGACGAGGCACAGGTAGATTTTGACACAGTCTTTTGAATACAATAGAATACAATTTAGTACAGGAGGTAGCATGTCCAAGGTTGTAACCCTTCGGCTCGACGAGGCCGTATACAAGGAGTTCCGCGAGGCCGCAGAGGCAGAGCGGCGTCCGCTTTCCAACCTCATCGAGACCGCTGCTCTGGCCAAGATCCGCGAGGAACAGTTCGTCGACGACGCGGAAATGGCCGAAATCCACAGCAACGAGAGACTTGTTCGCAGGCTGAAGGCGGGTTCGCGGGACGCCCGCAAGAAACAAGGCGAGCTCGTTGGATGAGTACCCCATATTCGAGACCAAGCAATTTGGGAGGGACCTGCGGGAGCTCTCGAAATCTGGGCAGCCTGCTGTCGTGCGAAAGCTACAGCGGGTCGTTTATCCGCAGTTGAGGCAACACCCGCGCTTTGGGCCGAACATCCGAAAGCTCAAGGGTTACACGCCGGACACGTGGCGGTATCGCATTGGCGCCTGGCGATTCTTCTTTGAAATTGATGATGATGAGCGGACCGTGTTCATGACCGCGGCGGCGCACCGGGGCTCTGCATATTGAACCCGCGGCGGCACTCCAATTGCATCCGGACCCACGCCTGGCAAGGTTGATTATTGGCACCACACGAAGATAAACGCCTCGCAAAATCAACGCGTTGCTGAGAGCCTATATGGAAGCCCACAAGAGCCAGCCGCAAGTCTAGTTGAAAATGGGCGAAGACGAGTGATGGACTGGCATTAGCCAGATCGTCCAACTCTCGCCTCTGGCTCTCTGGCGAGTTAAAATTAGGTTCTATTCGACTATGTTTTTATGGCGAGCACGAGTATCCACCTTCCCTCCGACTTGCTCACTCGCCTCGATCGAGACTGGCCGCCGGAAAAGACATCGCAATCCATCAAGGTCCTGCTGGCTGACATCCTTACCCGTTTTTCCCCAAACTAGATTAGACTCCCAACTAAGAGAATAAGGGAGGCTGTTCCATGTCCTTTCGTGACCCTGAAGCTGCCGTTGCGATGTTCGTCACCTTGCTCGCTATCGTCACGATGGGATGTGGCGGGCCCAGCGAAGAGTCGGCTTCCGAAGAGCCCGCGGTGACAACCGTGGCCGATGCGGACGCGGAAGGATCCACCGAAGGGCCGCCGGCGTGGATACTTGCTTCGAGTACGCAGCCCCGCGGTCTGATGCGCCATGAGCCCGGTGCTTCCGACGACTACGTGCTCTTCAGCCAGCTCACGTCCGGTACGACCTACCTCATCGATCGGGAAGGTCGCGCCGTACACACCTGGGACACCGAGATGAACGGTGGCGCTCTCTACTTCCAAGACGACGGCGCCATACTGCGATCGGCCAGGCTTCCCGAGCCACCGAACTTCCGCGCCGGCGGCATCAGCGGCTTCCTACAGCGGCTCGACTGGGACGGCGAGATCGTCTGGCAGTGGCGGATGATTGACGAGGAGCGGGCGCTGCACCACGACATCGAGCCGCTGCCCAATGGCAACATCCTGGCTCTCGCCTGGGAGCAGAAGACGCCGGAGGAGGCCGCCGCCGTGGGTCGTCTTCCTCGGCTGATTCCGGAGCAGGGACTGTGGTCCGAGTGGATCGTCGAGATCGAGCCGATAGGAGCGAACGACGCCCGCATTGTCTGGGAGTGGCACGTCTGGGACCACCTGGTTCAAAACCACGACCCCGAGGCCACGAACTACGGCGAGGCCGCCGAGTCTCCGCGTCGACTTAACATCAACCTCAACGATGGTTCGGCGTCTTTCGTGGACGAGAAAGAGCTCGAGCAGCTCAAGGCCCTCGGCTACATGCCCGACAACGCCACGGCCGAGGACGTACAGTCGGACTTTCTCCACATCAATGCGATCGACTATCACCCCGGACTCGATCAGATCGTGCTCAGCGTACCCCAGGCGAGTGAGATATGGATCCTCGATCACTCGACCACCACTGAGGAGGCACGGGGATCGTCCGGAGGGCGTTACGGCCACGGCGGTGACCTGCTCTATCGTTGGGGTAACGCGGCCACCTACGGACGCGGTGACGAGGACGAGCGGCAGCTCTTCTCCCTGCACCACGTGTTGTGGATTCCAGAGGGGAGGGAGGGGGCTGGCAATCTGACCGTGTTCAACAATGGTCGAGAGCGCGGCTGGTCGTCAGTAATGGAGATCTCGACCCCCGGCAATGGTGACGGCAACTACCCACTCGCCGACGGCGAGCCTTTTGGGCCGGCAGAGGCGACCTGGACCTACGAAGCCGAAGAGCGCGAGAGCTTCAACGCGCCGTTCATCTCCGGTGCGGTGCGTTTAGAGAACGGCAACACCCTGATCTGCTCGGGACCACAAGGTCGCTTCTTCGAGATCACACCCGACGGCGAGATCGTATGGGAGTACCTCAGCCCTTACCACGGTGACGTGCCAGGCTGGTCACCGCCGGGTACCGAACAGCGGCCATACGCCTCGTTCCGCGCGAATCCGGTCGCGTCCAATCATCCGGGGCTTGCGGGACGCGACCTCACACCGCTCGATCCCCAACCGGAGGAGTACGTGCCGCCGGAGGATGGACCGCCCGCGGCTCCCGAAGAGTAGGTTACTTGGTAGGAACGAGCCGCCTGAGCTCTTCGAACCAATTGAGGACGACGTGGATTTCCGGGCACGTTCCGCTTTTCTCGGTCTCGATCATTACGAAAGACTGGCCGTCGGGAGAAACGTCGTAGTTTCGGTTTCTCCGGGCCAAACGACGACCGGAGAGCGACCGGTCGAACAGCATGATCGGGTCGCCGGCGTCAGTCTCCCCGCCGCGGCCTCCGAGAAAGGAAACGCTCATCAGCTTCGATCCGTCTCGATAGAAAATCTCGCGTCCATCACCGGACCACGCCGGCTCGGTCCCGCCATCGATGGAGAGCTTCAGCTTCTCACCTGGGCCGGGAAAAGGTTGCACGTAGACCTCGTCGCGGCCCGTCTCATCCGATGCATAAGCGATGAAGCGATCGTCGGGTGACAGCGTTGCGAAACCCTCGTTGAAACGCGACGTGAGGACAGGGATGTCGTCGAGCGCGTCGAGTTTTCTTGCTCTCACGTCGAAGCTGCCCTCGGCACTCCATTGACCGGTGAGAATCAGCTCACCATCGGATGAAACGGATGCGATCGTCATTGCCGTGCCAGGCATCTGTTCTCGCTCGCCACTCGTCGTCAAGTGGAAGAGTCGGTTGCCGCTCGTGAAGAGGATGCCATCACCGTCGGGCATCCACTCTGGCCCGTTCAAGCCACCGAAGGATGTCAGCCGAGTCATTCGATCTCGAGTGATGTCCAGAATCCATAGATCGGGACTTGCATCTTGAGGCTCGATGGCGAAGACAACTCGGCGGCCGTCCGGCGAAAAACGCGGGGCGGTGAAGCTATCCTATCCTGTCGCGTTTGCCCCAACAGAAGGTTCTCACCCTTACGGTCGACGAGAACGAGACGAGATTTCGGCTTCAGTTGCCCGGTGATGTAGACGAGGGTGCCTTCGTTCCCTATGTCGAAATACCCCTCCCCTGCGCCGCCCGAGCCGACGCCTTCCAAGAGTGCCACCGGTGAGCCTGTTGTCTCGAGACGCTTCAGATCGAACGGCGCACCAAAGAGCGTGCGGTCCCGAAGGAACAGGAGATGGCCGGTTGGAAGGTACTGGGGATAGGAGGCATTCTCGACGACGATGCGCGGCTCCGAGCCCTCGCGCGAAGCCCACGCGATATCGAAACGCGTCAGGTCGACATCCCGGACCGTAAACAGCATGCCGCGCCCGTTGGGCAAGATTTCGGGCCAACGGTGACCGGGAGCGCTCTGGTTTTGGGATCGGTCGAGGGTTATCTCTTCGGGAACACCGCCATCGCTGACGACGCGTGCCAGCCCATTCGCCGTCGCGAACACGATCGAACCGTCGGGCGTCCACGAGCCGCCCAAGTTTCCCGGCCCGAGGATCGTCGGTGGGCCACCTTGGATTGAGATCGTCTTCAGTACACGATCAGCAAAAAAAAACGATCCGCGCACCGTCGGGCGAGAGAAACGGCATGCGTCCGCCTTCGGTGCCGGCGATGGCTCGGGCTTCGGACTCGTCCATGCGTCGCAAGAAAAGCTGCTCGACGCCGTCCCGAACTCCCGCGTAGACGATCTTCGATCCGTCCGTCGAGATCGCCAAGAGCGGTCCTTCGAGCCCACCCACGAGAAACTCGTCCCCGGCGGGGAGGGTGATCGAGAAACGCTTTACGCTCAGATCGTTACTTCCCGTAGCGAGCCAAAGAGCGAAAGCGCCGGCCGCGGCGGACAATGCCGCGGTCAGGATGAACGTGAGGTGGCCCTTGGTCGAGACCGCTACGTCACCCGACGCCTCGCTGTCGACGGTATCTTCGAGCTGAAGTCGAACGTCCGCGATATCCCGGAATCTTCCCGCCGGGTCTTTTTCGAGTGTGCGCTGCAACAGCCGCCGCAACGCTTCGGATGCGGAACCGGGGTCCAGTCGGGCGTAAGCTGCAATATCTTCGAAAGAATATCCGCCACCGTCTCGCCGTCGAAGGCCTTGTGACCCGTGAGCGACTCGTAGAGACAACAGCCAAAAGCCCAGACGTCCGTCCGCCGGTCGACGGGTTTTCCGCGGGACTGCTCCGGGCTCATATAGGAAGCGGTACCCATGATGGCGCCGATCGCGGAACCGCGGGTGAGCGTGGGGGACTGAGACGCCTCTGCCGCAAGGTCCTCTTCGACGGCGAACACTTTCGCCAGGCCAAAGTCGAGAATCTTGACCGTGCCGTCCGGGGAGCAGAAAGGGAACTGCGCTCCCTCTGTGCCTTGGAGAGCCGTGGCTCGGAGCTGATCCATGGGACGCACATAGAGCTGAGAGGCGCCCCCAACGCTCGGCCGAGCTGCGTAGACGACGTTTTGGCCATCAGGCGAGATGGCGAGCGGGCGCCTTCCCTCTAATTGATAGCCTTCCTGAAGAGGAAGGGTCAATCGCGTGACGCGAGGCGGAGCGGGACGCGTCTACCACAAAACGATGCCGATGACGAGCGCGGCGACGAGTAGTCCCCAAGCGAGTCCCGCAAGCGGGATCTTTGACTTTTCTCGTGCTCCACTCGAGGGAGGCATCGTGCCAGGATGTCCTGCAGACGTGCTGAGCGGCTCGTCGAGGATTTCCTGGATCTCCACACGGACATCCCCGATGGACTGACGCCGGTTCTTGCGATCTTTCCTGAGACACCGGCCCAAGAGATTCAGGATCCGCGGATCGAGCTCCGAGGGGAGTGCGCTCCAATCCGGCTCGGTCGTGATGACCGCGGCCAGCATTTCCGATACGTCCTCGCCCGGAAACGCTTTCGTCCCCGTCAGCATCTCGTAGAGGACGGCGCCGAAGGCGAAGATGTCGGTCCGCGCATCGAGTTTCTTTCCCTTCGCCTGCTCGGGGCTCATATAGGCGGCGGTACCCATGATGACTCCGGCACGCGTCGCATCCCGAGTAAGCGTCGGTGACATCGAGCTGTCGGAATCAGGCGTCTCCTGGGCAAAGACTTTGGCGAGGCCAAAGTCGAGCACCTTGATGTCATCGTCGGGTGTGAGCTTTACGTTGGCCGGCTTGAGATCCCGATGGACGATGGTTTGCTCGTGCGCCGCTTCGAGAGCTTCAGTGATCTTGACGCCTATTTGGAGCGCTTCTTCTACGGAGAGAGGACCACGAGCGATCCGCGCCGCCAAAGTCTCACCGGGAACGAGCTCGAGGACGAGATAGTGCGTGCCCTCGGACTGCTCCAGTCCGTAGATCGAAGCAATGTTCGGGTGGTTGAGCGAGGCAAGCACCTTAGCTTCTCTCTGGAATCGTCTCAGTCGTTCTGCGTCTCGAGCGAACTCATCGGGCAAGACTTTGATCGCTACGTCCCTGCCAAGTTTCCCATCCCTTGCCCGATAGACCTCTCCCTGTACGCTTGCCAAAGCGTCAGTGCAGCGAAAGCGTGTGTTACAGGAAGAGTCGGTCGGAAATGTATATGTACAAGGCCTCATCCCGCGCCTCTGGCGCGAGTCAGGCAGATCGTCTCGCGCCGGCGCGATGAGGGAGAGCCTGCTGTGCGACAATAGTGAGCCCTGGCCGCCACAAACGACCGGGGCTTTGATGTTCGGATGGCCCCCGAAGGAGGCGCTCCAGTACAAGTTGGAGCTAGCCTCTCACATCGGGCGGCCATCGTCCAGTGCTTTGCTGAGTCCCAGATGGCCACGAAACCTGTCGTTCTTCTCCGATTTTTCTGCCGCAACAAAAGCTGTGGGATGCCTTTCTTCATCTGCAAGCCGTGTTACAGCGGACAATGTTACTGCGGTCCAACTTGCCGTGACCAAACCCGGCGAGAGAACCAGCGCGAAAATAACCGAAATTACCAGAAAGGTTTCAACGCACGAAAACTCCACGCGGCTCGGCAACAGAAATATCTACGCCAGCCCTCTGTGCCAGACGGTTTTTCCCGGGCCGTCCGGCATGTGTTGGGGCTCCGATAGTCGCGCCCTTCGAGCAGCCAGATCTGCAGGTCCTTGTTGAGTCGGTGCGTGCGGTACGTTACGGCATCGGGGTCCGCCGGATCGGTAACGGGGAGCTGCTCACGAAACACGGAGATGCCGAGCTCGTGCGAGGGCTGATAGTCCTCCGCGGACGTCCCGCCACGAAACGGATTGTACGGATCGGCGTCGTTCCAACGATAGTCGTGATCGTCTTTCAGCCAATAGGTGGCCACCGCCTGGAACAGCTCACGGAAGCGCGGCTGGGAGAACTGCTCGTGATGCTTCTTGCGCATCTCGTGGAGAGACTGCGCGCGGCCGAGCCTCGGGAGGTCGTAATAGACGTTGTCTCCGGTGGCAATGAAGAACTGAGGTTGAGGCGTGAGATCCTGGATCGATTTGAGGGCGGGGTATCCGAGTTTTCTCTCCTCCGCTTCGGCGGGTGGATACCCTCCTCCTCCGATGTGATGGAATTTGGAGTAGTTCATGCCGGTGACGACGGCGAAGCTCAGCTCGCTGCGGGAATGGGCGCCGTCGTTGGTGCGAAAGCGCCCCCTGTCGTGGAAACTTGGCCGAGATTGCGGTCCGCGCCATAGCTAAGCCGGTAGGCGTACGCTGTGCGGACGCAGTCCGGAGACGCGCGCTTCGACGATGAAGTCGTTTTCCGGGAGAGCCTCCAGAATGGGAGTTGGAGCGGTCGTCGTGAAGCCGTCGGTGGAAAGCTCGAAGCGCGCAAATCCAGGAGCGCCGGCGGGAATGCCCTTCCAGCGCTCGTCGATCCTCGCCAACGGTTGGGTCAGGCGAGCCTGCAGAATCGCGGAATCTTCTGTGACTTCGCCGCGAGGATGCCCTGAGCGAGCTCGATGGGCGCTGCGGGGCGGGGTTGTCCGGTCGTGAAGGAGGCGACACCCGAGAGAAGAAGAATCAGAACAGGCATATGCAAGTTAGCGTATCATTCTTCATGATGACATCGACGACGCGCCTAAAGTTCGCGGGGTGTTCACCGATCGTCGGGTTCAACCGCTTGTTAAGCGGCATAGCGTGGCCGTATACTACCAGGGTCCCCAACCGGATCATTGCTACCAACGCTGGAACTTGCTGGTGAACACGCCACATAGAGAATACTATCGAGGCGATCGGGCGGCTGGTGTGACCGCGCCAAACCTTTCCAAGGAGCACACCTACGCGGAGCATGTGGTTAGGGCTCGAGGCAAGCGCTCTCAATTCACGAGTCTATCGCTCGATCGACTGAAGATCCACGACTTCGGAGATACGACGTATCAGGTTCTTCGCGACACACTCGATGACGATGCACACGAATTGGTGGAGCATGAAAGACTACTGGAAGAGCTTCGCCGGGTCGCAACTGAGTCGGACAAGGCTGGAAGGGCCCGAGCCATTCAAGCGATTCGGTATTCGAAACGGCGCAAGGAAGGGCTTGTGAATTGGCGCTTCGACATCTCGGGGATTGATCGAAAGGATCTGGTTACCTGGGCGTTTCGACAGTTGAAGAAGTACTTCCGCAAGGTGTAGCGATGGAACAACTGTTCAGCTGCAGAAACTGTATTCATAACTGCGGACAAAGTCTTACCATCGGGCGCGGCAGCGGCTACTGCCTCAAGCACGACTCAGTCATTCTCGAGCCCGGACAGACTACCTGCAAGTATCTTCATCGCAAGGACCTACCGCGCTTTGTGGTAGACGAAGCTATTCGAGAGCACGCCGCTGAATTTGCAAACTTCTCCGCCCTCGTCAATCTCCGCACGAAGAAGGCTATTCAGCGATTACCGTACAGCGAGAAGTTCGTCTGGGAAAAACAGATCTTCGATCCGATTGTCCATATGCTAGCGCAATACTACAAGTCCCAACCGTCTTGGGTGTTCGTGCAAGCGCTCTCCGGCGGAGTGGACGGTCGTCGGGCTCTCACGCACAGCGCGCTTGTAAGACGCTACATGGACCGGTGCGCGACGTGGGTCAGTTCGTATCGACTTGTGCTTTCTGTTGTCCAAGAGATTTCGATCGAGCCGTGCTTCGATTCTGAGTCGCTAGTTGTCGAGAATGGTGAAACTGAGGACGATGCCAGGGAGGAGGCGCGCTGGGACGTTGTGTTCGCGAGAATCGCCAGCGTACAGGAATACGGGTTTCATTCTGGCGTTGAGACGTTGATGTGGGCTACGGATCAATTGGATGGCGCTTTGAGTGAACTAGATTGGCCGCGTCTAAAGAGTGAGTTGGAAACGAAGCGTAAACAGTGGACAAAGGACATCATCGACCACGCGGCAACCGAGAATGTCTTTTTCCCTCCTCCCGACGACAGTCCCCCCGGCGAAGAACCTCCGGCCTAATCGTCCTTGCATTGTTGAGATGGTCAAAGAAACGGAGTCGGGGCCGGTGGTGATCACGAAAAACGGCAAGCGGTGCGCTGCCCTCGTGCATCTTGGGAAAGATGAGGACATGGAGACATTCATACTGTCTCACAGCCCACGTTTCTTGGAACTCGTTGATCAGGCCTCCGAGAGCGCGCGTCAGAAGCGCGGGACGCCCCTCAACGTGCTCGCGAAAGAGTTGCCTACTCCGAGCAGGCGAAAGCGCAACACGACGAGGAAGTAGACCGCTTCAGACTGCAAGTCCGCCTATTTCCCCGCGACATATTGTCGAAGGACGGCGTTGATGCGTGTCTCGTAGTGCCCGCCGCCGGCTTCATGGACGTCGTCACGAAACCACTGGAGAAGGTCGTCGTCGATCCGAATTGTGATTCGAGTCTTGCCGGGGGGCGTCTTGATAACCGCCCCTCGTTTACCTTTGCTGAAATCGTACTCTTCTTTCATGTCTCACCTTCGTTCTGTTAGCGGTGCGCATCAGCCTTCAGCGGCGATCCGATGCGTCGTCCGTTGCATCCGGGCGTTGGACGCTGCCCTTCGCAGGGTCCTCTTTCTGAGTCAATTCGATGAAGCGCTCGTTGTCAAACCCGCGCACTCGCGCTGATATAGATGCGCTAATTGCCGCTTGCGCTGTGTGTATCCTGTCTGTGCAGTCTCCGATTTTCAGCAGTGCGGGAAAACCATGACCCGTATCAACGAAGACGCCATAGGGGAACTGCCAAACCACCTTGCCTTCGAGTACCAGCCCAGACTCGAGTCCGTTGACAAGGGATTCCCAATCCTTGGTGCGATCCCGCGACCAATATCGTCCGAAGACGGGTCGCAACCGCCGACGCTGATCGATCTTCTCCTTGGTTAACGCGACGAACAAGAGAGCGGCGCCGACGCCAAAGGCGGCCACCAGGCTAACGATGACCCCGGCCGGTACGCCGACGATCGCCTCCCATGCGCCGAAACGCGAATAGGCAAAGGAGCCCCCGGCCAGCGCGCCAATGATTATGGCAATACATCCAACGAATTCGATGAGAGTCATTGTCGTCGCGTCTAGCGCCGTCAAGCTGTGTCCATCGTTGGCCGCTACGCATCGTTGTCATTCGATTCGTAGAGAGCTCAAGTAATCATAGCTGAGGCGTACACTCTGGATCGGATCCTCCAGGCCATCCTCCTGCTCGACGAAGAAATGACCTCCTCCGAGCCGCAGCACTTCTGGCCAGATCCGCTGGGAATCGATAACGCCTCGGCCGACCTCGGTGGAGCGTGGCTCCGGTTGGCTCCGGTCCATGTCTTTTACATGAAACATTGTGAAACGGCCGGGATAAGCACGGAGGAACTCTATCGGCTCCTTGCCGGCTCTGATCATCCAAAACAAATCCATCTCGAGGTCGACGACAGCAGAGTCCAGTTCCTCGACCAAGACGTCGAACGGCGCCCGACCCTCGAGCGGAACAAACTCGACATCGTGAAAGTGATAGAAGACTTTCACGCCAACTTTCGACGAGACTTCTCCAGCGCGATTCAGCATGTCAGCAAGGCGCCTGTAGTCGTCGAGCGAGCGCGCCCATTCTTCGAGGGGATAAGCCCCTACGCAGCCTACATATTCGAGCCCGATCGTAGCGGCCTCCTCTAGTGATTTCGGCCACTCTTCCTGGATCTGCTTTGGGAGGAGCACCTGTGAGACCGCGCGTAGTTGATTCTCTTCCAGCGTGCGACGGACGTGCTCCGGAGCGCGACCGTGCCAATTGAAGGCTCCTTCCACCTCCTGATAGCCGATGGCTGCGATTTGCGCCAGTGTTTCCTCGAAATTCTGAGCGAGGGGCTCCCGAACCGTGTAAAGCGCAAGCCCGATTCTTTCGAGCCCGCCGCCGGTTTGACCGCGAGAGGCTTCAGTGACGAGCGGCGTCGAATTCCTCGCCGACGAGGTCAACAGTAATGCGGTGAGCTGCGTGATGGCTTGGCGTCGGTCCATATGCGCCGTCCTTTCAAAAGGGAACTACTTGTTCGCGACGAGCTCCACCAAGAAAAAGCGACGTCCTCGGCCTTCTCGAAGCTGTGAATTGTCGCAATATCGGGATGGTTCAGCGAAGCTAGAAGCTTCGCCTCGCGCTCGAACCGCTCCAGGCGTTGTTGGTCCTGCGAGAATGCTTCCGGGAGAACTTTGATGGCCACGTCACGGCCGTTTTTTTAAGCATTGCGCAACGACCGTGCCGAGCGGCCCGCCGAGCTGCGGGTCCTCTTTCAGAGGGCGGCGAGCGTTTCCGCCGTCGTCTCACGTCCGAAGGCGCGTTTTCCCGTCGCCATCTCGTAAACGATCACGCCGAGCGAGAAATGGTCTGCGCGAAAGTCTACGGCAAGCCCCTTGGCTTGCTCGGGCGCCATCTAGATGACCGTTCCGAGGATGGTCCCCGACGTCGTGCCATCTCGGGTCACGGTTCCTGCTTCGGAGTCTTCGGCGCCGTGGGCGAACAGCTTCGCCAACCCGAAGTCCAGAATTTTGATGTATCCGTCCTTGCTGACGATCATGTTTGCGGGCTTTAGATCCCGGTAACGATCTTGGCCTGGTGTGCCTTGGTCAGGCCTTCGGCCATTTGCGTTGCGTAGCGGACGAGCTTGTCGGTGGGGAGGGGACCGGCCGAGAGTATCGTGCTGAGCGTCTCGCCTTCGATATATTGCATCACGATGTAGGGCGTGCCCCCGTGCTCACCGATCTCGTGGATCGTGACGATGTTGGGGTGATTCAGCGCGGATGCGGCGCGGGCTTCCTGCTCGAAGCGGCGCAGGCGTCCGGCGTCTGCGGCCATCTCTGGAGGGAGGCTCTTGACGGCGACTTGCCGGTCGAGTTTTCGATCTCGAGCGAGATAGACCTCACCCATGGCGCCCGCACCGATGGGTTCGGCGATCTCGTATTGGCGCAGCTCGGTTCCGGATGCGAGGGGCATCTTAGTTATCCGTCGGTTTGTGGCCGGGTGAGAGGGACATCGCGTCGAGGACTTAGGACGATGGGGGACGGTTGGCAAGATGGTCCGGGGTTTGGCCTCTCGACAAACACTGTGAAGTATTCGCTGAGGTACAAGCCAGCGCCTTCGGCGTTGACATGTGCATAACATGTAAGCATGCTACCTACATGTCAAAGATGATCCAAATTCGAAACGTTCCCACTGCCCTCCATAGGAAGCTGAAGTCGCGCGCTGCGCTGGCGGGAATGACTCTCTCCGACTATTTGCTCAAGGAAATCGGGGAGGTTGCGGAGCGCCCAACGATGGAAGAGCTCCGGGAGCGTCTCCGGAAACGCAGCCCTGTCAACCTCTCGATCTCGGTTGCCGAAGCCGTCCGCGAAGAGCGAGAACGCCGATGATCGTTGTCGATGCGTCCGTGGTTCTCGAGGTCGTCTTGCGTACGCCAGCGGCCTCCCGAGTGGAGGCTCGGCTCGCCGAGGCAGCACAGACTCTTCACGCGCCGCACCTCATCGATCTGGAGGTCGCTCAAGTGGTTCGTCGATTCTGTGCTACACGGGAATTGAGCGAGGAGCGCGGCGAGGAGGCGCTCAATGATTTCTCAGCTTTGAAGATAACGCGTTATCCGCATGGTGTCTTGCTGCCGCGCATTTGGGAGCTGCGCCATAACGTCACGGCGTACGATGGCGCCTATATCGCACTTGCCGAAGCCCTGTCGGCTCCACTATTAACACGCGACGAACCTTTGTCGAAGGCTCCCGGCCACGAAGCGTTAATCGAGCTGGTAGAGTAATTTCATTCGGACGAGATTGGAATCCGTTGTGGCGTGGGCCCCGGTGTGAACGGCAGCACCGCGATGGAAGCTTCCGCGGAAACGTTGCTCGCGAGCCCCCGCAAAGCTTCAAGCAAGCTCTCCGTCCTGTCCCAACGCTCGCTTGGATCCTTTTTCAAGCATCGCGCAACGACCGCGCCGAGCGGTCCGCCGAGCTGCGGTTCCTCCTTCAGGAGGGCGGCGAGCGTCTCCGCTGTCGTC
>SMYC01000330.1 GCA_004356105.1 Acidobacteriota bacterium | reverse complement strand
GCGCCATCTCAATATAACATAGTGGTATCTGTTAATAAGACTTTAACTATCCTAACTTTATTGGCGCTCGAACCGCGACTTTACGCACCTGCCGGTCAGAAGCCGTTAGTGCCACGGGTCCTATGGGAATCCAGGCTAGTACTTATTGGAACTTCCGGTGTAGAGAACGAGGCAGATGGCGGCGACGCTCAACGCGTAGGGGAGCTGGGTGCGCACGTGGTCGATGTGGTCGGTAGCCGCGGCCATGGATGAAATGATGGTGCTGTCGGAGATGGGTGAACCGTGATCGCCGAAAATCGCCCCACCCAGGACGGCGCCGATGGTGAGGCCCGGGTGAAGCCCGGAGACCGTCATCATTGGGATGGCGATGGGGAACAACTAGTATTCGCGGCTTGGGACCACGAGGTTCTTCAGACGCCGCTTGTCGAGATAGCGTCCCGCGTTCTCGAGCACGAGATCGAGCGTGAGCGGCATGTAGGTCTCCGCGTCGTCCGAAGCCACGTGCGGCGTGATGATGAGGTTAGGCGTTTTCCAGAGCGGGGAGCTTGCCGGAAGAGGCTCCGAGTCGAAGACGTCTAGGACGGCGCCCTTCAGGTGGCCTCGTTTCAACTTACTCCGCAGCACGTCGTAGTCGACGACCTCCGCGCGCCCGAGATTGACGAGCGAGGCTTCCGGCTTCATCGCGTCTAGCTCACGTTTTCCAAGAAGACCTCGCGTCTGTGATGTCAGCGGCGCCGTGACGATGACGAAGTCGGCGCGGGGGAGGATCTGAAGAAGGTCGGAAGGTGCGTACATCTCGTCGATGTAGCGGTGCGGCCTCGGCGTTCGGCGGACGCCGAGAACGTGTAAGCCGAGCTCTTTACCCTTACGGGCGGCCGCGCCTCCCATGTGGCCGGTACCGATGACGAGAAGCGTTTTACCCCGAATCGTCGTGCTGTAGATCTCTCGCCATTGGCGTTTTTGTTGTTGGCTCACTAGCGACGGCACGGCGTTTGCGAGCATCAGCAAGCTCATCACGACATATTCGCTGACCTTCGGCACGTGGACGCCCTTGTTGTTCACGAGCTTCACTTTTTTGGGGAGCCAATCGAGGGGCAGAAAGTGATCGATCCCAGCGCCGATAATGTGGATCCACTTCAAGTTGGGCGCGGTTACGTCGAGAGCCTTGCGCGGAAAACCCCAGCCGACGAGGACCTCGGCTCTTGGCATCGCGCGGTAGAAGCCGTTCTTGTCGGTCGCGATCGTGCACGTCACGCGGCGCGCGATCTCGGGCTGACGCTTGGCCGCGGCGCGATAGCGCTCCCGGGTCATGCGGAAGAGCTCGGGCGCCTTCGGGTTGCTCTGTAAGTGGATGCGGAGTTTTTGCGTCAACGGTTGCCTCGACTTCACCGAAAGGATTAGCGGGTTCGAGCCCTGACGGGCGCGTTCATTCTTTCGACGAACATCTCTATGAAACGGCGCCAGTCGAGGTCATGCTGAACTTTCATTTTTTTGGCGCCTTCGGCGCCTGGCCAAATCTCGGTGCCGCCGACGGAGGTCCCATAGCTCACGCCGCGGTTGTCGTCGACATCGACGAAGAGCTCTTCGGTCACAACGAGCGTCGGGTCGATCAAACTTCCCACGGCCACTTGGTCGTACATGAACCAGACGCGATCCGGATCGCGCTCGAACCGCGGCCCCATCGTTGTCCTCAGGAGCCTTGTTATGGCCGTGTCCGAAGCAACCATTTTCTCGTACCACTCCTTGCTCAAAGCGGTTTTGCGCGAGACGTTGAGCGGAGAGAGCATGATAGGGATACCGGAGCGCAGCGCGACGCGAGCCGCTTCGGGGTCGACCCAGAAATTGAACTCGGCGTTCGGCGTGATGTTCCCGGCGCCGTCTTGGAGCGAGGCGACCGCGCCTCCCATGATGACGAGCTCGCGGACGCTCTCGGAGAAGGCGGCGTTTTGCCGGATGGCGGTGGCGATGTTCGTCATCGGCCCAATTGCGACGATGGTGATTTCGTTCGGACTTGCCAGGACCGAACGGACGAGGAGCTCGACGGCCGTCTCTTTTTCGACTTTCTTCTGCGCATGGCCGCCAGGCGGTGGGGGAGGCGCGTCGTTCGAGTACCACTTCCCATGATGGTCGACGGCAAAGTCGCTTCGCTCGTGGACCCAAGGCATATCGGCACCTTGATAAACGGGAATCTCCGTGCGGCCGACGGCCTCGAGAAGCCACAAGACCTCCGCGGTCGCGCGCTCGACGCTCGCGTTGCCGGCGACGGTCGTGATGGCGAGGATCTCGAGCTCCGGAGATTGGAGCGCGAGTAGAAGCGCGAGGCCGTCATCGCCCGGCGGCAAAATAAAGTCGGTGTCGAAAATAACTTTGTGACTTTGGCCCGTAGCGGCCGCGGAAAAACTCGTAACGAGAACGGCGAAGAGGATGCCCCGAAGCATGGCCGGGAGCGTACCACAGGCAATGCTAATATGCGGTCGATGACACGTTCGGCCATCGAGATGCCGAAAGACCGGCTGCCGATCCTCGACATGTCCCGCGACCCGGAGGACGTTGCCCGCGCTCTGAACGTGGCCTGCGAGCAGATCGGCTTTTTCTATCTCACGAATCACGGCGTTCCGACGGAGCTTCTCCGGCACGTCTTCGCGCAGTCGGTGCGCTTTCACGCCGAGCCTCTGGAGAGAAAGAACGCGCTCTCCATCAACGCCTTCCACCGCGGCTATATTGGCGCCTCTAGTTACCGGCTCAACGAAGAGCTCGCGCCGAACTTGAGCGAGTCTCTCGTGATGATGCACGAGCTTCCGCCCGACCACCCGGACCTGCTCGCGGAGCGTCCGTTACAAGGACCGAATCAGTGGCCCGAGCTCACCGGCTTTCGGGACACGATGCTCGCTTACGTGTCGGCGATGGAGAAAGTCGGGCGGAGCTTGCTCTCCCGCTTCGCCATAGCACTCGAGCTCGAGGAGGATTACTTCGAGCGGAGCTTCCGCGAGCCGACGACGTTTCTCAGGTTGCTCCACTACCCGCCGCAACCTGAAACTTCGGCGGAGAATCAGTTCGGCTCTGCTCCGCATACGGATTACGGCGCGATTACGCTGCTCGCCCAAGACGATTCCGGCGGGCTGCACGTCCGACACCGTTCCGGAGACTGGATTGCGGCGACGCCGATACCGGGCGCCTTCGTCGTCAATATCGGAGACGTCATGGCGCGGTGGACGAACGATCGCTACGTCTCGACCGAGCATCGCGTGCTAAACGTTCGTGGGGGCCACCGCTACTCGGTGCCTTTTTTCTTCGACCCCAACATGGACGTCGAGATCGCGTGTCTTTCGACTTGCGAGAGCGAGGAGCGGCCACCGAAATATGACGCTATCCGATACGGAGATTATCTACTCGGCCGGCTGAACACGCATTACGCTTATCGCAATGCGGGCCGAACTATCGCAGCCGAAGCGCCGGATCGCCCAGCAGATTGAACGCGCGCAAAGCGCGCACCAACGTGCGGTGACCGCTACTCAGAACGTAGGACTGCCATTGGGTCTAGCTTGGTGGCACGCCGGGCGGGCGAGAGGCACGCCCCGTGGGCGGTGCCGGTGAGCGTGAGTGCAAAGCGGTTCGCGACGGGGTGCTCCTTGACATAGGCGCTCATGGTGCGCACGCGTGCCATGGGGATGGAAGCGTCCATTGCGGCGAGCTCTTTCCGGATGGGCGCTACCGCGAGATCCGGCTGGCCTTCCACACGCACGACGAAGTCGACCTCCCAGTCGGTCCAGGACCAGCCGCGTGCATCGAAATAGATCGTCTCGCGCGGAAGGCGTCCCAAGTCGGCGGAGCGCACGTCGTCCACTACGCCCGCGACTTCGAACGTTTCGAGGCCACCACCCCATGGATTGGCTTGGATGGATTGGCCGATAGGGAAGCTGCTCGGCCAAGCGTGCTCGGCGAGATTGCGGCTCACGAGCACCACGTGACGGGGCAGGCTGTCGGAGAACGTGTTGCCGTGGAGGATCGGAATGCCCATCGTCTCGAACAGATCCGGGGTCGCCAAGCGGTACTCCGCGTAGCGGCGGTCGCCCTCCCGAACGGCTCCAGCGACAAAGTTGTTGGACCAGGCTCTGCCTGAGAGAGGAAGCGGCCAGACAACGCCTGCCGGCGTAACTAACCCTCGAGGACTACCCATATATTGGTCACCGTTATATCGCTCCCCGAGCTAACCCAAGGAGTCGAGGCGATCAAGTCAAGAACGAGATCCTGAATGCTGACTGCCGAATGCTGAGTGATACAGTCTCCCGATGGTAAGCGACCCTCTCGCTGTTCTCGTCCTCCTCGCCGCCGTCGTTGTAGTCTCGTTGAAGCTCGAGGCACGGTTTCCGCTCTTCCGTTCGCTCGGCGCCGCGCTCGTCGGGATTCTGTTGGGAATGGTGTTGTCGAATGCGGGAATCATTCCCGGGATGTCTTCCGTCTACGAATTTCTTCATAGCACGGGTGTCAGCGTCGGCATCGTCCTGATCCTGCTGAGCGTCGATCTGCGAACTATGGTGCAAGCAGGGCCGAGCATGCTTGCGGCTTTCGGGTTGGGCGCGGTGGGGACCGCGACGGGTGCCATTGTTGCAGGCTTGATGCTACAAGACGCAATCGGTGACGAGACTTGGAAGCTCACCGGACAGTTCACGGGCACCTATACCGGCGGCGGTATGAACTTCGCCGCGCTCGGACAAGCCTTCGGCACCTCGAGCAACTTGTTCACGGCGGCGATAGCGGCCGACGTCATCCTTACCGCCTTTTGGATGGCGGCCTGCCTCGCTGTACCCGTTCTCTTGGGAAAACGGGGTGGCTCGGAGGCGGCCGCTCCAAGCGCTGAAGTTTCGGACAAGCCAATGACTCTCGAGCGCTTGCTCTACTCGAGTGGCCGCCCGCTGCTTCTGGCCGATGCTGCTGCGCTCGTTGCGATCGCGGCGGGAACTGTGTGGGGTGCTGGAGCGCTCGCGCGCGTCATGCCTTTCTTGCCCGAAGTGCTCTGGCTTACGACGCTGTCGCTCGTGGCGGCGCAAGTGCCGGCCATCAAGCGCCTCGCGGGAGCGGCGGTGCTCGGGAACTATCTCGTGCTGCTGTTTCTTGCGAGCAACGGCGCACAGTCGGTCGTCGCGAACATCGTGCGGGTTGGCCCGGCCGTTTTCTACTTCGCCTGCATCACGGTCGCTTGTCACGGGGTCGTGCTATTCGGCTTCGGGCGCCTGTTCAAAATGGACTTAGGGACCCTGGCGATCGCGTCTCAAGCCAATATCGGCGGTGCGGCTTCCGCGATGGCGATGGCCAGCGCGCGCGGGTATGGCGATCGTCTTCTCCCCGGTGTTGCGGTCGGCCTTTTCGGCTATGCGGTGGGGAACTATCTAGGCTTTGCCGTCGCGGCTTTGATGCAGAACCTCTTGAGCTCTTAGTTGACACGGAGCTCGCGTTGCGCTAAAAATTTAGCATTGACGTGCTAGTTTTTTAGCAATAAACAACTTGGAGGTGAACCGTGAACATTCTTGTTGGATTTGTGGTTTTGCTCATGGGTTCTTCGGCGCAGGCCGGGGACAGCCTCGAGTCTCTCATGCAGGCGTTGAGCTCGGAGGACGCGGCCGCGCGCGCCGAGGCCGCTTGCCGGATCGGACGACTCGGCTTTCGGGCGAAGGGTGCGGTGACAGCGCTCGTCGAGCTCTTGTCCGATGCGAGTGCCGTAGAAGACATCGATTGCGATCACCGCGGATGGCACAACAGCGCCGGCCGCTGGGAAACGAGCCCAGGCCGCCAGGCGGCGCGCGCATTGGCCGATATCGGAAATCGCAGCTTCGACCCGCTCGTGCTTGCGCTAGACGGAATCTCTTGGGCTGCGCGCAAAAACGCTGCTTTTGCTCTCGGAAGGCTCGAGAACGAGCGCGCTGTGGCGCCGCTCGCGGCGCTCTTTAGCGATGCCATGCCCGCGGTACGCGAACAAGCCGCATGGGCGCTGGGACGGATCGAGCATCCGGACGCTCTTGCTCCGCTCGTCGACGCGCTCGAGAAAGACAGCCACGATCGCGTCCGAGAGCAGGCCGCGTGGGCCCTCGGCCGGCTGGAGGACGAAAGCGCCGTCTCGCCTTTGGCTGCCGCACTACAGGACACGAGTGCCCGAGTCCGCGAGCAAGCTGCTTGGGCGCTCGGGAAGCTCGACGTACGCTCGGCGGTCCCCGCACTCTCGAAGGCCCTTTCGGACGACGAAGCGCGCGTACGGGAACAAGTGAGCTGGGCGCTCGGCAAGATCGAGGACAAGGGTGCTCTCCCGGCGCTCATCGCTGCGATGGGAGACTCGAGCGACGACGTGCGCGAGCAAACGGCGTGGGCCCTCGGCCGGATTGAGGACGAGAGCGCGGTCGATGCGCTCGTCAAAGCGCTCGGTGACGGAAGCCCTGATGTGCGCGAGCAATCGGCGTGGGCGCTCGGGAGAATCGAATCTTCCCGCGGACGCGGCGGGCTCGAACAGGCACTTTCCGATGCGGACGCGGACGTCCGCGAGCAAGCTGCGTGGGCGCTCGGACGTATTGCGGACCGCGCCGCGGTGCCCGCTCTTATCCGAGCCCTCGGTGACAAGAAGTCTGATGTCCGTGAACAAGCGGCGTGGGCGCTCGGCAAGATCGCCGATGCGCGCGCGGTCGATGCGCTTGGAGACGCGCTCAAGGACGAAGAAGCCGATGTGCGCGAACAGGCTGCCTGGGCGCTTGGCCGCGTGACG
>SMYC01000329.1 GCA_004356105.1 Acidobacteriota bacterium | reverse complement strand
CTCCCCTTTTCAGAGACACGACCGAAGCACCTCTCTGAACCGCTAGCGTAACCTCACGCCCAGCGCAGCCCAGCGCCACCGGTCTATTTGACACCAGCGCTCTAGCACTATTCTCAACTCACCTTCGCCCGAAACCCACCACCTCATGCGTCCTACACTCTTTGCACTGAAATTCGCGTTCGAAATCGTACCGCAGCGCTCCATCAACAGCTTTAGCTTTGTGCGCGGCCAACGGAAAAGCAATGGGCTATAGGGTTATAGGGTTATAGGGTCCCTACTCCGAGTCCCCGTTCAAGACGCTAAAGTATTGCCCTCAGTTCCCCAGCCGTTTTTGGTTCCATCCAAGACAGCCGGCTGTTCTGCTGCGGTTTCTTCGA
The DNA here is from genome assembly GCA_004356105.1 of Acidobacteriota bacterium. Lineage (GTDB taxonomy): Bacteria > Acidobacteriota > Vicinamibacteria > Marinacidobacterales > SMYC01 > SMYC01. The sequence continues at coordinate 37,277 of SMYC01000329.1, read as the reverse complement.
CCACTACAATTTCTACCACAGGCACTCTGGAATCGGGCTCATGACACCGGCCGACGTTCACTATGGTCGCGCCGAACAGCTCACCACCGCTCGGCGCCAGATCCTTCTTGAAGCTCATCGGGCTCTTCCCGAACGCTTCGTTCGCAAGAAAACGACGCTCCAGGATGCCGCTGGAGCCACTCTCGCGGCGTGGTCCTTACCTCGGGGTACCCCCTTTTTCTGCTTCACGCAGCGAGATCTCGATCGAAGCCGACCTGGACCGCACCGACGTCACAAGTCTCCCGACGCTAATCGAGGCTCACTAAATGCAGCTCGCGGGTGTCTCAATGTTGTTGAACACGTTCCGAGGCCAGTTCATCAATCCTCTGGTCAATGAGTGCCTCCCCGTGAACTACACGTTCGTGGATCGTTAGGCCATCAACCAAATCGTGCCGAGTAGGCGCGTCGGGTTGGGGTGGACGGTCTAGACACTATAAAAGAAAACGGAAATTTTCCCCGCTGTATCGTGTCCATCATCTTTATTGATCCGCGCTGGCGGTTGGACCAACACCGCACGGCGATGACGAGTACGGCGGGCTCCATCGCTCGCAGAACGTCGCCCCGAGTTAGGAGTAGGCGGTTTCAGAACGGAAACGACGCAGACCTCACGCAGTCTGGGCTGGCGACTTTACCGGATCGAAAGCGCCCTCACGCAGCCTCGCGCCATTCGTACCGATGATGCAGTCCACCGACGCGCGGGAGTGCGACGACCTTCGCCGCGGGTGACGGACGTGGCGTGATCGGTCTCTCGTCCGGCGTGTCTTTACCGAGCCCCAAGTGGCAACGATCCTGGTGATAGTAGCTGATATATGTCCTCACGAGCCGGACGAGATGCCGCTCGCCGAGGACAACGACGTGCTCGAGAAGCTCGCGCCGGCAATTTCCTATCCAGCGCTCGGCGGTTCCGTTTTGCCAGGGGCTGCGATAGGAGATGCGAACAGGCTTTGTGCCCATGGCCCTTATGAACTTGACCACCGCAGGGCTGAATATAGAATCGCGGTCGAAGACCAGGTATCTCGGCGCGGTGTCGTACAGAAACGCCTCACGCAGTTGGCTGCATCACCCACGCCGACGTGGCATTGAAGTTGAAGTGAACGATGTGACGCCGGCCGTGCTCGATGACGAAGAAGCCGTACAGCAGCCGAAGCGACGCTGTCGGCACAGCGAACAGATCCATCGCTGCGATGTCGTCCTTGTGGTTTCGCAAGAACGCGACCCAACGCTTCACTTGGTCGGGCTCAGCTGGCAGCCGCGGCATGTATCGCGACACGGTCTTCTCTGAGATGATGAAGCCGAGCTTCGTTAGCTCGGCGTGGATACGAGGAGCACCCCAGCCGTCTTGCGCCATGAGCCGGATGAGTCGACGAATCTCGGCGTCGACGCGAGGTCGTCCCGGATGCCGACGTTGGGAAATCCTCGCCCAGTATCGCCGCAATCGGGCCCGATTCCACTCGGCCACCGTGCCGGCTTTGACGATGACTAGACGACTGGCCCACGCTGGCCACGATTCGCGAAGCGCCACCCAGAAGGCTCGATCGACGTCTTCGAGCGGTGGGCGCGGGCGCTCTTTCTTCAGCGCCGTCACTTGCTGCCGCAGAGCGAGGTTTTCGATCACAAGGTCGGCCCGGCGCCGACACCTCGCCCGCAACACACGGGCGCCGAGAGAGACGACGAAAATGAGTACACGGAGCACGGGGGCGAAGTTTCGCCTTCTTAGGCCCGGAACTCAAGCGGGATGTAAGTCCTTGATTTCACAGGCCGACGAGTATTGACGAGGGACAGGCGTCTATTTGTCGGTCGGCACGAGGCGTTTGAGTTCTTCGAACCAGTTGAAGACGATGCGGAGTGGCGCTTCTCGTCCGGCGCTCAGCCAACCGGGCTTGATCATCAAGAACCTGCCGTCGGGCGCGACATCGTAGTAGCGGCCACTCGCGTCGACATACGGCCCGTCGAATAGCTCCACCGCTGGCTCTGTGGCGAAGCTCGGCTCGGTGATGACCCGTACCGCGAGCATGGTGTTTTCACGGAGGTAGAAGAGCTCGCGGCCGTCCCGGCTCCAAACGGGATCCCGACCGCCGCTGGGTGAAATCCTCCACTTGCTACCGCTAGGGTTCGGAAACGGTTGAACATAGACCTCAAAATTTCCGGTTTCCTCCGAGATATACGTCACCCAACGTCCGTCGGGTGAGATAGAGGCGTTAAAGTGAGAGTGCAATGCAAGCGCTTCGTCTGTGCGGTCGTCCCTCAGCGATAGCACGCGGTGTGTGCTCTCCGTATCCGTTGAGGTGCCGCGCCTGATCCGCGCATAGACGAGCCCGGTGCCGTCCTGTGTGACGAAGACCGGGCCCCGCCAATAGGCGTCAAAACGCAAGAGACGCTCTACCGACCCTGCTCCGTCGGCGCGTTTCCAGAACACGCCGCCGCCTTCTCGTTCCGAACCGAAAATAACGTGCTGCCCGTCCGTCGTCCACACCGGATAGCTGTCCCGAGCGGGATCGAAGGTAAGCTGCGATAGGGGCGTGCCGTCGTCGACCCTACCGACCCAGACATTACTCTGTCCCGTATCGGCGTCGTCGACTTCGACCGCGATCTGCGTCCCATCGCCCGTGAGCCGCAGGCGACCGTACTCCCGCGGCTCCAGATTCAGCGATTCCTCGGTTCCGTCGCGATCCACCCAAACAAGCGTGGGCGCGCGAATTTCGCCACTCTCTTTTGCTCCGCTCGGCCGGTACAAGAGCGTGCCGTTACTTGCGATTCCGATATCTGCCGCGCCTAAACCATCTTCGCTAGGCCCTTTGATCATGACACCGTCCACCACCGGAACCGCATCGCCGACGACTTCTAGCCGCTCGACATCGAAGGCGACCCCCCAGAGCACACCGGCCGCCACGTACAGGAGATGACCGGTTCCGGCGTAAAGGGGAAAGGTTGCCCCCTCCACGACTACCTTCTCTTCGCCGCTAGTAAGCGAGCGCACTCGGACGTCCGAACCGGCGCCCAAGACCGAGGCGAAAAGCACCGCATCGCCGCCCGGAAGCATGGTGGGCCATCGATGCGCACTTCCGGCGGGGTTCGTTAGCTGCTCCGGCTCGCCGCCCGCGGACGGCACGCGGAACAAGCCCCCATTGAGAGTGCCGAAGATGATGGTGCCGTCGGGAGCCCAGGTCGCGCCGCTCAAGTAGCGCGGCAAAACACAGACCGTCACCGCGGCGCTCCCGTCGACCGCCACTTTCTTTATAACATTGCCTGCCACGAATCCGATCCATTCTCCTTCGGGAGAGAAGAAGGGTTGGCGAATGAATCCACCGAAGCCGCCGAGAGCTTTGCTCTCGAACTCGTCCAACCGTCGCACCACCAGTTGGATTCCCGCGTCACGTCGCGCGATGTAGGCGATCTGCAACCCGTCTGGTGAAATGGCGATATCCGGATCGTGCGGACCGATGACCCACGATTCGCCGGGTGATGGATCAACGGAGGCGCGAGAAACACTCGGATTGGTTTCGGAAGGCCCGAGTCTATCCTTTGAGAGCCACACGATGCCGAGCACAACGGCAAGGACGGCGACTCCGGCGAGGAGCGGACGCCACCAGCGCGTTGACGCTGGCGCGCGCTTCTTCAGCTCGGTCGCATCGGCAAGCTCGATCCGCGCCGCGCCGATGTGGGGCAGTCGTCGATTGACGTCCTTTTCCATGCAACGACGAAGCATGATCCGAAGCGCGGGCGGCGCTGTTGGGGCCAGCGCCGCCCAATCGGGTTCTCCGGTCAGCACACTCGCGAGGGTCTCGGAAACGGTGTTCTTCGTAAAGGCAGCCTGACCGGTGAGCATCTCGTAGACGACACATCCGAACGACCAAATATCCGCGCGTGGGTCGACGCCCTCTCCGCGCGCCTGCTCGGGCGACATATACGAGGGCGTGCCGAGGACAACGCCAGCGCGAGTCCCCTCGGAAGTCATGGTAGGCGATTCGGAAAAGTTCGTTCCGCTGTCGACCGCGAGCGCTTTGGCCAGACCAAAGTCCAACAACTTCACACCCGGCGTTGTCAGCATCACGTTGCCGGGTTTCAGATCCCGATGAACGATTCCCGCGCGATGCGCCGTGTCCAGGCCGTCGGCGATTTGAATCCCGTATTCCAAGGCCTTGTCGAGCGGCAGCGCTCCTTTCTTCAGCCTCTCCGCCAGCGTCTCCCCTTCGATGTACTCCATGACGAGGTAATCCACACCGTCTTGCTCGCCCACGTCATAAAGGGTGCAAATGTGCGGATGGTTGAGCCGGGAGATCGCCTTGGCCTCGCGCTCGAAGCGCTGCTTGCGTTCGGGGCTTTTGGCGAGGTGCTCGGGGACGACCTTGATGGCGACGGTCCGGTCAAGCCGAGTGTCGTTGGCTCTATAGACCTCTCCCATGCCCCCCTTGCCAATGGGTGAGAGGATCTCGTATGAGCCTAGGCGGGTTCCGGATGTGAGGGCCATGAGCATCCTTAATTACTAACACAGGAGTCTACGGGCCCGGGCTGTGGGAATCAACCGAGCGGAGGGGTCTGGCTACAGAATCGTGTCTATCCGAGGCCTGTTATCGGGTGACCAGCTTGGACTCCTGTCTTCCATCTGACCGTCAGTCACTGCGACCGTAGATTCGTCGGAGACACGCAACAGCCAGAGATGCCAGCCAGCCCCGCGATTCCTCGAGCTCGCCCCTTTCATAGTAGGCGATCCAGAGCTCCATCACCGCCGACGCGTAGCTCGGACGGGCAGCCACGAGTTTCTCGAGAGCCTCGAGCGACTCTTCGGGGCGCGACGCGTGTCGATCCCCAACGCGGAGGCCACGCCAGGGTTACTGTCAAATTGAGCTGGTGACTGACAGAATGGGCCAATGAACAGCGAGTCGCCGAGCTACTACGGATATCGATTTCCGCCCGAAATCATCAGCCATGCGGTCCGGTCTACCAACGTAGGGCTGAGGACGATGCCCGCGATCTCGACGCGACGGATCTTGAGGTCGATGACGAAAAGCACGAAATATCGCATTCTAGCCGCTCGGAGCACTGGCGCCACTCTTGCTCTTAGAAAACGTCACCCAACGCCACTCTGCTTCGCGCCGGTTAGTTTTGGCACATTACGGGATCGAAGAGACGGAATCCTCTTGTCACCGGCGCAGTTCGTGGGACTCGAGTCGATTTCCTCGGCGACGCCCCCGCAATCAGTTGAATGTGACGGTGTGACTGTGCCCGTCATCGGTGCTCGATGTCTTGGTAACACGCGTGCCGGCCACGATCTGACCGAGGTCTACAACGGTGATCTCCACGGTGTGACTATGGATGGAAGTTCCCATGATGTCGAGCATCACGGTGGCGTTGGACGTCAGCTGGGCGGCTGTGATGACCGCGGTGTGACCATGATTCGTGCCGACCGTTCCCGTAACGTCCGTGTCCATGGCAGTTGGCGTTGGCGTTGGCGTCGGCGTCGTGGGCGTATCGTTAGAATCACCGCATCCTGTGATTGTGATTGCGACGCCGCTCAGGAGAGCCAACACCGAGGAGACAGTGAAGTCTCGGCGCGTGAGCTTCTTTGAATCTATCATGGCTGTTTCCTTTCGCGAGTAGTTGAATTAGAATTTTCGAGAGATGTTGAAGCCGAGGAACCAATCCTCCGGGCCCTGTTGCCCTCTCGCGATTTGGGCAGGCGTCGTGCCGATCTCGTTAGAGAAGTTTAGCTGAAAGACGTGTCCTCTGAGAAGTTTTTCGACGCCGAAGGAGGCGTGAAATTTGTTGCTCTTGTCCCCGAGCCGTCCGTCGAAACCTGCCATTCGAGGTGATAGCTCCGCGACGATGGTGACCGTGTCGGTGATGAGCACACGTGCGCCGAGACCGAGTACCACGGTGTAGTCGTCCTCTTCGTCGCTCGAGTCCGGGCTCAACAAGTCCGTGTTGCCAACGAAGCTCGGCGATGCATACAGCGCGAAGCGCGACCCCAGCCGCCGCGACAGGACGACTCCGAGTTGCGGGGAATAGTCTTCCTGGAAGTTGTCCTTCCCCTCGATCCCGAGGGAGAGATCAAGCCCGATCGGACCGTCGGTCCCTTGCTCCAGCAAGCGCTGCCGCCCAAAGAACTGGATCGTACGGTCGCTAGTGCGGTAGACGCCGATTTGAGTATTTCGGAACAGCCCGTAGCGGAGCTCGAGTCCAATCTGGGCGCCTCCGTCCAGTCCCAGAAAGTCCTCGAGCAATTGAACAAAACTGCCTTGGCCCAACGGCCGAGCGAAACGGTGCGTGACTCGGAATGCGAACCGGTGACGACCCATCTGCAGCGTGGTGGGAATGTTGATGATGTTGAAATCTGCCTCTTCAACGAGCTCCGAAGTGGAGCTCGTTTCGTCGGCTCGAGACGCTCCAAGCACGACGATTTCACCAGTCATGTCAGCGTGTCCAACGCCGCAATATTCGGAGCAGCCGAACGGGAAGACTCCAGCATTGTCGGCGATGAACTCGATCTCGACCGGAACACCGCCCTCGGGGATTCGCAGGGAAACGCCGAACTCCGGAATCGCGAAACCGTGCACTCCGTCAAGAGAGTGCAACACGAGTCGCACACGTTGTCCTTCCCTCACCTCTATGCGGTTGGGCTCGAATTGAAAATGGGACGCCTCGATGTGAAACTCCGCAGTCTCGGACGTCTTCGATGCGACCGACGGCTTCACGAGAGGCAGGGTTGTAACGAAAGCGAGGAATAGCAAGCTTATCATTCGCTTGCACACTAAACATGCGTCCGACATATTGCAAGTCGGATGCCCAGCTTTCGCGGAAAAGCCGGATTCTTATAGCTCGTGAGGCAGGGACTTACGCGAAGCGTAAGTCCCTGCCCAACGGGTTAGCGGCGAGGATATGTCGCGGTTGCTCCGCTTCAACCGAGCTTCTATTTCCTAATAGCCGATAGCGATGGTCTTCATTTTTAGCGATTAAATTCCGCACCACTTCCGTAAGCCCGACGCCTTCAACACAAGCGTTTGACCTCGTCGAAGAGAGCGTTATGGCTTGACATCCGTTTGCATTAGCATGCGCAGCATGCGGGTAAATCGCCTTAGTTCCAGATCCTATCCGCGCTGGCTTCTAGCTCAGTCCGTCGGCGGTGGCGCGCTGCTGGTCTCTCTTGCTGCTGTCGCGACCGACGACGTGGTCTCGGTCGCGCTGATCACGCTCTGGTGTGGTGTCGCTTTCGGGCGCCTCGTGACGCTCGGCGGCGGTCTTCACGGCCCGGCCGATCTTGTGACCACAGTCCGGCTCGCCGCCGCCGTCGCCTGGCTGTTATTCATCAATCCGGGGGCGGCGTCAGCTGGCTTGCTCGCGCTCATTCTCGCGCTCGATCTCGTAGACGGATGGCTCGCTCGTCGATTCGGGCCAACGCCACAAGGCGCGATCTACGACATGGAGGCCGATCAACTTACGGTGCTGATTCTCGCGTATCATGCCGTGTCGCAAGGTTTGCCTGTATGGGTGCTCGTGATGCCAGGACTCAAATACGTGAGCGTCCTCCTTTCGAGCTTCCTTGGGCTTCCGTTCGCCGATCCCAAACCCAAGGACGGCGACAATCGGCGTGGTCGGCTTGTCTGCGCTTTCACGTTTGTGGCGCTCTGGAGCGTGAGCCTGCCCGGCGTCTCGAGCTCCGCCAAGACGGCCCTGGTCGCGGCAGCGCTTGGTTTGCTTCTGCTCTCGTTCAGCGACGACCTACGCTTCTTGCTGCACAAAGAGGCGCGCGCTCCGGAGCTCACATGACCGACATCATCGTGTTGCTTGCTTATGCGTCGCTTCTCATCGAGCTGGTCGCCTATCCGGTGCCCAGCATCGGATCGACCCTTTCTGTATTGAAGTCGCCAGACGGCGAAGTGCTAACGCGTCTCGACCGATCGCGAGAGCTCCCTCTCGCTATCAAGCTCGTGCGGTTCGGCCTCCCGTGGGCGCTGTGCGTCACCATCTTCCTGGTCCCCATCGGCCTGATCGTTGCTCCGGAGCTGCGCGGCAATCTGGAACCTATTGGCTTTCTCGACAACGAAATCGTCCGCTCGCTAGGCCTTGTTCTCGTCGTTGGTGGGCGGGCGCTCACCTTCAGCTCTGTCGTCATGATGCGCGGCTCGAATGCTCGGCTGTTTTGCTCGGTACGACCGTCCGAGCTGCGGCAGCATCGACTTTTCTCTCAAAGCCGAAACCCCGGTCTGGTGGGAATGTTCGCTTTTTTCGCCGGGCTCGTTCTGGTCTATCCCAGCTGGGGCCTTCTGCTCGGCGTCCCCGTTTACTACGCTCACATGCATGGGCGTGTCCTGCTGGAGGAAAGTCATTTGAGCGTCCGGTACGGCTCCGCGTATCAAGAATATCAGGCGGCGACAAGGCGGTACCTGTGACGATGTTGGAGAGAACGGTCGACGCGCGTGACGTCCGCGAATGGTTCGACGAGACCTATCGACGCCAAGGCCTTTCGTATTTGCGTCCGACCGAAGCTTACCGCGTGCTCGTCAACATCCTGGAACCGCGCCCTTCTGAGCGGCTCCTCGATGTTGGGTGTGGCCCGGGTCATCTCTTGCGCGAAGCGGCTGCCTACCATCTAGTGCTGGCGGGAGTCGATCTGTCGCCCGTCGCCGTCGAGCTTGGAATGAAGCTCGTCCCGGAGGCTGATATTCGGGAGGCGGACGCGACCAAGCTGCCCTTTCCCGACCAAAGCTTCGATTATGTGACGTGCATCGGAACGCTCGAGCGTATACCAGATCCCGAACGCGCGATTTTGGAGCAGATTCGCGTTGCGAAACCGTCGGCGCGGTTTTGCTTCCTCGTGAGAAACGCCGACACACTTACCTGGAGAATCCTCATGGAAGGTCTGAAGCTGCGAAACGCAGTGGGCCATCAAGGGGCCTCTGGCAAGGACGATTGGTGTCGACTCTTCGAGCGCTGCGGCTTGACCGTCGAGCGGATATTGCCGGACCAATGGCCCCTGATGTGGCGCGAACGCGCGATGCGCCGGCTTGGTCTGAGCCCGTCCTTTACACGGTTGCGGCGAGGACTTCGGCCTCTACGTTTTGCCGGGGAGTTCATTTTTTTGCTACGCCATGGATGACACGCGCGGACTTGCGGAGTACTACGACGATCTGTCGCGGTTCGTGCTATGGCGGCGAGCGCTCACGATGCACAAAGCGTTTGCCGCCACGCCATCGCTGACGCAGTGGCTCGGCCGGCGGATGTCGGCCTTCACCATCGACAAATTGCTCGATGTCGGATGCGGATTCGGAGTGCCGCTAGCTGAGCTACGGCCGGTTGGCGAGGCGCATGGTCTGACCATAAGCGCTTTTCAGAAAGATGCGGCAGAGCGAATCCATCGAGGAACACCGAATCTGAAATTTTTCACCGGGAGCTACGAAGATCCGCTTCCAGATATCTACGACGCGATGATTTGCATCGAGAGTCTCGTCTTCGCGTCGGATCTGCACTCCGCGGTCTCCAACCTGGCACGGCATTTAACTCCAGGAGGGCGGCTCTTCGTCGTCGAGGATGTGCGCGTCGGAAGAAAGGAGTCTCGATTCGAGGCACCTTACCTCGAGGGCTTCCGGCTGGAACGGATTTATCGTGACTCCGAGTTCGAGAGTGCTTTCGAGTGCGCCGGGCTCGCGCTCGAGCAGAAAATCGATCTGACCCCACGGGTGTCGATGGGGCGGAGTCGGTCGCTTCCTTTGAAAACGTTGGCGTTGGGCGGCCTGCGCCGCATCGCTCCCACGAAGCGCTGGGCCAACGTCATCTCGGCCTATTGGGGGGGATCCTTCCTCGAACGTCTGTATGCCGAAGGAAGTTTTTCCTACCATTACTATCAGCTTCGTGCGTCGGCGACATGAGACTAGCGGCATCCGTCGCAGCGTTCTTGCTCCTGAGCGTGCCTCTTTCAGTCAGGTTTTCCGAGCCGTGGTCGGTGCTACGGCCGAGCGTCGATGTGGTTGCGCTCGTCGGGCTCGCTGCCGCAGCGAAGCTGCTCGCAGCGCGCGGCCGCTTGTTGGTGATGCATGTTCTGGGAGCGGCGCTCATGAGCGCTGTCGTCTATCGATTCGCGTGCGAGGTGTTCCCTAGATTCTTCGGGCGCCCGCTGCGTGTAAAACACGATCTATGGCTTCTGCCCAACCTTTACGACCTCCTCTTCGATAGCCTCGATGCCTGGCGGGCTGGCGCCGCGCTGGTCGCCATCGTCGCGCTTTTGGCGCTCGGGTCTTGGCTCTCGGTTCGCCTCTTGAGCCTCGCGTCTCGGCCTCTCGCCGGATGGAGGTGTTCGATCGCGTTCGTGCTCGTCGCGGTGTCCGCCGCCGTTGTTTTCGATGGTGCGCGGGAGTCGCAGTTGCTGGGTATGAGCTCGGGGCTCGCCGAGGCCTATAGCTTTTACAACAATCGTGGCACGATCGATGACGAGCTGGAGCGGGCACGGTCGAAGGCGCTTGGCTACCCGACAGATCTCGCTAAGCTTAAAGGTGCCGACGTCTATGTCTTCTTCCTCGAGTCGTATGGGAGAACGCTCTGGCGCAATCTGGACTACCGCAAGCGGTTCGAGCCGTTCTTGAAGCAATACGATGAGAGGCTCCGAGACGCGGGTATCCACGTCGCCAGCCACTTCGTGACGTCTCCTGTCAAGGGCGGCGGCTCATGGCTTGCCCATGCGACTTTTCAATCCGGAGTGGACTGCGACAATCCCATATGCTACGAACGGCTGCTCGACAGCAATCTCGTGCCGCTAACAGCCTACTTTCGACGCCGGGGGTATCATACGGTCAGCGTGATGCCCGCGGTCGACATCGACCCGCGCGATTGGCCCGCCGGTGAGTTTTTCCAATTCGAGGAGAAATTCTGGCAGGATGCCATCGGCTATCAAGGACCGCGCTTCGACTGGTCACCCGTTCCCGACCAGTACACGATCCACGCTTTTCGGGTGTTACGGCTCGATGACGCACACGCGGCCCCGCCGGTCTTCGCCGAGTTCAGCCTGACGACGAGCCACCCGCCGTTTCGGCGGGTACCACCCTATTTCGAAGGGCCGCCGCTCCTCGATAAGATGCTCGCGTTCTACGCCAAAACGCCGTGGCTCCGCTTCGACAACAACTACGACGGCTTCCACGAGGCTGCCGAAGGCTATACAAGTGCAATTAGATACTCGCTTAGAAGCGTCTTGGACTTCGTCATCGCAGCAGAGCGTCCCGCGCTCTTCATCGTGCTCGGAGATCATCAACCCATCTACACCGTCCAGGGCCCAGGCGGTCGCCAGGTTCCTATTCACGTGATGAGCCGCGACCGTTCTCTCCTCGAGGGTTTTCTCGAATGGGGGTTCAGGCCCGGTCTGATGGTGCGCGGCGGCTCGCGTCTTCAGATGAGTGGTCTCCTCGAAGTCATTCTGAGCGCATGCAGCCTCGAAGGTGGCCCGCGATGATTCATCTGGTCCAGCCGATGCCTGGCGACACCGTTTCTGGAGGCTATCGATACGGCAGGGAGATCCAGAAGCGCCTCGAGAGAGACGGTACGGGATGTGTGACTTCCCTCGAGGATCTCGACCCTCGCGCGCTCTCCTCTTCCGACGTTCTCGTGCTGGACAGCCTCTATCTCTCGAAGGACATTGCACCCAAGCTCCTGGAGTTCCCGGGTCGGAAATGTTTGCTTCTGCACTATCTCCCCTCGCGACAACGGCTGCTGAACGACGGCCACCGTGAGCGGCGGATTCGGCTCGAGGCGCAGTGGCTCGATTGGGCCGAGCGCCTATTGGTCCCTAGTTTCAGATTCGCGGCGACGCTTCCCAGCAGTGCACGTCGAACGAAAGAAGTTCACGTGACGACTCCGGGCATGTCGCGGGCATTTCGTTCGCCAATCCCGTTGCTTCACGAGCCACGGGAGGGCGAGCCGTTATGCATCATCACGGTGGATGCGATTTCCTCCGACAAGAACGTGGGGGCGATCCTCGAGGCTCTGAGAGAGCTCGATTCCCACGAGTTCGTTTGGCACATCGCCGGGGACCTCGACCGGGAACGCGATTACGGCGACGCATTCCTAGAAGCCGTAGAACGTGCGGGTTTGTCTTCGCGTGTCCGGTGGCACGAAAAACTCTCCCCAGCATCTGTCGCCCGTCTTCTGGATCAGGGCCATCTCTACGTGACGGCGTCACGCGAAGAATCCTACGGCATGGCGACGGCCGAGGCGGTGGCCCGAGGGCTACCGGTGGTTGGATTCGACGTCGGGTGCACCTCCCAGTGGGTGATCCCTGGCGCAAATGGCCATGTCCTGGCTTTGGGCCAGGAAGAGGAGTTCCGCAAGACGCTGCTCGTCTTGGCCGCGAATCGCGGACGCCTATATAAGCTCGCGCAAGGTGCCCGGACCATGGCCGAGCGCATTCAGTTTCCGAGCTGGGACGACACCTACGACGCGTTCCGGTTGGCCTGTGCCCGTCCTGTCCAAAAACATAAACGAACTCTAGACCCTCGCGCGCCGGGGCATTTCGGATAGATGTGTCAACGCTTGGTTCGCTAATAGAAGCTAGAATCCTCGGTCATGAGCACGCCTATCCAGCCCTTGACGTTGTTGGTCATCGCCATCGCTGGTTGGATCCAGCGCGAGCAACAGGCCGCTATCGTCTACTTGCTCGAAGAGAATAGAGTCCTCAAAGCTCGGCTTCGCGGGAGGAAGCTTCGCCTCACGGACGACGAGCGACGTCGGCTCGCGGTAAAGGGTAAGGCGCTCGGCCGGAAACTCTTGGCAGAAGCCGCCGGTATCGTCACACCGGAAACCCTCCTGGCTTGGCACCGAAGGCTCATTGCGCGGAAGTGGGACGAAAGCGCGCGGCGGAAACAGCTCGGCCGACCCCGGGTAATCTACTACGTGCTACGTCGTCATCGACCTCTCTTCGCGAAAAGTGCACATTGCCAGAATCACTCTCGGTCCGGACGGCACGTTCATGAGCATGTGGTCGGAATCTCACCGACCCGGTCGACGGCTTTCTGCTCGTGCAAGCGATTCCTCATCCTGGAGGTCCACACTCCACGGCGCACATCCACCAAAAAGAGGGCCCCGTCGGGCCCCCTGTTCTGGGCGACGGCGACGTCTAAAGCTTGTCCATCGCCGCCGCCATGTTGTCCATGGCGAGCTCAATGAGCTTGCGAGGCGTTGCGAGGTTCATGCGCATGTGGCCCTCGCCGCCGGCGCCGTAGCTCGATCCGGTATTCGTGTACACGTGCGCGTTGTCGACGAGCCAACGCTGAACGATACCTTCGGGGGTGACGCGGGTTTCCGACGTCTTGTTCGCGGCGTCGGCTTTGCCCTTGGCGTCGATCTTGTCGGCGAGCTTGCTGACATCGAGCCACGCCAGGTACGTGCCCTGCGCTTTGGTGTAGTCGACGAGCGGCATCTTCTCCTTCGCGTAGGCTTCGACGAAGTCGTGATTGGCATCGAGGTACGGTAGCAGCTGATCGAGCCAATCGGCGCCTTCTCGATACGCGGCCTCGTTGGCGACGATGCCGAGCGTGTTGAGATCGGGGCGGTGGTGGACATTGACCCTGTCGAGGAAATCCTGATTGGTCGAGAAGAAATACGCGCTCTTCATCGCCGCCAAACTGAACGTCTTGCTGACGGCTTTGAACGAAATGCTGTTATTGACGACGTCCTTGTCGGGAAGACTCGCGAACGGAACGTATTTATTCCCTTTGGTGACGAAATCGCAGTGAATCTCGTCGGCGAGGACGACGACACGCCGCTCGAGGCACAGCCGGCCCAGTCTCAGCAGATCCTCCTCGGACCAAACGTTGCCGGTCGGGTTTTGCGGGTTACAGAGAATCAGCGCGTTGGTGTCGATGTCCATCTGCGACTGAAGATTATCCCAATCGATCGAGTAGCGGCCGTTCTCGAGCGTCCCGAGACTGTCGGCGGTCACCGTGAGCGTTTCGCGGAGATCGGAATAGAACCCACTGTAGATGGGGGTCGTCATCAAAACCTTGCTTCCCGGCGGCGCGAACGCCCGCAACGCCGCGATGAGGGCGGGATGGACGCCCGCGGCGAGATGAATACTATCGGGATCGACCTCGACGCCATGGCGGTTCTTGTTCCAGGCGACAATCGCTTCTTTGTAAGAATCGGCCGGGATGCCATAGCCCCAGTTCTCGTGACTGCAGCGCGCTTGAAGCGCGCGGGTGACACAAGGCGCCACTCGGAAATCCATGTCGGCTATACCCATCGCTACTTCGATATTTTCTTTGCCGTACTTTTTGATTTGAGCATCCCATTTGGTGCAGTGCGTGCCGGTACGGTCGTAAATCTCGTCGAAATCGTACACGCCGTCGGACGGCTCCGCGGTAGCGCTCGGGGCCGCAGACGCTATCGAGGCGTTGGTCGAAACGGCACCCGCGAGTGCCGTCATGCCCGCTGTTCTCAAGAACGTTCTGCGGTTTAACTCGATTCTTTGTGACATGCTTGTAATCCCTCCTGAAGCCAGTAATGGCGACGAACCGGCCGTGCCAGCGGCCATCTAGCCGGGCTATTATAGTGGACAGGGCCGATTAGAGCATGCTTCGAACCGGCCGGCTGAGGACGCGCGGATCGGCTATACAACCTTTGACGGCCGAGGCCGCGACGGTTTGCGCCGAAGCGAGGTAGTGACACGCATCGGGGCTTCCGTTGCGTCCGGGAAAGTTGCGCGCCTGTGTCGAGATCTTCGCTTCTCCCGTTGCCATGGCTCCCATGTTGACCGCTTGATTGGAGCCGGCGTCCAGAAAGATTTCGAGGAGCCCCTCGGCGAGCGCGCAACGGTAGATCCCGGTCGAGGCGGGAACGATTTGAAAACGCAGGTCGGGATGCACGTGACGGTCTTTCAAAGACTGTGCCGCCACTCTCAAATCCGTGAGCCGGCCGCCGGCGCTTCCACCGATCTCGGCGAGCTGAATCGGTGTACCCGCCACGTCGCCGACGGGCTTCACGTTCTGAACGCTCGGAGGACAAGCCACCTGAGGTTCGAGCGCGCTCACATCCACTTCGACCACGCTCTCATAGGAAACGTCGGGGTCGTTCACGACGACCTCGAAATCGTCCCGCGCTACCCGTCGCGCAAACTCGAGGCTTCGCTCATCGGGATCGATGAAGCCCGCCTTGGCGCCGACGTCGATGGCCATGAGCGGGAACAAGCGCCGAGCGCACTGAGTGCGGCCACGCGTACTTTTTGGAGGTAGCCGTCGGGGAAGATGGCCACGGGCTCGATGCGCTTGATGTCGAACAGGATGACGAAACCGCAAAAGCGATCACCCGTCGCCACCGGGAGGATCCGCCTTCGCTTGACGCCCGCGGTAAAGGAGGCCCCGCCATGTCGGAGGTGATGCGAAGAGCCCACACCCCCGCGGCCAGGCTGCCTCCCTCCTGGGATTTGAAACGGTAGTGAAAGCCGGGGTTCTCCCGAGATTCGACCGGCAAGTAGGTCTGGGTCCGCGGCCGGCTGACCGCTTGTCCTTCTCCGAGCTCGCCATAGATCGATTCCTTCGCCTCGAGCATCGCATCGATGGTGAGAGCTCGCCGGACGTGGTCATTATTAAGAAGAAGCGTCATGACCCAGACCAGAGTGTTTCGAGACCGCCCGATTTGGCGAGGGCGATGATGCCGCCCGCCCGCAGCATCGTTAGCAAAAAGAGAGTAACTGGGACGCCCAGCACCCGGATGAAGCGGACCCTAAGCGGGTAGTTGGCTAAATCGCTCGACGAGATGTTCTCACCCTGGCGAGGCTGTTTTCCGAGTAGCTCAGTTTTGAGATGGAATATTTCAGTGTAAAATGGTCCAGTGACTTTTAAAGTTGGCTCGGCGAGGATAGGATTCTCTTTCGTTGAGCTGGCTCGAGGTCAGCTCGGTCGCATCACAAGGAGTCGCGTCTTGAGAAATAGAATCCTTCTCGTGCTGATTCTGACAGCACTCTTTTCCTCCATCGGGCTCGCAGAAATCTACGACCTCGGTGGCATGTACACCTACCACTACAGGGACGGCCGTTACGCCGATTGGGGAGATTTCGAGCGACACGGCGCGCGCATAGCTATTCAGGAAATCAACGCATCCGGCATTCTGGGTGACGACCGCATTCGCATGAAGGACGAGAACATTATCGACTACCACTGCTGGCCGGAAAACGCGGCCATCATGGCGGAGACGCTCATGAAGAAAGGCATTCTCGTTCTCACCGGGGCGGATTGCAGTGGTCCCGCCGTCGAAATCGCCAGAGTCGGCGCGAAGTACGAAATCCCTGTCATCTCGAACGGCGCCAACGCGTCTATGCTCTCGTCGGTCGAGGACTTTCCCTACTTCGTGCGTGTGGTGACGCCCAGCGAGCAGTATGAAGGCTATCTCATCGACATGGCGGCGCATTTTGGCGTCGAGGAGATAGCACTCTTCTACACGACTGACGCGTGGGGCCTAGGCGCCAAGAACGTCATCAACCAATATGCGAAGAGACACGCTATCAAAATCGCTCAGGAATACGGCTATCCTCGAGACACGCCCTACGAAGAAATCAAAGCGTATATGGAGAAGGTCAAGCAGGCCGGGATCAAGCACATTTTCAACACGAGCCCCACACCGGACGCCGTGAGGATGTTTCGCGCCCTCCATGAGCTGGGGATGAACGCGCCAGGCTATTCCTTTTACGCCGCCGAGATGATTTCAGCGGACGAGGCGCCCGAAGCCGTCGCGGGCAGCCTCGGCTATTTCGCTCCCATGAACGAGCTCATGCCTTCGCCAAAGCTTTCACAATTCAAGAACGCACTCGAAAAACGTCTAGGCAAGCCCGTCGATCCCTCGTCCAAAGCCTTTTTTTATGGAGCTTTGAGCTATGACCATATACTGGCCGTTGGCTACGCCATTAGGGATATCAAATACGCCGGCGATGACGTAACCAGCCAGAACATGATGAAGTATCTGCGAAAAATGGATTTCGACGGAGCGACCGGACACGTCTCGCTCGTTCCGGGCACCAATGACCGAGCTAATATGCCCGTTCAGATCTTCAACAGCCACGGCTACAAGGCCGACGGCAAGACCGTGGATCTCGTTTCCGTGGGCAGCGTGGATCCGGCGACGGGTCGGCTGACGGTGAACGAAGGCGCCATTGTTTGGCCCGGTAACGTCACAACCCCGCCAAGAAAGTAGGCCGCTTCCATCCGACCCGCTCCGCTCGAGCCGCCGCCTCTACTTGAATCCGTGCTCAAGGTAGCTCAAAAATTACAACACCGATTTTCTCCGCCGCCTTCAGCATGCGCTGATCATAAGTGGCGAACTCGATTTTTTGATTCTGCTCCCTGAGATTCCCAAAAGGTGGGCCAGCACCACAGACGTGTCGAGGTAAATCACCGCTCGGCGCGGTCCTCGTCGAGGCCTTGAAGCACTTCAGCCACGGTCGCGACGGGTAGGCGAGGTGGCGGATCAGAGCTCACGAGAGTCGGTGGGGTCACCCACCCCTTCCAAACGGCCTCCGCAAGATAGACGCCTGCAAGGACGGGGCTCCGCTCTTGCCTCGGTGGAACGAGCTCAGCCACGACCTTATCGCCATCGGTAACGAGCACGGTTTCGCCGGACGCGGCCAGGCGAACGTACTCGCGTAGCTTGTTTTTGAGGAGCTTGAGACCAACAGCTCGCATACAGTTAAGGTAGCTTTCGGAAGCTACGTTATCAAGAGGGACGAGTTGCTATCGAGTATTGTGCCGATCTAGGGTCTTTCTGTCGCCGGTTTCTCGCCCGGGCCGGGAAGCGTCGATTTGCGGCGATCGGCGGCCTCTTCGTCAAGAAGCGTCGCCACGTCGGGATACGCGTAGATGACGGGCGCCTTGTTCTGCATGAGCCCGCCCGTATCCGCCGTAGGACCGTAGGTGCTGTGCAGATCGTGCCCGAGCATGCGCACGAGCGCGGTTTGTTGGCCCCGATGGTGAGACGTATGCGCGATGCGGCGTGTCAGGATCCACGCACGCGAACGCTTGACCTCGAAGAAATCGACGACCTCTTCCCACCATGCCTCCGGTTTACCGCGTAAGGCCGTAAGACGCTTCGACGCATGGGCGGCATAGCTTCTGAGGAAGCCGAGACGCGTTTCTTCCGAAGGCACCGGGCCCTCGGTCACGTCGATCCCGAGCATCGTTTTGAACCACAGGTTCTCGCTCATGGATTGATGAACCATGTGCTCGAGCACACTGCGGCCGCGCGCATCCGTTGGATGCGGGCGTTTCGGCAAGTCCTCATCGTCGAACATCGCCCAGGTACTCAAGACTTTCTGGATCTCTGTCTCGTAGGTATCGATCAAGAATTGGTAACGCACGCACACCTCACAAAGTCAGAAAGCTCCACTCCTTCGAGAACGGAACTCGTGTCATGAAGACGCTCCGGTCTTCGAGGACGAGAAGAATATCGCTCGGGTTGACGCCGATGCCGCGCTCTTCGTCATAGAGTCCGGGCTCGACGCTGAACATCATGCCAGGCTCGACGATGGAGTCGTCGCCGAGCGCAATGAAAGGCGGCTGATGTCCCGAGTAGAACTGTCCTTGACCGTGCGACGGACGATGGTAGATGTAGTCCGCCATGCCGTTTTTGATCTGGTAGTCGTGGACTTTGTAGGCGATCTCGGAACAGACCTTCCCGGGAACGATCTCTTCGCGAAGGATTTCAGCGCAGTCCATCACCACTTGCCACATCTTCTCTTGATAAGGCGCCACGGGCTCGATGAGGTAGTTTCGGTAGCCCTCGCCACCCATGCCGCCGAGCTTGATGTCGGTGTTCACGTAGAGCGGCTGGCCTTTTTGGATGCGCGTGTAGAAGAATTGGTTCGGATGCGGGAAGGCGGTGGAAACACCCGCGCGCACGTAGTGCGACGTCACTTCCATGCCGACGGCGCTGTTCGGTCTTCCGTCGCGCTCGACATCGTTCAGCATGAGGTCGAGGCCATAGGCTTGGAGCGCTTGGCCGACTTCGAAATCCGTGGCCTCGGTGCCGCGCTCCAGAATGTAGTCACGTGCGAACGCGTGCACTTTGTCGAAGTAGCGATAGGCGCGCTGGGTCAGCGCTATTTCCTCCGGTGTCTTTTTGATCTGCATGTCGAGACACAGGTCGCCTATCTCGACGAAGCGCGCTTCGGGAAGGACGCTCTCCGCCGTTTGCCGTCTCGAAGCGCTGAGCTCGAAATCGATCCCTATCGTCTTGTCCCCGAGCCCGCGCTTGCCGAGGCCCTGCAGCATCCACTCGAACAGATCGACACGGTTGCCGCGCGCGAGCTCGCCTCGATAGGGAAACCCGCCTTCGGCGTGCGGGTAGCAGAAGTAGTTCTCCATCTCTGTCGACCACCAGGAGCTTATGAGGTCGCGGTCGATGCTCGGGGCGTACCAGTAGGCGGTATCGGTCTCGGTTTCCCCAATCGGAAAGAGCAGCCACGTCGAGCGCTCGCCGCTTCGGCGGAAACAGCCGGAGAAATAGACCATGTTCTGGTCTTGTCCGAGGAGGATGGCGTCGACGTCACGCTCCTCCACGCGTTTCTTGAGCTCGCGGGTGCGAGCTTGATGCCAATCGAGCGGCAATCGGTCATAACCGATCGGCGCCGGCTCGGGTTGTCCCGGCCGGTCGACGAGGAGGGCTTCGGACGGGCTGTCGGCGACGGTCGAACAGGCCAGCTTCGAAGCCGCCGCGCCGGTCGCGGCGAGCCCAGTGGCCAGGTTGCGGATGAACTCACGTCTTTTTAGCGTCATGTCTCTCACCTTTTTCTGCACTTTCTCCTCAATTCAATGGTGGTTGTAATGCGCCCAATCGGTGACCGGTCGAAGCGCCGCGCCGCAGGCGAAGAGATCGGGCTTTTTGAAGAGCGCCATGAACGTCATGAATCCGCCATAGGACCCGCCGTAAACACCAATGCGCTTCGGGTCGACGTTCTTGTGCTCCGTGAGCCACTTCACACCGTCTTCCATGTCTTCGAGCTCGGGCGTTCCCATGTCGCGGTAGATGGCCGTGCGCCAATCACGCCCATAGCCCGCGGAAGCTCGGTAATCCATGTCGAGGACGACATAGCCTTTTTGCGTCAAGAGCGTGTGAAACATGAACTCCCGGACGTAGCCCGACCAGCCGAGATGCGAGTTTTGAAGATAGCCCGCGCCGTGCACGAACATCACGGCGGGCCGTTTCCCGCTCGCGCCGCCCGAGGGCGTGTAGACCCGTGAGTAGATCGGGCGGTCGTGATGCGTCGACGGGATCGGGACGACTTCCGGCTCGACCCATGGCAAGAACGCAAAAAGCGACGAGACCGTCTCGGTGACGCGGGTCGCCCTCGAGCCCGAACGCACCTCTTGCACGTAGAGCTCGGAGGGCATCGCTGTTTCGGAATGTGTCACTAGAACGCGGGCCGTCGGGCGATAGCTGAAAGTCGTTTCGGCCGCCGAGCTTGGTGACGGCCTCGATGCGGGTGTTCTGCAGGTCGTAGCGGAAGGCCTCGTAGATCCCAGGATGTTCGGCGTTGGCCGTGCAATAGAGATAACGGCCGTCGGGGCTCTCGACGACATTCGAGACCACGAAGTCCCCGTGGGTGGACACGTGTTCTCGTGCCGGTATCGAGCGCGTGGAGAAGTTCATTCGTAAGCTCCTCATTCCAGGATCAACTCGTTGCCCAAATGCGGGCGCTCAGACAAACGACGGAGCGTGTCCTCGCGGTTCGATTCGATGAACTCGAGAAGACGCGTAAGCCGCGGTCGCAACGGCTCGAGGGTTAGCTCGGGCACGCCGACTGCTTCTCTCGCTTTTTCTAGAGAGCTCATCTCATCGAGGTTTCTGAGGATATCGCCTCGCTGTGCCCGAATCCAGGTGTCGAGATGCTCTTCGAATCCGTCGACGGCAAAGCGGTCGAGCTCGGAGGGCGCGTAGCCGAGCCACGCCAGTGCCGTGGGCACGATATCGAGCAGTGTCGGCACGTGTGTCTCGGAGACCGCAGGCTCGAGCTCGCCGTCCTCGGTGGATCGGTAGCGCGCCTGTGCGCGCAGCTCACCAGGGTCGAGTCCCGGCCCCGAGACGAGCATGAACGTCTTTTTTTCGCCGCGGTGCACCCCGCCATGCCCGCCGAGGTTCTCGCCAAAGTTCCAATCGGTAGCGTGAAGCACGACCACGTCACCAATCGCGGGGTTGCTCGAATAAAGGTAGGCTCCCATGCCGCCCACGACGTTCACGTAAGGGGCATCGATGGTGCGATCGTTCCATTCGTTATAGGTGCCGTAGGTGCCCTCGCCGGCACCCCATGCCTCGTAGCCGAGAGGATCGTTCACCGAGGCGGGGTCGGTGCGGTAGTGGTAGACGAGCTCTCCCGACGGGTCGTCGCGCTCGACGCTCAGTAAGCCCCGATTCCCCTCGCGGTCACGTATCTCGACCTCGACTCTTTTGGGAAGCGGCGCCGCGTCGGCAAAGGCTTCGTTGTTCTTCCTGATGAAAATGAGCCCAACGCCCGGGCTCTCGACGAGCGCTCGTAGGAAAGCGCCTTCGCGATAGCCCAGGATCTCGTCATAGCTCGGTCGGCGCTCCCAGGAGCACGCGGCTGGACTTTCGCAAACCGGAATGAAAAGCTCGGCATTGTTCCGCGCCCCGCCGCCATAGACGAGGCGTACATGGCGGTCGAAAAGCGCGCGGTTCGCTTCTTGCTCGGCCTCTAGATAGTCGAGACGTCCCCGCAGATACAAGCTCCTTAGCATCGCGAGCGCTTCATCGGCTATGGGGTGGAGCACTTCGTCGATCTTGGGATCGATGAGGAGCGAGCGCAGGAAAAAGAGCCACCAATAGCTGTCGTGCAAATCGCTTCGGATGAGCGCTTCAATTTCTACTAGAAACTCCCGAGACCAGCGATCGGCTTCGGCCGTCAGGGCGCGGATCTCCTCACTCTGCCAATCTTCGTAGATTTCGGGACGCTCGAGTCGTGGCGGAAGGCTCACGTAATCGATGCCGAGCTCCGCGTTGTCGGAGAGCGTCGTTTGGTCCTCACCCGTTTCGAGGCCGAGGCGTCGGTTCAAATAAGCGATGAAGCTCTCGCTGACTTCCGCGGTCATCCCGTTGGGCGTATCGACCATGCCGTGATCGCCGAACACGATGAAGAGCGTCCGCGAGAAGAGCGTCTCGCCATCGGCAAAGCGGATGTTCTCGAAATCATCGATGAGGCGGCCGAGCTCGATATCGATCACGAGCATCGATAAAACGTAGTGCGGCTCGGCCCGGCGGCCCTCGATCTCAGGAAGCTCGATGCAAATTTCACGGACGCGTCTCGTGATTATCGCGCGGCGCACGCGCGCGAAGTAGCGATCGTCGAGAGTGTCATCTTCGTCGAGCAAAGCGAACACCGTGTCGTCGATATTACCGTCTCTTACAAAGCAATGCTCAGGGTCGCGCGCGGCGACGGTCACGCCTTCTAGATGCGAGAACTCATCCGCCGCGGCGAGCAACAGCGTGGACAACGCAGGCGGTTTTTCCCCGTTCTCCGAGATCCGTCGATGAATGTCGAGAAAGCTATCCATCGTCGCGCGTGCCTGATCGTGATACGTATGGTTCGCGACCGCCGAGATGCCTTCGATATAAGCACGGCCATAGTTTTGAAACGGCACGCTGCGACGCGCGAGACTCATACCCGCGACGAGATTCTCACCCTGAGCGGCGAGGAAGTCTTGAATGGTCGGACTTCGTGGAAACTCGAAACCGAGCGCGTAGGCGAGAACTTCCGCGGGGTCGAGCCAATAGTTCGAAAAGCGAAAACGGCTTCGCTCGAACTGCCACCACCCAACCACTTTCGTGTCGAGCTGAGACGTCAAGTAGGACTGGATCACCTTCATCGTCTCGGACTTGTCGACGGTCGTCGCGTCGTAGGAGATCCGGCCGCGCGCGACGAGGCGCGCCAAATTGGGGAGCCGTCCGGCACCGAGAAGCGCGCGCAGGAGGTCCGGACGGTAGCCATCGAGATGAAGAAGCTGCACGTGGCGGCCGCCGGCGGGAGGCAGGATCGCAGCGGGCGGCGAGCTGCAGCGAGCCGCGAGCAGTGCGAGCACTGCCAGGATGGTATTCCGTGCGAGGCGCACTACGATTCGGGCAGACCCGTGGCAGCTAACGCCTTCAAGGCAAAGGTCGTTCCGGCGTGGGTCAGGAAATTCGACGTATCCGGCTCGTTTCGGAGAGATTGGGTCCACCAATAGCCTTCCGCGCGCTGATGGGTGAGGAGCCATGCGACGGCTTTTTTGATACGCGGATCGGAGGCTTCAACTCCTGCCTCTCTCAGTACGAAGACGACGAAGCCCGTGCCATATCCGTCGCTCTCGACGTTCACTGGGGGCTCTCCTGGCTCCCCGTCACGCTGCCGCCATCTTCCCAGCTCACCCGAGGCAAAACCTCCGTCCGGCCGTTGCCGTTCGAAGAGCTCTTCGATCCATCGCTCTCGATTACCGTCGTCCACCAATCCGTCATTGTATTTCGCGGCCCACAACAACATCGCCTTTTGATGGAGATGGGTCGGCGGATGGCTCGCGAGGTAGCTTCGAATGCGTGACATGCCGGCCTCGGCACGGTCGGTTTGCTGGTAGCTGTCTTCGGACATGCCGACGGCAACGGCCATCAAGGTCACGCCGTAGTGGTCATCGCTTTCGAAGGGAGGCCAGTTGCACTTGACCCAGTTTTCCCAATGCCCTTCCTCGCTCTGATGGTCCCAGGCTTGGTCGAGCGCCTTTACCGTCGCCGCTCCCAGCTCGCGCCCCGCCTCGGCGTCATTGATGGCCAGGAAAGCGGCCGTGGCCACGAAGACCTCGGTGGTCGGCAAGCTCTCCGCGTCCCAGGAATCGACGAACGCCTCGGCGAACGCGCGCACTTTCTGGAAGGCAGGCCGGTCGCCGAACACCTCGTTCGGGGCCGTCAAGTAGTAACCGTTCGTGTGGCAAGTTACGCAGCCGTGCTTTTCGCCCCAATTCATCGCCACCGTATCCAGAAACCGGGCCGCGCGCTCCACGGAGACGTCTTCCGACAGAGCGTCATTTCGACCGTACGGGCCGAGCGGGAGACCGGGATCGGCTTCTCTCGGTTCCACCGGATCCATCGAGATTGCGGTTGCGGTTGCGGTTGCGGTCTCAGTGGCGTCCGTTGCCGGACGCGGGCCACAGCCCGAGCTCACGAAGAGTGCGACCGGCAAGCAGACCAAGGTCCACCACCAAGAGAAAGGGTGTCGGCTTCGGTGATTCATGCGCAAATCCTCCCCAGTTCGGTGCAGGATGTCATGTCCTGGGGAGTCGCCGCAATGCGCGCTCTCATGGCGTTCGCAGGTGCATGGGGATCGAGTTCCGCGATAGGATAGGTCTCCCAATCTGGCGGCGGGCGACGGAGGATTCGGTGAAAAGAAATCGCAACGACGAGCGGCTCGGCATGTTCCGTAACATTAGCCGCCGGGATTTTCTTCAAGGAACGGCTCTCGCGCTTGCTGCTCCGAGCTGGGCTCGCGCGCAGTCTCCTTCCATTCCGCCGTCGGGCTTTCAAGGTCAGGACGACGCATCAACGGCCCGCGGTCACCGCGTGCGCGACGGCATCTTCCGCCAGCTACCGAGCCATGTGGTCGACACGGGTGAATCGTATGACCTTGTTGTCGTCGGCGCCGGGCTCGGCGGACTCGCGGCTGCACACGTCTATAAGAAAGAGCGAGGCGGCAATGCCCGCATTCTGCTTCTCGAGAACAACGCGGATTTCGGCGGTCACGCGCGGCGCAACACGTTCAAGTGGAACGACACGACGCTCATCGTCAATGGCGGCACCTATGATCTCGAGGCTCCGGAGGAATCGCCGCCCGAGGCCAGGGAGATTCTGACCGACCTGGGCATCGACACCGAGCGGGTTCAGGGATTCCGCGATCCCGACTATCGTGAGCGTTTCGGGCTCGATTCTACTTGTTTCTTCGGTCCCGACGTTTTCCCGGAAGTCACAAAAAAGCAATTTATCCAGGGCTTTCACACGATTGGGTGGGAGGAGTTTCTAGCGAAAACGCCGCTTTCCGAGTCCAACCGAGCGGAGCTCTTGACGCTCTACACGACGCGAAAGAACTATCTCGCCGATGAAGACGAGCCGGAAAGGGCTCTGGCCGCGATGACTTGGGAGAGCTACATCCGAGACAAGATGGGCCTCGGAGATACGGCCGTTCGTTTCTCGGACATCTACGCCACCGATCTCGGCGGGCTCGGTTGCGACGCACTTCCGGCGACCCATGGCTACTCGGACGGCCCCGGTTTCTTTGGTGTCGGGGGCAAAGGCTTCTATGAAGAGGAAGGCGAGTTGTGGTACACCTACGAGCCCGTCTACCGGTTTCCCGACGGCAATCGAAGCGTCGCTCGTCAGCTCGTAAAGAAAATTCTCCCGGATGCCATCACGGGAGAAGACTCGATGGAAGGCGTCTTCAACGGTAAGGTCCTCTACGACCGAATGGACATGGCCGATTCTAACGTGCGTTTGCGTCTACGCTCGACCGTCGTGCGCGTCGAGCATATCGACGGAGGCAGTCGCGTTGCCGTTTACTACGCGACGTCCGACGGCGAAATTCGCAAGGTGACGGCAAAGAGCGTGGTCGTCAATGCGTGGGGCACGGTCGCCAAGCACATCGTCCCCGAGCTCTCCGAAGGTCAGAGAGAAGCGCTCGAAGGCTACAACCACTGCTCGGCGCTGTACATCAATGTGCTGCTCGATCAGTGGAAACCTATCGCGGATGCCGGTGCCTTCGAAATGTACACGCCGGGCCGCTACCAAACGTGGATGCACGTTCTCGACCCGCTCCACGTCGGCGCCTATCAACCCGAGCACCGCCCGGACAAACCCACGGTGCTATCGATGTTCAAATACCTTCGAAAGCCAGGCCTCTCCATCGAGGAGCAGCTGAAGCTCAATCGCTACGAGCTCGAAACGAAGTCGTTCGAAGAGCTCGAACGCGAGATCCGCACCGAGCTCGAATACGTGCTCGGCCCATGGGGTTTCAATCCTGCCGAGGACATCAAAGCCATCACGGTGAACCGCTGGGGCCACGGCTATATCGTGTTTCCCCACCCGGACGTCGACTCGCCGCACCACATCCGCGGGCAGAGGCGCGTCGGACGTATCTCTTTCGCGGGCGCGGACGCGTCGGGCTCGCCTTGGACGCAAGGCGCTTTCCGAGAAGCGCACCGCGCGGTGCACGAGCAGCTGGCTCTATAACTTCACCGTCAGCTCAGAAGCTTCACGTTGTCGGGGTCGTATAGCGGTTGCTCGACGACCGTCGCTGCATGCTTTTCTCCCAATAGCTCGACCGAAAGCTTCGTGCCAGGCTCTAAGAAGTCGGTTGGGAGATAGGCGAGCGCAATCGACTTTTCGACAACGGGCCCGAACCCGCCCGCGGCGACGTAGCCAATGATCTCTTTGCCCGCGAGCACAGGCTCGTAGCCGTGCGCGTCGCGGTCCTCTACATCGATCACGAGACACGCAAGCCCACGCGTCGCGCCCTGCTCGCGCTGGCGCAACAGAGCCTCGCGGCCGATGAAATCGCCCTTGTCGAAATTCACAAAGCGATCGAGCCCCGCCTCAATCGGGGTGTAGTCCGCGGACATGTCGACGCCCCAAAGCCGATAGGCTTTCTCGAGCCGCATCGCGTCGAGCGCGCGGTAGCCGAAATCCACGATGTCATATTGCCGGCCTTCCGCAATTAACAAGTCGTAGAGGTGCCGCTGATATTCCACCGGATGGTGGAGCTCGTAGCCAAGCTCGCCGACATAAGACACACGCAGCGCGCGCACGGGCGCCATCCCTACGCGTAAGTCGCGACATCTGAAAAAACGAAACGCTTCCTTCGAACAGTCGGCATCGGTCAGCGCTTGCAACAGATCCCGCGAGCGAGGGCCCGCTATCGTCAAAACGCCGTAGCGCCCGGTCACATTTGCGAGTTGAACCGATCCGTCATCCGGTAGGTGGCGCTCGATCCAGGCAACGTCATGGGTTTCCGTGCCCGCGGCGGAGATAACGTAGTAGCTCTCTTCGTTACCAGGCAGCTTCGTCACCGTGACGTCGCACTCGATGCCACCTTTCGGCGTGCACATCTGCGTGAGCGCCATCCGGCCCGGAGACTTGGGCAACTTGTTTGCACAAAGCCTGTCGAGAAACGCGAAAGCGCCCGGTCCGGAGACTTCGTACTTCGCGAAACTCGTCTGATCGAGAACGCCGACGCGCGAGCGAACCGCCCGACATTCCTCGACCACGGCTTCATGCCAGCTTCCACGGCGAAACGAGTACGTGTCGTGCGCGGCCCCGTCTAGCGCGAACCATAGCGGCCGCTCCCACCCGAAACGCGCGCCGTAAACCGCACCGCGTTGCAGCAGTCGATCGTAGAGAGGCCCGGTCTTGAGTGGGCGGCTAGCGGGACGCTCCTCCTCCGGGTAGTGGATCGCATATTCGCGCGCATAAACGTCGACAGCGCGATCGGCAACGTAGCCCGTCGAGCGGGCATAGTCGCCGAAGCGGCGCACATCCAGCTCCCACATGTTGTCGCTCGGCTGCCCGTCCACAATCCACTCGGCTGCGTATTTGCCCGCGCCCCCACCGAAAACGATGCCGAAAATACTGAACCCCGCTAGAACGTGAAAGTTTGGCAGGCCAGGCACCGGTCCCATAAGACAATGTCCGTCTGGCGTGTAGCCATCCGGGCCGTTCACGATGGTCTTGATACCCGCGTCAGCAAAAATCGGCACGCGCGCCGCCGCCGCCTCGAGCACGGCCTCGAGGCGATCGAGAGCGGGCTCGAGCAAGCGGCTGTGAAAATCCTCCGGGATGCCGTCGAGACCCCACGGCTTCGTTTCCGGCTCGAAGGGACCGACGACGAGCGAATCCACCTCACGCCGCATGTAGTAGGACGCATCCGTATCGCGTAGCACCGGAAGCTCGAGCTCCATCTCGCGCACTTCGTCGATGGCTTCGGTAACGAGAAAATGGTGCTCGAGCGGAATGATGGGAAGATCGACACCGAGGAGCTGACCGAGGCCGCGCGCCCATTGACCGGCAGCGTTGACGACGATCTCCGCGCGGATGTCGCCTTTGGTCGTATGGACGAGCCAATCGCCCCGCGAGCGTGAGAGGCCCGTTACGGCCGCGTGACGGGTGATCTCAGCACCCCGCGACACCGCCCCTTTCGCGAAAGCCTGCGTCACTCCGCTCGGGTCGACATGCCCGTCCGACGGGATGTGGGCGGCGCCAACGATGCCGTCGAGCTCGAGCAGCGGGAAGAGCTCACCGGCTCTTTCTGGTGAGACGATCTCGAACGGGATGCCCAAGTTATCGGCAATGCCTTTGCGGTGGCGAAACTCATCAAGCCTGTCGTCGGAAAAGGCGAGCCGGACGCTGCCGCATACGTGGTAGTCCACGGGCTGTCCCGTTTCCTCCTCGAGCGTTTGATAGAGGTCGATGCTGTATTTGAGGAGCTTCATCATGTTGAAGCTCGGGTTGAATTGGGTGCAAAGCCCCGCAGCGTGCCAAGTCGAGCCGCTGGTAAGCTCGTTTTTCTCGACGAGGATGACATCGCTGAGGCCGAGCTTGGTCAAGTGATACAGCAAGCTGCAGCCGGCAACACCACCCCCAATAACGACGACTTTCGCTTCGCTCTTCATTGGATCCGATCGATAACTCCCGTGATGCGTGGCTCGAAGTCTCAGAGTACGCTATGCCCGGCGGCAATGAAACCCGTCGCGTGGAAAGAGTTCTTGCTGCCGAAAGAGCCGAGGAAGATCCCGCTTTCCATGAGGAGATTCTGACCGGGGTCGCTTTCCTCGCCCGCACTCTTTCCGTCCGGCGCGAGCCCTCCGCCGCGATTAGATTCCACTTTCCCAACACCCGGCCTCCGAGGGATAATGGTGAGTTTGTGGCTCGTGGGCCGGCGGGCTGCGGGACACCAGCTGCGCACAGGAAAGCATGTCGATACGCATCAACGTGGACGGACAGATGGGCACGGAGGAGGACCGCCTCCTGTCGCCCTTGGACCAGGGCTTTCTCTTCGGTGCGAGCGTCTACGAGACCATCCGCACCTATGACGGCGTGCCTTTCGTTCTAGAGCGCCATCTCGAACGTCTCCGCGCGTCAGCTGAAGCGCTCGGCATCGACATCGACGTCAGCATGGAGACGCTCACAGAGCGCCTCCGAGCGACGCTCGAGGAGGCCGGTAACGCCGAGTCGTCCATCCGTATCGTCATCTCCGCCGGCATCGGCGCTATCGACTACCGCGCGGGTTCCGCTCGCAAACCGACGGTCGTCATCATCGTGCGCCCGTTGCCCGCATTTCCGGAAAGCCTCTACCAAAGCGGCGCCAAAGCAGCGTTCGTGACCGTCATGCGGGCGAGCAGGGGCAACTTGAGCCCGAAAATCAAGTCCTCGAACCTCTTGAACAACATCATGGCGCTCCGGCAGGCGCACGAGAAGGGCGCTTACGAGGCCCTTCTGCTCAACGGGCGCGGCGAGGTCTGCGAAGGCTCCATGTCGAACGTATTCGTCGTGCGGGGCGGCGCCGTCGCGACGCCGCCGCTCTCCTCCGGACTTCTCGAGGGCATTACGCGCGAGCACGTGATCGAGATCGCGCGCGGAAACGGCATCGAGCTCGAAGAGAAAACGTGCACGCCCGAGGATCTTCTCGGTGCCGACGAAGTGTTCATCACCGCTTCCGCGCGCGAGGTCGTGCCGATCGT
Organism: Acidobacteriota bacterium; assembly: GCA_004356105.1. Taxonomy (GTDB): domain Bacteria; phylum Acidobacteriota; class Vicinamibacteria; order Marinacidobacterales; family SMYC01; genus SMYC01. The sequence goes on along the minus strand of SMYC01000329.1, from coordinate 7,521 downwards.
CCGCGTCGACGAGACAACTATCGGCGACGGCAAGCCCGGGCCCGTGACTCAAAAAATCATAAAGTGTTATCAAGTTCATGTACGCGCTCTCATGAGCACAACCGAAACGGTGGATTGAAGGGTGTAATCGAATGAAAACAGATATCGAAATCTCACGTTCCATCTCCCCGAGGCCGATCGCCGAGGTCGCCGAGGGGCTAGGGCTCAATGCTTCCGATTGGCAGCCTTACGGACAGCACATCGCGAAAGTCGACCCCTCGGTGCTCGACCGCCCCGCGAAGAACGGCCAGTCGAAGCTCATCCTCGTCTCCGCGATCACACCCACGCCGGCGGGCGAAGGCAAGACGACGACGAGCATCGGGCTGGCTCAAGGTCTCGCGAAGCTCGGTAAGTCCGTCTGTCTCGCGCTTCGCGAGCCGTCTCTAGGCCCGTGCATGGGCATCAAGGGCGGCGCGACCGGCGGCGGCTACAGCCAGGTATACCCGATGGAGCGCATCAACTTGCACTTCACCGGAGACTTTCACGCCATCACCTCGGCGCATAATCTGTTGTCGGCCGCGCTCGACAACCATCTTCATTTCGGAAACGAGCTCGGCTTCGACCCGCGGCGTATCGTCTGGAACCGCGTCATCGACATGAACGACCGTGCGCTCCGGAATGTCATCGCCGGCCTCGGGGGGCCGCTCCACAGCGTGCCCCGCGAAACAGGCTTCGACATCACGGCGGCCTCCGAAGTCATGGCCATCCTGTGCTTGGCGAATGACCCCGACGATCTGCGAAAGCGTCTCGACCGGATCATCGTCGGCTTCACCCGCGAAAAGGAGCCGATCCTCGCGGAGAGTCTCAAGGTCTCGGGCGCAATGATGGCGCTTCTAGCAGACGCCCTGAGCCCCAACCTCGTGCAGACGCTCGAAGGCGTTCCGGCGCTCATCCACGGCGGACCCTTCGCGAATATTGCGCATGGTTGCAATAGCGTTATCGCGACGCGCACGGCTCTTCACCTCGCCGATTGGGCCATAACGGAAGCAGGTTTCGGCTTCGACCTCGGCACGGAGAAATTCTTCGACATAAAGTGCCGCTCGGCCGGCCTCGATGCTGCCGCCGTTGTTCTCGTGGCCACGGTACGCGCGCTCAAGATGCATGGAGGACGCGACAAAGCGGAGCTGACCGAGCCCGACGCGGATGCCGTTGCCAAAGGCCTTCCCAACCTCGAAAAACATCTCGAGACCGCGCAGACGTTCAGAAAGCCCGCGGTAGTGGTGCTCAACAAGTTCAGCACCGACACGGATGAAGAGATCGACGTCGTGCGGCGGCGCTGCGATGAGCTCGGAACCGCTTTCGCGGTCTCCGATCATCATGCGCGTGGCGGCGACGGCGCCGTCGAGCTCGCCAAGGCCGTCATCGAGACGACATCGAGCGCCAGCGAGCCCTTCAAGCCCTTATACGAGCTCTCGGATCCGATTCGCGAGAAGATTCGGAAGGTGGCAAAGAGCGCCTATGGCGCGAGGGACGTCATCTTCACCAATGTGGCGGATCGGAACATCGCGGAAGCCGAGAAGCTTGGCTATGGGGAGCTTCCTATCTGTATCGCCAAGACACAGAACTCGCTCTCGGACGACCCGAAGCTTCTGGGACGACCGGATTTCGAGGCCACGGTGCGCGGGGTCGAAATCAACGCGGGCGCCGGTTTTCTCGTCGTCTTGACCGGCGACATCCTGCGCATGCCCGGCCTTCCCCGAAGGCCGCGTGCCGAAGATATCGATTTCCGGGACGGTAAGATTCAGGGGCTGCAGTAGCAGCCCGTCACAAGGTCAGCTTTTAGGCATCCCATCGAGCACGACCGGATCGCTCTGCTCCATGAAATGAAGCTTGCCGGCGAAATCGATGTAATGGCCCGAGCGGTCGCGCTTCGTTTCCAGGTAGAAACGGTTATGGGCGTTCGGCGGGATAACGTGCGGAAGACGGCGGCTCACACGAATACCATGCTGCGTCAGCTGCTCGATCTTTCGCGGGTTGTTCGTCATCAGCTGGATCGACCCAACGCTCAAGCTCATCAACATGTGGGCCGCGATCGCGTAGTCGCGCTCGTCGTCGCGGAAGCCGAGTGCCAAGTTTGCTTCGACCGTGTCGAGCCCCTGGTCCTGGAGCGCATAGGCTTTAACTTTATTCATCAGGCCGATGCCACGGCCTTCTTGGCGTAGGTAGAGCACGAGGCCCTTTTCGAGAGCGCCCACGGTCTCGAGCGCGGTCTCGAGCTGGTCGCGGCAGTCACAGCGCAGCGACCCGATGGCATCCCCGGTCAAGCATTCGGAATGGAGCCGCGTGGGGACGTCCTCCGCCCCGAGAATGTCGCCTCGGACGATCGCGACGTGCTCCTTCTCGTCTCGATTGTTCCAAAAAGCGACGATACGGAAGTCTCCGAATCGCGTCGGAAGATCCGCCACCGCGATCATCCGCACGCAGACGTTCGCCGGACCCACGCCTTCGCAGCCGTGATCCTCGTCCCGAAGGACGAGATCTTCGAGTGTCATGATGTCTGCCATCACCACACCTTAGCGTAACTAGTGCCCGAGCCCGCACTAGGTTGGTTCCCGGGCTCGCGCCCGTGCTCCACACCGTCAACGGGCTCAAGTAATGCTTCTCGTCGATCCCCTTTTTTCGAAGGGCGATGCCCGTCAAGCACTCGCGCAGGGCCCGGTTGGCATTGAGGCCCGTGGTGTAACCGGGGTCGGCGAGCGGGTTGAACTCGACGAGCTCGAAGCCGACAACGTTGTTCTCGGCACAGAGGCGCCGGACGAGCGGGAAGAGCTCTCGCGTCGTCAACCCGCCGGGCTCGGGCGTACCGGTGCCTGGCGCATATGCCGAGTCGAGCACATCGATGTCGAGCGAAATGTAAGGATATTCTGGTCCTTCCGAGACTTCCTGAAGCGCACGTTCCATGACCGTCTCCCATCCGTCGCGCTCGATCTCGGCCATCGTGTGATAGCGAAAGCCGTGCTCGCGCATGAAGCGAAAGCCGTCTTCGCCAGGCCAGTAGCCTCGAAGGCTAACTTGAACGTAGTTCTTACCCGGTTATTCGAAGTGTCGCGGAGCTATTTCCAAGCGTCGAGCGTCGGTTCGTTCGGATCCAGTCGGATGACGCCCCGATCATCCTCCTGCTCCTCCTGCTCCTCCTGCTCCTCCTGCTGTTGTTGCTAATGTTGCGCCCACGCGCCGTTCCCTACGAGCAGAAAAGTCACAAAGAACAGAATTCGTCTCATCATCATCACTAATCACCTCTCAAGAATGTGGGCGCGAGTACAGAGGAAACGCGTGCTATTCTCTCCAGCGAGAGGGCCGAAGGCCACAGTCAAGCTGGGCCCGAGAAGGCCAAGAAAGGAATACCCAGTCGATGACGGAGTTTCGTTTTCAACCGATGTTCGAGTTGGGTCACGAGGAGATCCCGTTTCGCAAGCTGACGAGCGACCACGTGAAGGTGGCGAAGCTCGGCGAGCACGAGTTTCTGAGTGTCGAGCCCGAAGGGCTGTCGCTTCTCGCGGCCGAGGCGGTGCGCGATGTCTCGCACTTGTTCCGGACGTCGCACCTCGAGCAGGTGCACCAAATCCTCGACGACCCTGAGGCCAGCGACAACGATCGTTTCGTCGCGGTCCAAATGCTAAAAAACGCCAACGTCGCCGCGGGCATGATCCTCCCGTCCTGCCAGGACACCGGGACGGCCATCGTTGTCGGCAAGAAAGGTCAATTCGTCTTGACGTCGGGCGATGACGAGGAAGCGCTCACCCGCGGCATTTACAACACCTACACGACGACGAACCTACGCTATTCGCAGCTAGCGCCGCTCTCGATGTACGAGGAAAAGAACACGAAGAACAATCTCCCGGCCCAGATCGAGCTCTACGCAACCAGAGGCGACGAATACCACTTTTTGTTCATCACCAAAGGAGGGGGCTCCGCGAATAAGAGCTTTCTCTATCAAGAGACCCGCGCCCTTTTGAACCCGGACGCGCTCGTCAGCTTCATCGAGGAGAAGATGAAGAGCCTCGGAACGGCAGCCTGTCCGCCCTACCACCTTGCGATCGTTATCGGCGGAACGTCCGCGGAGTTCACGCTCAAAACGGTAAAGCTCGCGAGCTGCAAGTATCTCGACGGACTGCCTCGAAGCGGGAACGAGCTCGGGCGCGCGTTCCGGGACGTCGAGCTCGAGAAAGAAGTACTCGCGCGCTCGCGAAAGCTCGGGATCGGCGCGCAGTTCGGCGGCACCTATTTCTGCCACGATGTGCGCATCATTCGCCTTCCGCGCCACGGTGCGTCGCTCCCTGTCGGCATTGGCGTGTCGTGCTCGGCCGACCGGCAAGCCTACGGGAAGATCACCCGCGACGGAATTTTTCTGGAGCAGCTCGAGACCAATCCGGCGCAGTTCATGCCGGAAGTCGAAGGCGTGGAGCTCGGAGCGGAGGTCGTGGAGCTCGACTTGAACAAGCCCATGAATGAGGTTCGAGAGACACTCTCCGGCTACCCGGTCAAAACGAGGCTCTCGCTGACGGGCTCGATTATCGTGGCGCGCGATATTGCGCATGCCAAGCTCAAAGAGCGCATCGATCGCGGCGAAGAGCTACCGCAATATTTCAAGGACCACATCATTTACTACGCCGGCCCCGCGAAGACACCCCATGGCTATGCGTCGGGCTCCTTCGGCCCAACGACCGCCGGACGGATGGACTCTTATGTTGGTCCTTTTATGGAGCAGGGCGGAAGCTTCATAACACTCGCCAAAGGCAACCGGTCCCGGCAAGTGATCGACGCTTGCAAAAAGCACGGGGGGTTCTATCTCGGCTCGATCGGAGGGCCTGCCGCTATCCTCGCCGTGGAGTCGATCAAGAAAGTCGAAGTGGTCGAATACGAAGAGCTCGGCATGGAAGCCATCTGGCGCATCGACGTCGAGAACTTTCCGGCCTTCATCGTTGTGGACGACAAAGGCAACGACTTCTTCTCCCTATTGTCCTGAATCATTTCCCGCGCGCTCATACACTCGTGTAGAACGGTGTGAGAGCAGTGGAGCTTCCTAAAGCGGGTCCCTATAGCTCTTGACAGGCGGCAGCTGAGCCCCCGTGAGGCCGCTCGGCGGTTCCTCCGCCACGACCGGCATGCGCAACGTTCCAATCCCATCGATCGTCGCCACGATTTCCTCGCCGGGCTGCAGGAAGCGTTGAGCGCCGCGGACCGCGGTGCCCATACCGGTGCCGCCGGACGTCCCGTTATTGATGACATCGCCAGGGAAGAGCGTAATGATGGACGAGCCGTACTCGATCAACTCCCACAAAGAATGGATCATGTCGCCGGCGGTCGCCTCCTGCATTTTGGTATCGCCGACACTCAGCGTTTGCCGGAGCTTCACCATCGGGTCGCCGTAGAACTCCTTGGGCACGATCCATGGTCCCATCGGCGCAAACGTGTCGTGGCCTTTCCCGACGAACCAATCGGATCGCAACGGGTTTCCCCCGGGAGGCCGGCCCCCGCGATCGGAGATATCGAGCGTGACCACATAACCAAAAACGTAATCCTGAGCGTCGGTGGCGGATACGTATTTCGCGGTTCGGCCGATAACCGTACCGAGCTCGACCTCCCAGTCGGTCCGATCCCGGCCGTATGGGATCACGATGGGATCGCCGTTGCCAATGACCGCGCCCTTGCTGGCCTTCAGAAACAAGTAAGGAACGCCCCGATTCTCACGCCGCTGTCGGCGCGCCTCCGCGCGCTCCTCCTCGGTGCCTGACTCGTTGACGTGGCTATAGAAATTGACCGCCGCGTTGAGTATCTTACCGGGGTACATTATGGGCGGGAGCGTTCGTAGAGCGTCGAGATCATAAACGTAATCGGGTCGATTCGAGCCCAGCAAGTCGCTGCCGACCAGGTGGTTGACAATCTCATACGCGCGCCGCTTCAAACCATATTCGTACCGCTCGATGAGCTCCAGCATATCTGCCGGCGGCGGGATCTTCGGATAGGCCGGATCCCTCTCGAGGGCGAGGTTCGCAGCGTGGAGGTCGACCACTAGGCTATCACGCAGAACGATACCGACAAGCGCGACGCCCACGATCTCGAAGGTTCCGAGTTTGAATGGTTCCGCACTCTCGAGCCCATCCTGACCCGAGCATAAGACGGGAATCGCAAGAGCCAGCACCACGGTGACGGTTAGAGATTTCGCATGACACTCCTTGTGGACGCGTTGCCGTTCGTCCCAGCGCGTCCGGTGGTACTGCCGTTGTGAGAGCCTGTCAAGTACCTATTCGACCGATGACCACTAGCGCAGGAAGATGCTCTTTGGGATGTAGCCGGTGACGACTTGGGTAAGGTCGACAACCTCACTCACGCGGAAATCGACAGCAATGCTTGCGAGTGAAAGGGCTTTGTCCGGCGTGAGCCCCTTCTCCTTTACGAGAAAGTCCACAACCTCCCACGTGGCGTGCCGAATCGCTCGGTCTAGATCGAGGTCGATTCCCATGAGGAGGTAGTGAGTATCTGTTTCCGCGCGTGGGCCAGCGAGGTTCACGCCTTTGTGGACAACGAAGCGGAAGACAGCGCTCAAGGACTGCTCGATCGCCGTGCCGCTCACCTCTCCGTCGCCTTGCGCCCCATGCGGATCGCCCGTGTAGAAGAGTGCGCCAGGATGGAAGACGGGAAGATAGACGGTCGTACCCGCCTTGAGATCCTTTACGTCCAGGTTTCCACCATAAGCACCCGGCGGTCGCGAGCTCTGCACACCGGCGACGGTTACCCCGGGCTCGCCGAGCACGGGATCGGGAGCCACAGCCAGGATGCCCATGAAAGGCGCGAGTGGTACCTGGATGTCGTCCGCGAAGAAGGCGACTTCACGTCCATCGACCTCGCCGGTGCGGATGACGTGGCGCGTCCGAGGGATGTCCAGCCGCGGGTCGTCGGAACGGACGCCTGGATAGCGCGACGAGAACACGCCTCCTGTGGCACTCGTGTTGTTGATTCCCCAGGGTACCCGCGTCTCTATGTCGAGAATCTGCACCTCGAGCATGTCGCCGGGCTCCGCACCATCGATGTAAACCGGTCCGGTGATGACGTGGCCGCTGCGGCCTTCTCGCGGACGCCCGTCGCGCGAAGCCCAAAAACCCAACACGTCATCTAGAATCTCTTCTCGCGGTACTCCCAACGCGGTCAGATACGTTACAGGGTCCTCATCTTGTGTCGCGCCCGCGTGCGTCACCGTGTCGATACGGACCGTCTCTCCGGACCGAATAGTCAGGACGGGCTTCTTGTCTATCGGATACCAACCCCAGCTCAGATTCGCCGGGCGCGAGGGCACGAAGTGATCGGCTTTTGCGGGTGTGTCCTGAGCAGACGCGACGTAAGGGGCGCCTATAACGCAAAGCACGACCACCAAACGACGCGCGTCTCGAGCGAATCTTCTTGGGCTTAGCAACACCGGCGCCATTGTCCACCATTTCCTGTTCCAAAAGCTAGCCCAACTGCCGGCCATCAAGCCGCCTCACT
>SMYC01000328.1 GCA_004356105.1 Acidobacteriota bacterium | reverse complement strand
GTGCGGTGCTTGACTTTGCCGTCTTTACGATAGGAGGTCCGCAGCAAATGCCGGGTGTAGGTTTTTTGGTTGACGGTGATGGAGGATGAGTCCACGTACATAGTGGCTATACATTAGAGCATTATCGCTTGTATATCAACTTCTATAGCATATAATTAGTGGCTACATATATAGGGCCAAAAGAGACTCAACTCCTTTCGTATCATTAGGTTAAGTTACTTTTGGGCTTGGAAGATCCGCTATACGATCCCTTTCTTTTTCGGGACCAATTACGACACGATGATCGAGTGCCTTCCGTCGTGCCGCAGCCCCGAGCGGCCGCCGCGCTACGAAGCTATTCAGGCGGGCGACTACCTTGCGAAACGGCTCAACGAGATCTACGGCTCGCTTCCCGATGCGGGAAAACTTCAATCATAGCGAAGCACGATCACCGGATTGGTCCGCGCCGCTTCCGACGCGGGAAGAACGCTGGCCACGACCGCGGTAACCGCAAAGATACCCGCGACGGCGGCGAAGGTGACCGGGTCGAACGGGCTCACGCCGAAGAGCACCGCAGACAGGAGCCGCGCGACAACGAGCGCGAGCACCAGGCCGATGGCCGTTCCGAGCGCGGTGAGCCTCAAACCCTCGCCCACGACCACGCTACGGATCTCCCTGCCGGTCGCGCCGAGCGCCATGCGGATGCCGATCTCGCGACGCCTTTGCGCGACCGAATAGGCCATGACGCCATAGATACCGAGGCTCGCGAGCAGAAGCGCCAGCGCCCCGAAAACGCCGAGCAAGAGCGAGCCGATGCTCCATTGAAGCGCGTTCTCGGCCACGATCTCCGACATCGGTCGAATCGAGATCGGCAAATTGGCGTCGACCCGCTTGAAGGCTTCGCGCACCGGACCGAGGACGGCGGTCTCGGACCCCGAGAGGGACAGCACGAAGTAGCGCGCCGTCAGAGGCCGCTGCAAGAGCGGCCGATAGATCTGGGCGCCCGTCGGGGTGTCGAAGCCTTCATGTTTCACATCGGCGACGACGCCGACCACCGTAGCACTCACGGGCTCCTTCGGATCTCCGACGAGAAGCGTTTCGCCGATCGGGCTTTGCCCCGGCCACGTGTTCTCGGCCGTACTCTTGCTCACGATCACGACAGGAGGCGCATCCTCACGGTCGTTGTCGGTAAAAGTTCTTCCCGCAAGAAGCCCAATACGCATCGCTCGGAAATAATCCGTCGAGGCATTGAACTGATGCGCCACGGGCCAGTCTTCAGCGGCGGCGGGAGCTTGGTCCGGCCGTGAAAACTGGAGGCTCCAGATCGCGTGGTTCATGGGGAGCGGTTGTACGAGACCGACATGCTCGATCCCAGGAAGCCCCCGCAGCTCCGCGGTGGCGCGGTCGAAGAGGTTTTGCGAGTCGGCCTGGGTCGGGTAGTCCGATTTCGGCGTCGTCACGAGCACGGTGAGGACCCGATCGCCATCGAATCCGATATCGACCTTCTGGAGCTCGGCGAAGCTTCGGAGCATCAGGCCCGTGCCGCCGATCAAAACGATCGCCATCGCGACCTCGGCAACGACGAGCGCGCGCCGAACTTTGAGCGACTCGGCGGAGCCCCGCGCGCCCGCTTTGAGCGCACCAACGAGGCTCAGGCGTGAGATGCCGAGTGCTGGGAACAAACCAAAAATGACCGGCGTCGCGAGGGTGATGGCGACCGAGTACATCAAAACAGTGCGATCGAGCGTGAACTCTCCGATACGAAAGATGTCTTCAGGAATGAGTGGCCCGAGATAGCGCACTCCGGAATGAGCGATGGCGATCCCGAGAGCACCACCCACCGAGGCGAGCACGAAGCTTTCCGTTAGGAGCTGGCGCACGAGCCGTCCACGGCCGGCGCCGAGCGCGGTGCGAACCGCAAAGTCGCGGCTTCGGGCGCTCGAGCGCGCCATCGTCAAGCTCGCGACGTTCACGCAAGCGATGAGCAGGACGAAGCCCACGGCAACGAGGAGCACCGTAAAGACCGTGACCATGATGTCGTAGCCGAAGTTGAGCGCCGCCCGCAGCGGCTGCACGTTGACGCCCTTGAACTGGCCGTCGGCCTCGGGGTAGAGCTCGCCGAGCTCGCTCTGAATCGACTCGAGCTCGACTCGGGTGCGCTCACGCGAGAAGGAGGCTTTCAACCGTCCCACGGGTATGAAATAGTCGCGGTCGCGGGGCTCGGTTGCTGGATCCTCACGGACCGGGATCCACATCCGCACGCCGCCGAAAGGAAAGTTGAAATCAGGCGGCATGACGCCGATGACCGTATGGGCGATACCGTCGAGAAGGATCGTCTGGCCGACGATCCCAGGGTCCCCGCCATAGCGACGTTGCCAGAGACCGTGGCGCAATACGACAACGTCGGCGCCGCCCGGCCCGTCCTCGCCCGGCGCGAAAGTCCGTCCGATTGCCGCTTCGACTTCGAGCACGTCGAACAGGTTCGCGGTGAGGAAGCCCGTCATGACTTGCTCGGGGCCTGAATGGCCCGTGACGTTCTTGACACCGTAATAGTAGGCCGCGAGGTCGTCGAAGGCACGGGTGCGCTCTTTCCAGTCCTCGAATTGCGGCAGGGAGAAGCGGGCTCCGTCCCATCCGTGAATCGGGTCGACTTGCCCAAGCTGCACGAGCTGGTCGGGATGGCCGAAGGGAAGCTCCCGAATCAAATAAGGATTCATGAAGCTGAAGATCAGGCTGTTGGCGGCGATGCCGAGCGCAAGGGTTGCCACGACGACCAGGGCGTAGCTCGGGTGAGAGCGGAGCGAGCGGAGCGCCAACACCACGTCTTGTCGAAGCTCGTCGAGTCTCATAAAGACTTAGACGGGAGCTCCGCCCGCTGGGTTCAAGAAATGATTACTGTATTTTGAGCTCCACCCGGATGAGCTGCATTTCACCCCCGAGATTCGTCGTGATGTGCGGCTCGCCCGTATCCGCCCAGGCCGCATACCCGGCTTCGTTCTCAGCAGGCTCCAATTCCTCGCCTTCCGGACCGCTGGTCGCGCGGGCCGCGGTGAGCAGGATGTTCACGCCCGCATAGTGGTTGTGCTCAGGTGTCGCGTAGCCTTCGGGATAGATCATCCGCACGACCCGGACGAGGTCGTTCTCGAACTCGACCGAGTGATGTTCTCCGTCGACGACTACCGCGTCGTGCGAGGGCGCCTCGACCGGCGTGCCACTGTCGACTTTCAATTCCACCATGACGCCGTGACTCTCATGTTCGGTCGTGTTCTCTGTCTCGTGCTCCTCGCCGGCATTGTCGAACGTGTTGCCCACTTCACCCAGCGTTTCTTCGTTGAGAGAGACGTAAACGCCGGCCATATGGGTATGCATGGCCGATTTGTGCCCCGCGGGGCGACGGGTTCGGATGACCCGCACGAGGTCGTTCTCGAACTCGACCTTGCTGATATCCGGTTCCACATCCACGGCGTTGAGCGAGGCCGGGGCCATCGCTCGTTCGGTCGACTCCGTGGGCGCAGGCTCAGCAGGCTGGCAGCCGATGACGCCTGCAAGCACGATAACCATCAAGATGCTTCTCATGATTCCACCTCCATTCAAGAGGGTATGTACCACTACATTTTCACGACGTCCAGCTAGTTGCGCAAGCCGTCGAAAAGAGCGATCTCACTCGCATAGAACGTCAGGCGGAGAACGAGCTTGGCGATCAGGTAGGCCTGGCCGATCAGAAACGCCATCGCGACGCCGCTCGCCGAGGATTGGCCGACGCCGGGAGCGATGACGTTGTAGACGAGGAGCATCAGGACGCCCGCAAGGCCCAATCCATAGTAAAGCGTCGTCGTTCTCCCGAAGTTCGAAAGGACGAAGCCGAATCCCCTCAGCGTCGCGAGGACCATGCTGCGGCGGTTTTCCCGATAGGTCGCGATCTTCGCGTAGTCGAACGCCATGTTGACGAAGGTCAGGAGAAAGACCACGAACAGACTGCCCGCGAGCACGTAGGCGAACACGGACTCTTCGGAAGTGACGTCCCGCGTCGAAGTCTCCATCCGTTCGAAGAGCCAAGCCGCGAAACGATAAACGAGGTAGTAAAAAGCGCCGGAGATGACCGCGAGCCGAAGGAACCGAAAGAAATAAGAGGCACCCTCCGCGAAGAATTCGTGCAAGCGGAACAGACCAGCACCTTCGCCGTAGCGTTGCAAAATGCCGCCGACGAAAAAAGACCACAACACGGCGTAGAGAATCCCGAGACCGAGTAGGCCGCGATAAGTCTCGAAGATATCGCCGTTGAACCACGCTTCGATATTGTTGAAAAAGGCACCCGCGCCGGTCACGGTTGGCGTGAACGTGCTCTCGATGCCTTTCGCTTCGGCGCTGTATTCCCCGTACCAACCCATATCGAATCCGTCGCGCAGGTTTTGATGCACGAGGCTCGTGCCCACGGAGTCGCGAATCGACTCCGTCAGCACCGCTGCCGCGGGGAGTGCTACGGCTACGTTCACAACCCAGAGCCACAAGACGAGCCCGGGCGAGCCGAGCACTTTGCCGAATCCCTGAAGAGCCGTACCGAACGCTGTCATGTCATGTCGTCTCCTCAGCTGAAAAAGGCGAACGTGGCCAGAAGATCCTGGAACCAGATCATCCACTTCGAGCTCCACTTACGCGCCGGAAGCGTGCCTCGTGGCTCGACGAGCTTCGAGTTGTTGGTGTAGTAAAGGTCGAGAAGAAGCTTCCTCTCCGGATCGACGACCGCATAGCTCAACTTCTGCGGCCGCTCTTCGACGTAGAGCTTGAAGCGGTCCTGGCCGTCCCACGATTCCCGCACCTCGGAGTCGTCCTCGAACACCATGAGCACCTCGACAGGAAAATGAGCCGCGCCGTTGCGCCGAACGATGACTTCCGTTCGGAAGAGCTCGGTCTCACTGTCTCGATGAACGAGCTCGTCACCGTCACCCTCTTTCACATAACCGGAAATCTCGATCGGATCGCTCGTCGCCCTCTCGATGGCGTAGTCGAAATCGTTCGAGCTGCGATAGACCTGATCGAAGAACCAGGTGAGGTCCTGGCCGCTCACTTCGTTGGCCACATCAAAAAAGTCCTGCGGGCTCGGATGGCGAAACTTGTAGCGCTCGAAAAACGTCGCCATGATCGGCTGCAGCGTGTCCCAGCCGAGATAGCGCTCGAGCGTCGAGAGCCAGAGCGCCGTTTTGTTGTAGCTATGCGCGCCGCCGCTCGCGGAGTAGAGATAGGTCGGGGTCGACTGCGCGTCGGAGGTGGCCGCGTCCCGATAGCCATCGAGGCGGTTGCCGCCGACCATGCGGTCGCTCTCGATGCCCTCGAAAAAGACGGGGAGAAACCCGCCCATGCGACGCGCGCCCCGCGGATTCAAGTAGCGCCTGACAAGGGTGCGATTTCCGTAGGTGACATCCATCGTGCGAGCAGTCGAGAACGTGTTGAAGCCTTCGTCGAGCCAGGCGTGCTCGAACTCGTTATTGCCGACGAGGCCGTACCAGAACTGATGCCCGCATTCGTGCACCGTGACCCCTTCGGGGGAGCCGCTGCCAAAAGGATTGAAGAGCCTCGTCCCGGAGGTGAACAAAGTTGGATATTCCATTCCCCCCGCGCCGCTCCCGTAAGCGGGATCGACGATCGTCACATGGCCGTAGGGATAGGCGCCGTACCATGTGCCGTAGTTTCGAAGCGCGGCCGCGGTCGCGTGGAAGTGCCGCTCGGCCTGCCCTTCGTGCTCGGGCTGGAGCAAGAGGCGCATGTCCACGGGAGGGAGCGGCGGCTCGTTGAACAGCTTTTCGAAGACGAGATAGTCCGGGCTCGCCGTCCACGCGAAATCGTGCACGTCGGCTTGACGGTAGCGATAGGTCGTCATCCCATCGTCGCGCACGCTCTTGTCCACTTCGCGGCCCGTCGCTCCGACGACATAGTCGCTCGGCACCGTGATGCGAACGTCGTACTCTCCGTAATCCGAGTAGAACTCGGTGCCCGCGTGAAACTGATGGGCGTTCCACCCTCCTTCTTCGAAAACGGCGAGCTTGGGAAACCACTGCGCCAGGAAAAAGAAATTGCCTCGGAAACCCGTGCGGGCAAAAGTTCGCGGGATCGCGGCACTCCATTCGAGCTCGATTTGCGCTGTGCCTAGAGGCCCGACAGGCTCCGGAAGGGGCACGACCATCAAGGTCCGATCTTCGGGGTTCCCGTCATCGGGGGCGTCGTAATGCGCTAGACGCGTGACGTCGATGCTCGGGACACCGATATCCGGGATTAGCTTGATGGAGGTTACGTCGGAATAGCTGAAATCTCCTTCTTGCGGATCTTGCCGGTTTCTCCCGCGCGCGCGCAGCCGGGACTCGAGAAGCCACGTGCTCCGGTTGTTGCGCCACGCGTTCCAATAAAGATGTAGCCGGAGCTCGTCGGTGGCGATCGACTGGATGTTGGTCCAAGTGATCGTCTCTTTCCCCTGGAGCGTCTTCGCTTCCGGGTCGAGAGTGACTTCGATCGTGTAGCTCGCATTGCGCGTGGACAGATGTGCGTCGGGGGCTTGCTCAGTGGGCTCGTCTTGGGCCGTGAGAAGCGCGGGCGCGAGGAAGAGTGGGAGAAGACGAACAGGTATTCGCGGCATGTTGCCCTCCAGGGGCGTGAGACGAGAGCGAAAGTGGCTGATTATATACCGTCGGCGACAGGCGGAGCGCATCTAGAACGGAATGTCCCACTGCAAACGGACACGCACGCGGTGTCCTCCCCGCTTGCCTCAACCTCCGCAGGGTAGTCTCCGCCACGCCCATGACGTCATTCTCCGGTTCTTTCGATACCCGCACGATGGCGGTCGAGGCCGACGTGGACAACCGTGATGGGCGACTGGCGCCTGGAATGTACGCCGAGGTCTCCTGGACTCTGAGGCGCGACAAGAAAAGCCTATTCGTACCTCGCTCGGCCGTGACCCAGACGACGGAGCGGGTTTTCGTCATTCGCGTTCGAAACGGCGAAGCCGAGTGGATCGACGTTCGCCGAAGAGTCTTTCAGGGAGACCGCGTCGAGGTCTTCGGCAACCTCACCGCTGGCGATCGCATCGTGCTACACGCCACGGACGAGATCCGTCCTGGTATGGCCGTGACATCCCCTTGACTTCGAGGCGCACGGTGGGGTCAACTGTCACGCTCACGCCCAGGTGCTTGTGGGGGTTCCAAAACCGAAGAACGGAGGGAAGCATGGAGCGAACCACGATCCTCATCATTGCGATGTTTCTGATGGCGCCGCCGGCGTTCTCGCGCGATGAATCGGGCAATAATGATGGCGCCCTCGAAATACATCGATGTTCAAATAATCCATTCACGCGATCGGTCGGCTTCTTCAGTGGGCGGCAGCCAGAGATTTTCTTGAAAGCTCCGCACACTCGGAACGGGCCACCACCACAAACCGACGAGCTAACCAGAGTGATGCATGTCACGAAGCGTAAGAGCTTGAGCAACCCGACTGCAGTGCCGGTGATCGACAAATGCGGAAGCGGGTTGCACTGGGATGAGCGCGAAGGCCTCGTGAAACTCACGGTCTTGTGGGACGAGCGAAACTGCACCGTTTTCAGTACGCCGGACGAACCTCCGCATTGTCGGACGCGCGCAGTCTTCGGGTTCTCGCTCGATGAGCTGGGCATCCACGAATTTTCCAGTACGAAGCAGGCGCGTAAAGCTCTCGAAAGCCGTCTCGAGCGAGACTTCGTCGCGGACGTTTATTTCTCTCAGCAGATTCGACCACGGGTTCGGCAAGAAACAGGCCTGTGGACGCCCACGGCCGCGGAAGTTCATCTCGTGGCTCGGATCATCCCCCTTAGGAAGGACAGTACGCGAGTGGACTACCAGCTCATGCGAAAGCCGGTCGTCCAGGCCATTCCCGAGTAAGCGCCGCCGTCTTTGGCGCGATCCCTCATGTCGGCGAACTGAATACCGCTTTGCAGCTTGAGCTTGTGCCCGTAAAAGTAGTAGTTCAGACCAAAGTAGATCTCGTTATATCGATCCCCGCGGTCCGAAACGAGCTGGCGTTCGTACCTGTTGAGCCGTAGCCCGTTGACGTTCTCGCTCGCAACGAAAGTGTAGCGGCCAACAAGCTGTAGGTCGTTGGTGATGTTGTAGAAGGGCATAACCATCGTGCCCCAAAAATCACTTTGATCGGCAAAGCCGGTGGCCGCCGCGAGGTCGGTACGGATTCCCCATTTGCCGGCGTCGAGCTTGAAGTTGACGGACAGGATGTTCTCGAGGTTCCGGGTGAACGAGTTGTCTTCGTCGGGGTCCTGGTAAACATAGTTGGCAGCAAGTACGGCCTCCTTCACACCGAGACGCTTCGCGAAGTCGTAGCCAACCACTACGAGGCCGAATACGCTGCCGTTGAACTCGCCAAACCCCCGGTTCGCCCCGCCCGTGGAGTAAACGCCAACCTGGTAGCTCCAAGGATCGGATTCTCCGGAAACGCTCACCCCGGGAAGGTATTCCTCGGTAAACCACATGTTGTTGGTCAAGTTGCTCCGATCGATGGCCAGGAGCTCTTTCGACGAGGTCGAACCGTCCATGGTGAAGGGCGCGCCGTGTTTGCCGATCGTTGCTTCGAACCGTTCGCTGCGGTTCCATTGAAAGTACAAATCTGTAATCCGGGTAAAAACCGGATCCGCCTCCTGCGGATTCAGCTCGACCTCGCCGTGCAGCGTAAAGTTCTTGAACAGCTTCGCCTTGGCGCCGAGTCGAAGGCGGCGGATATTCCATTCCGTGTGTCTTCCCTGATCCGCATCCACGACCGCGTAGTCGAGCTGGAAGCGTCCGCTGAACTGCAGGCGCTGGATCACGGTGTTGTCGTCGTTCTCGTACCAGTCGGCGAACTTCCAGATCGTGTCGAACGTCGACGGTTGCTGCTCGGCGCTCTTAGCCTGCATCGCTAGGGCGCTAGGGGGCTCGGCGGCCAGAGTGCCAGAGATGCACAACAGCATCACCTCGATAACAACGAGCGCGGGCGTCCGGCCGCGTTGGATCACGGACTTTCCTGGACAAAAGAGTAGAAAAAGTTTCCCTGGGTCATCGGATCCTCCATGCAATGCGGGAGCCAATTCAGGGCTGAAGGGCGACAAGTAGAATTTCACAGGATCGGTTTTTCAGGAATGCTATTTTGTGACTCCCAGGTCACGTTCTTTCGCTTCGACTCGTGAGCTCTTGAACACCGTGACATCGATCACGACCTTGCCAAATCCGCTGGGTGGAAAGAAAGGATAGACGACGAAGATGAGAAGGAGCAGGAAGACGAGCACGAAGGACAGACTCTTGTCCGACTTGTAGAAAAGCGCATCAGCGATCCACTGCCGGACGGACAAACGGCCATCTCCTTTTGAGCGAGCCGCCATGTTACACCACGCCTCCGTTGACGCGCCCGGGCACGCTGTCTAAAATAGGTGCTGGTTCGGAAGGTTCTTCTTTTTTCTCGCGCATCGAATTCCCAGTGCGAAAGTGGCGGAATTGGCAGACGCGCTGGACTTAGGATCCAGTGGGGCAACCTGTGGGGGTTCGAGTCCCCCCTTTCGCACCAGGATCTTTCAAGGAGTTGGTCTAGTTTGAAAGTTGATTATGTTGAAGAGGGCTCTTCCCTCCGACACATGGATATCGAGCTTGCCGCGGATGAGCTGAACGACGAGTTCGAAAAAGGTGTTCGAAGCCTCAGCCGTTCGGTGAAATTGCGGGGCTTCCGAAAAGGCAAGATCCCCAAGGACGTCATCCGTCAACGCTTCCGCTCAGACGTTCTCGAGCAAGCCGTTCAGGACCTCGTGCCCAAAGCCGTCAACGAGGCGTTGAAAGAACGCGAGCTCTACCCCATCGACGATCCGCGTGTCAGCAATCTCGAATCGAAGCTCGGCGAGCCGCTTCGCTTTCGCGCCACCTTCGAGGTCATACCCAGCATCGAAGTCCGGGACTACAAGGACATCGAAGCCACCGAGCAAAAGACCATCGTGACGGACGAGCAGATCGAAGCCGGCATCGAGCATCTTCGCGAACAGAACGCCCGCTTCGACCCCATCGAGGGCCGCGGCGCGCAGGACCATGACATCGTCCTCGGCGACCTTGTCGAAACGCCTTCGGGCGGTGGCGCCGAAAAGCGCCACCAGGACGTATCCATCGAGGTCGGCAGCGAGGCTTATCACAAGTCTCTCCACGAGATGCTTCAAGGCGCCGAGCCCGGCGCCGAAATTACCTTCACCGCCACCTTCGACGCCGACGGAGGCGACGCGGAGCGGGCCGGCAAGAGCTTCGACGTCACTTTCCACGTCAAGGAGCTCAAAGAGAAGGTCCTTCCCGACGCCGATGACGAGCTCGCCAAGGACATGGGGAGCTTCGATACGCTGGACGAAGTCAAAGCCGAGTTTCGCAGCCAGGCGGAGAAGCGAGCCGAGCGCGAGGACGAGCAGCACCTTCGGACGCAGCTGATCCAGAAGCTCATCGACAAAAACGCGTTCGACCCGCCGGAAACGCTCACCGAGCGCGAGATCGACAGCCGGCTCGAAGCCGCCGCCCGGGACCTCTATCAAAAAGGCGTCGATCCCACCAAGGCTGGGATAGACTGGAACGCCGTGCGCGCAGAGCAACGAGCCGCCTCCGAGGCCGCTGTTAGAGCGACTCTGCTCCTCGACAGGCTCGCGCACCAGGAATCCATCGAGGTCACGGAGGAGGAAGTGTCCGCAGAGCTCCAAAAAGCCTCGGAGGTCCTCGAAAAGAGCCCGGAAGCCCTGCGGGCTCAAATGATGAAAGATGGTTCTCTAGAGCAACTTATAGGCAGACTTCGCCGCGAGAAGGCGGTTGACTTCATCAAGCAACATGCTAAACTTAAATAGGGGTTGAACTTACCATGCAGGTCCCAATGGTGGTCGAACAGACCAACCGGGGTGAGCGGTTTTTCGATATCTACTCGCGCTTACTCAAAGATAACATTATCTTTATCGGAACGCCGATCGACGACTATGTTGCTAATCTAGTCGTGGCGCAACTCTTGTTTCTCGAGGCGGAGGATCCCGAGAAGGAGATTTCCATTTACATCAACAGCCCCGGTGGCTCGGTCACGGCAGGGCTCGCTATCTATGATACTTTTCAGTTCATCCGACCTGACGTGACGACCTATTGCATGGGCCAAGCCGCGAGCATGGCAGCCGTCCTTCTGGCTGCTGGCACGCCGGGAAAGCGTTTTGCACTTCCTAATTCCAAGGTCGTCATCCACCAACCGTCCGGGGGCGTTCAGGGGCAAGCCACCGACATCAACATTCAGGCCAAAGAGATCCTTCGGACGCGGGCGCGTCTGAACGAGATCCTTGCACATCACTGTGGTCAAGACATTTCCAAGATCGAACAGGACCTCGAACGGGACTTCATCATGACGGCCGATGCCGCCCGTGAGTATGGGATCATCGACCAGGTCATCGACAAGCGCACCTGAGAGTACCTGAGGATCAAACCGTGTCCAAGAAGAATGGCGATCCAGAAGTACTTCGCTGCTCCTTTTGCAACAAGGACCAGAGCGACGTTCGCAAGCTGATCGCGGGCCCGACGGTCTTCATCTGCGACGAGTGTGTCGAAGTCTGTAATGACATCATCGCGGACGATCACCGTTTCGACAACAAGTCGCAACGTTCGACGCTGCCAACGCCGGTCGAGATCAAACAATTCCTCGACGAATATGTCGTGGGTCAAGAAGAGGCAAAAAAGCGCCTAGCTGTCGCCGTCTATAACCACTACAAACGCGTCAACATCATGAAGTCCAAAGGGCGGCAGGACGTCGAGCTCACCAAGAGCAACATTCTGCTCATCGGGGCCACGGGCACGGGAAAGACCTTGCTCGCGCAGACCCTCGCGAAGCTGCTTTCGGTGCCGTTCACTATCGTAGACGCCACCACGCTGACAGAAGCGGGCTATGTGGGCGAGGATGTCGAGAACATCATCCTCAAACTCCTCCAGGCCGCCCAGGGAGATATCGAGAAAGCGCAGGAAGGCATCATCTATATCGACGAAATCGACAAGATCTGCCGCAAGGACGAGAACCCTTCGATCACGCGCGACGTCTCGGGCGAAGGCGTTCAGCAGGCACTCTTGAAGATCCTCGAAGGTACGGTAGCGAACGTACCACCCCAAGGTGGCCGCAAACATCCGCATCAGGAGTTTTATCAGATTGACACGACGAACATCCTGTTCATCGCTGGCGGGGCTTTCGTGGGGCTCGACAAGATCATCGAGCGTCGCATCGGAAAGAAGAGCCTGGGCTTTCGCGCGGATTTGACAGTAAAAGAGCCCGAACAAGGTGCGCTCTTCGGAAAAGTCCAACCTACCGACCTCATCAAATATGGCCTCATTCCTGAATTCGTCGGGAGGCTTCCCGTCATGGGAACGCTCCACGAGCTCGGCAGGGACGCGCTCATCCGCATCATGAGCGAGCCTAGAAATGCCATCGTCAAGCAGTATCAGAGGCTGTTCGAGTACGAGAACGTCAAGCTCCGCTTCACGGATGACGCGCTCAGCGCTATCGCCGACCTGGCGGTGGAGCGCAATATTGGCGCCCGCGGCTTGCGGATGATCATCGAAGACCTGATGCTCGACCTGATGTATAATCTGCCGTCTCAGAAAAAGGTCAAAGAAGTCGTTGTCACAAAGGAAATGGTGGAAGACAACGAGAAATCGATGACGCTAATCGAGAAGGCAGGCTAGACTCGGGTCCGGCCAAAACCGACAGTTTTTTTATAATTTTTCGAACACGCTATTCATTTACGGTTCGCCGCACCTTTCGCGGCGAACCGAATTCCCCAAATTGAATCCAGACCAAGCGGGCACCGACCGAACGCCAAACTGAACAGGCGCTAACCAGGGGCGAGTCACGACGGATATGTTCGGCCAAAAGAGCAAAGATCGCGCGGAAGTTCACGAGACGCTTCCCATGGTTCCTTTGCGGGACGTCGTCATCTTTCCATACATGATGATGCCCTTCGTCATCGGCCGATCGTCTTCGGTGAAGGCGCTCGAATACGCGCTCGCGCACGACCGCCGGGTCTTCCTCGCAGCCCAGCACGACGCGACCACCGACAACCCCGGTGCCCCCGACATTTACACGGTCGGGACGGTGTCGAACATTCTGCAATCGTTGAAGCTCCCCGACGGTAATATCAAAGTCCTCGTGGAGGGTATTGATCGCGGCCAGACGATCGAATGCCGTGACGAGGATGGCTTCTACAAGGTCGTCGTCAAGACCGTGCCCAAGTCGCACGATCTTCCATCGGGCTCGGATGAGCTTATGAGCAAGGTCGTGTCACTGTTCGAGCAATATGTCAAACTCGCGAGCAACCTTCAAAACGAGGTCAGAAACGCCGCCGTCCAGGTGGGTGAGCCTGCAAAGCTATCCGACAC
This sequence comes from Acidobacteriota bacterium, assembly GCA_004356105.1. Taxonomy (GTDB): domain Bacteria; phylum Acidobacteriota; class Vicinamibacteria; order Marinacidobacterales; family SMYC01; genus SMYC01. Next base: position 18,712 of record SMYC01000328.1, on the reverse strand, counting down.
CATCGCGTCACACTTGGTGATGACGGTGGAGGAAAAGCAGAATCTGCTCGAGCTCTGGAACCCCTTCGAAAGACTGACGCGCATCGCTAGCATCCTCGAGCTCGAAGTGGACAAGCTCCAAGTCGACCGGCGGGTCCAGGGCCGCGTACGCAAGCAAATGGAGCATGCCCAGAAGGAGTACTACCTCAACGAAAAGATGAAGGCGATTCAAAAAGAGCTCGGCAAGAGAGACGACAAAGGGGACGAGACCGACGAGCTTCGCACGCGTATCGCCGAGGCGCGGATGACGTCCGAGGCCGAGGATAAAGCGATCATCGAGCTCAAGCGCCTCGAAGCCATGCCGCCGATGTCGGCGGAAGCGACTGTTTCCCGGAACTATCTCGATTGGCTCGTGGCGGTTCCGTGGAAGAAGAGAACGCGGGAAAGCCGCGACGTCACCCGAGCCGAACGTATTCTCGACGAGGACCATTACGGCCTCGCTAAAGTCAAAGACCGCATTCTCGAGTTTCTCGCCGTCCGCACGCTGGTCAAGAAGCAAAGAGGCCCGATTCTTTGCCTCGTCGGGCCGCCCGGCGTTGGAAAAACGTCGCTCGCGAAATCCGTCGCCCGGGCCACGAATCGTAAATTCGTGCGCTTGTCGCTCGGCGGGGTGCGCGACGAAGCTGAGATCCGCGGCCACCGGCGCACTTATATCGGCGCCTTTCCCGGTCAAATCATCCAGATGATGAAAAAAGCCGGCACCGTGAATCCGCTCATTCTGTTCGACGAAGTCGACAAGATGAGCATGGATTTTCGGGGCGACCCGGCCTCGGCCCTGCTCGAAGTGCTCGATCCGGAGCAAAACCACTCGTTCCAAGATCACTATCTCGATGTCGAGTACGACCTGTCGAACGTGATGTTCATCGCCACCGCGAACGCTCTAGCGAACATGCCTCAAGCTTTGATGGACCGGCTCGAGGTCATCCGGCTTCCCGGCTATACCGAGCAAGAGAAGCTCGAGATCGCCAAACGCTTTCTCGTGAAAAAGCAGAAAGAGGCGAACGGCCTCAAGAACAAGAAAGTCTCGATGAACGACGGCGCGATCATCGAGATCATCCAGCGCTACACGCGAGAAGCGGGTGTCCGCAGTCTCGAGCGAGAAATCGCTTCGGTTTTCCGAAAAGTCGCTCGGCGGATCGTGCGAGAAGGGACGGATCTCGAGATCGCGATCGACGAGAAATTTGTGGCCGAACAGCTCGGCGTCCCGAAATTCCGCCCCCGGAGCAAGGAAGGCAAGGCTGAAATCGGTGTCGCCACCGGTCTTGCTTGGACTGAGGTCGGTGGCGAAATTCTCACCATCGAAGCGACGCTCATGCCAGGCAAGGGCGATCTCACGCTCACGGGAAAGCTGGGCGAGGTCATGCAGGAATCCGCGCGCACGGCCTTGTCGGTCATTCGCTCGCGCGCCGAGCGTTATCGGCTTCCGAAAGACTTTCACAAGAAGAGCGACATTCATTTGCATGTACCGGAAGGCGCCATCCCCAAAGACGGCCCGTCTGCCGGCATCTCGATCGCCACGGCGCTCCTCTCCGCTCTCTCGCAGATACCGGTTCACTCCGATGTGGCGATGACCGGAGAGATCACGCTTCGTGGCAAAGTACTGCCGATTGGTGGGGTCAAAGAAAAACTGCTAGCCGCGCATCGCGTGGGCATTACGCGCATCATTCTTCCACTCGACAATGAAGCGGATCTGAGCGAGATCCCGGCGACTATCCGTGAAGCGCTCTCGATCAAGCTCGTGGACAACATCGAGGAGGTTTTCGATACCGCGCTGACCTCGCCGCCACGAGAAGCGTTCGACGAAAGCGCGGAGATCGAGCCAGATCTGCCATCCGAGCCGCTCGAGCCACCTGTAGACGATGGGACGGTGGCGGGTGAATCGGTCGCGCACTAGAACCCTCACGGCTCGCACGGGCCGTGTTTTTTTGAACAACCTGATTCTTTTAGTTTGGGACTGCCTGGATTTCTCACTTCTCCATGAACGATACGGTTAATGGTCATGACGAAGACGCCCTCCGTCGAATTCGTCCGGAGCGCAGCGTCCGCGGGCGATTTCCCGAAGCACGACCGTCCGGAGGTCGCCGCCGTGGGCCGCTCGAACGTGGGCAAATCCAGGCTCTTGAACCAGCTCACCGGTGTCAAGCGCATGGCCTTCGTCTCGAAAACCCCGGGCCGAACGCAGCTGATCAATTTTTTTCGCTTTCGGGTAGGGGAGGACATGATGCTCGTCGACCTTCCCGGATACGGTTTCGCCAAAGCGCCCCGCTCGACACGGGAGAAGTGGGAAGCGCTCGTCACGAGCTATCTTTTCGAGAGAGAAGCGCTCTGCCTCGTCTTGCTTCTCATCGACGTCCGGCGCGATCCGCAGGAGAGCGACCTCCAGGTGAAAGCGCTTCTCGACGAAGGCCGCATACCCTATACGGTCATCGCGACCAAAGCGGACAAGCTGTCCAAGAGCCAGCTGAAGCGGCAGAGAACGATTTTGGAAAAAATTTATGCGACCGAGGAGGGAGTACCCTTCATCACTTTTTCCGCGGTCACGAATGAAGGAAGGAAAGAGCTATGGACGGTGATCGAGAGACACGTTCGCGAAGCGAGACGAGCACTGAAGAGTTAACGGAAAAGCCGTCTAAGAGCGAGAAGCAAAAACCCTTGAACATCGCCGAGCTCAAGGAGATGAATATCTCCAGCCTCGGTGCGGTTGCAAAGGAGCTCGGGGTCGTGGGCGCCACGGCGATGCGCAAACAGGATCTCATTTTCAAGATTCTGCAGGCGCAGACGGAGAAAAGCGGACTCATATTCTCCGAAGGTGTTCTCGAATGTTTGCCCGACGGTTTCGGTTTTCTGCGCGCCCCCGAATATAACTATTTGCCGGGGCCGGATGACATCTACGTCTCTCCGTCTCAGATTCGAAAGTTCGACCTGAGGACGGGTGACACCATCTCCGGGCAGATACGACCGCCGAAAGAAGGCGAGCGCTACTTTGCCCTCATCAAAGTAGAGGCGGTCAATTTCGAGACGCCCGAGGCGGCGCGCGACCGCATCATCTTCGATAATTTGACGCCGCTCTATCCGCAAGCTCGCGTCAGCCTCGAGACCGGTAAGGACAATCTATGCGCGCGGGTCATGGATCTAATGACACCGATCGGCAAAGGTCAGCGCGGATTGATCGTCGCCGCTCCGCGAACCGGTAAAACGATGCTCTTGCAGAACATCGCGAACAGCATCACCGCCAATCATCCAGAAATCGTGCTCATCGTCCTCCTCATCGACGAGCGGCCCGAAGAAGTCACGGATATGGAGCGCTCGGTGGCCGGCGAGGTCATCAGCTCGACGTTCGACGAGGCCGCGTCGCGGCACGTTCAAGTCGCCGAGATGGTCATCGAGAAAGCCAAACGTCTCGTCGAGCACAAGCGCGACGTCGTGATCCTTCTCGACTCCATAACAAGGCTCGCGCGCGCCTACAACACCGTCGTGCCGCCGTCCGGGAAAGTGCTTTCCGGTGGTGTCGACTCGAACGCGCTCCAAAAACCAAAGCGCTTCTTCGGTGCGGCGCGCAACATCGAGGAGGGCGGCTCGCTCACCATCATGGCCACCGCGCTCATCGAGACCGGAAGCCGGATGGACGACGTCATCTTCGAGGAGTTCAAGGGCACGGGCAACATGGAGATCCATCTCGACCGGAAGCTCGTCGACAAGCGCGTCTTCCCCTCGATCGACATCAACAAGAGCGGCACCCGCAAAGAAGAGCTTCTGCTTTCTGAAGACGAGCTCGCCCGCGTCTGGATTTTGCGAAAGGTGCTTTCTCCGCTCTCCCAGGCGGAGGCGATGGAGCTCCTGCTCGACCGCATGGGAAAGACCAACAGCAATGCGGAATTCCTGAACTCGATGCAGGGCTAGCGGGCTGTATTCGATGTCCGCTAGCCGGCTACCGGCCACCTGCTATCTGCTATCTGCTCCCCGGCTCCGACCCTGAAGGCTGGCGCGGTGCTCGGCGCAGCGAGCAGGGAGTGGGTAGCAGGTATCAAACTTGAGCTATACTATCCGGATCGCGAAGTATAGCTACGGGAGAAAACCATGAAAGCCGAGATTCATCCCAAATACGTAGAAGTGAACGTTCACTGCGCGTGCGGGGAGACGTACACGACGCGTTCCACCAAGGGCTCTGAGATCCGCCTGGAAATCTGCTCGAAATGCCACCCGTTTTTCACCGGGAAGCAGAAACTCGTGGACTCTGCCGGTCGCGTGGAGCGGTTCAAGCAGAAATACGGCGAAGTTCGACGCAAAAAGAAGGCTACGGTCTCGAACTAGCGCCCGGCAGACCATGTCGAACCTGGAACAGAAGCTCGAAGCCGTTGAAAAGCGCTTCATAGAAGTCACTGCCGAGCTGGGAAAGCCGGAGGTCGTGTCCGACCATGCGCAGATCCAGAGCCTGGCGAAGCTGCGCGCCGAGCTCGAGCCCGTGGTGAATCAGTACCGAGACCTGAAGAGCACCAAAAGCCAGCTCCAGGAAACCCGGGAAATGCTCGCCGAGGCGGACGAGGATGAGCTCAAGGCCCTCGCCCAGGAGGAGGTAAGCCGCCTCGAACAGGAGCACGCGCGCCTGATGGAAGAGCTGCGTATCAACCTGCTCCCGAAAGACCCAAACGACGAGCGCAACGTGCTCCTCGAGATTCGCGCCGGTACCGGCGGCGAGGAGGCCGCGCTCTTTGCCCAGGAAATGTTCCGCATGTACTCCCAATATGCGGAGCAGCAGCACTGGAAAGTCCAAGTCATGAGCGTCAACGAGACAGGCATCGGCGGCATCAAAGAAGTCGTTGCCTTGATCGAAGGCAAAGGCGCTTATAGCCGTTTGAAATATGAGAGCGGAGTCCACCGCGTCCAGCGCGTTCCAGCAACCGAAGCGTCGGGGCGGATCCACACCTCCGCCGTCACGGTCGCCGTGCTTCCAGAGGCCGAGGACATCGAGGTCGACATCAACCCAAATGACGTTCGTACCGATACCTACTGCTCGTCAGGACCGGGTGGTCAAAGTGTCAATACTACCTACTCGGCCGTGCGGCTCACGCACAAGCCCACGGGTCTCGTCGTCACATGCCAGGACGAGAAGTCACAGATCAAGAACAAAGCCAAGGCCATGCGCGTGCTGCGCTCGCGCCTCTATGACTTGGCGCGCAAGGAACAACAGGACCAGATCGCGAGTGAGCGCAAAGGCCAAATCGGCTCCGGCGATCGAAGCGAGAAGATCCGGACTTACAATTTTCGCGAGGCGCGCGTGACGGACCACCGCATTCATTTCACCCTCCACCAGCTCACGAGTATCCTCAACGGTAATCTCGACACCATGATCGACGCGCTCGTCACCCATTACCAAACGGAAAAGCTCAGAGAGGCCGAGGCCACCGTCTAGTCGTGACGACCGGCGACAACCGCGGGAGTATGAGCGCGGCGCGCTTTCTCGAGCGAGGCGCGGATGAGCTCGGCCGCGCCGGAATCGCCGAGGCCAGGGTCGAGGCCGAGCTGCTTCTAAGGCATGCACTCGGCTGCACTCGTGAGTCCCTTCTGGCGCGACTTCAAGAGCCCGTTCCCGCCGAGGCTACCGGACACTTCTTTCAGCTCGTCGAGCGAAGACGCGGCCGGGTTCCGGTCCAATACATCATCGGAACTCAGGAGTTCTACGGGCTCAGCTTCCGTGTGACGCCGGCCGTCCTTATCCCGCGCCCCGAGACCGAAGGCGTCGTGGAGCAAACGGCGCTCGCGTTCGAGAACGCGCGAGCGCCCCGGATCGCGGATATCGGCTGCGGCAGTGGGTGCATCGCCGTCGCTCTCGCCCACACACTCAGAGATGCCGAGCTCGTCGCGATCGACCGATCGAAAGCGGCGCTCGCGATCGCCCGGGAGAACGCGCTCCGGCACGGCGTGGTAGCACGTGTCGAGCTCCTAGAGAGCGATTTGCTCGAGGCCGTCGCCGATTCCGATCTCGACGCGGTGGTGAGCAACCCTCCCTATATTCCGGACGAAGAGCTCGCGGGCCTCGAGCCCGAAGTCACGGAGCACGAGCCGCGCGATGCGCTGTCCGGAGGCGCCGATGGTCTCGATGTGATCCGAAGGCTCGTGCCTCAGGCCCACCGAGCGCTGAGACCGGGCGGCATGCTCGTCCTGGAGATCGGCCACGGGCAGTCACAGGCGGTCGAAACGCTCCTGCGTGAAGCCGCGCTTCTACATGAGCGCACCGTGCCCGACCTCGCCGGCATACCAAGAATCGTCATCGCGCGGAAGCTCTAGAACTAGTGCTTAGCCGGGTGATTCTCAAGAATGGCCACAGAGACACAGAGACACAGAGATTCGAAAACACTTACGGTTTCCGCTTCCGCTGGCCCTCTGTGCCTCTGTGGCCAACCCCTTTGGTTGCGGCCGGTAAGAGGCTAGCCGCGTGCTGACAAAATCATTTGCATGTCTCGCCGAGGCCCGAAGGGCGTAGGCCAAAGCAGGAAATGGACAAGCTCCGCATCGTTGGACGGAAGAGGCTCACGGGGAGCGTGACCATTGGTGGCGCGAAGAACGCGGCGCTTCCGGCGATGGCGGCATCGCTTCTCACGAACGAGCCCATAACGCTCACGAACGTTCCGGATGTATGGGATGTGGGCACAATGAGGCGCCTGCTTCTTCGTCTCGGGACCCATGTCGTCCAGCCGTCGCTCGATGAGATCACCCTCACCACTGCAAGGCTTGCCTCGGACGAAGCTCCGTACGAGCTCGTCAAGACGATGCGCGCTTCGGTGCTCGTTCTCGGCCCGCTCCTCGCGCGCAACGGGCGCGCCCGCGTATCGCTTCCCGGCGGCTGCGCGATTGGAGCGCGGCCCATCAACGAACATATACGCGGGCTCGAAATGCTGGGAGCGAAAGTTTCGCTCGAGCACGGCTTCATTGACGCAAAGACGGAGGGCCTTTCCGGAGCGACGATCCGCTTCGGCACTGTGAGTGTCGGCGGCACAGAGAACTTGATGATGGCAGCGTGTTTGGCACGAGGCGAGACCGTTCTCGAAAACTGCGCGCGGGAGCCCGAGATCGAGGACCTCGCCGAGCTTCTCGCGCGGATGGGTGCTTCGATCGAGGGGGCGGGAACCGAGCGCATACGCGTTCACGGCGTCGATCGTCTCCACGGAGCGCGCCATCGCATCGTGCCCGACCGCATCGAAGCGGGGACTTATCTCATCGCAGGAGCTTTGATGGGCGACGACGTTCGGATCACCGAATGCCGTCCGAGTCATTTGGGGGCGCTGACGGATATCCTGGACCGAATCGGGGTCTCGCTAGTGATTGGCGAGGATTCTTTGAGCGTCCGGGCTGCCGACGATGATCTCGTCAGTATCGAGGTCGAGACGGCGCCCTACCCGCTCTTCCCTACCGATATGCAAGCCCAATTGATGGCGCTTCTTACCCAGGCGCGCGGGACGTCGCGTTTGTCGGAGACCATCTTCGAGAACCGCTTCATGCATGCTTCCGAGCTCGCACGGCTGGGCGCCCGCATCGAGCTCCGTGGCAACCGAGCCATCGTGCACGGGCCCACACCGCTCGCGGGCACCAACGTGATGGCGACCGATCTCCGCGCGAGCGCATCCCTCGTGCTCGCAGGGCTCGTCGCCGAAGGAGAGACCCTCATCGATCGTGTGTATCACCTCGATCGGGGCTACGAGCACATCGAAGAGAAAATGGCCGGCCTCGGCGCCGAAGTCGAAAGATTCGCCTGAGAGAGCGGGCTCATTTCCGTGATGTGACCATCAAGATAGACGATCCGACGAACTTGTAAAAAAGACCGTTAGTCTGCATCAGGATATCGAGCGCTTCCCGAAAGCTCACGTCATCGAGCTCCACCGACACCTGTTTGTCGCGAAAGGATTCGTCGAAAAGGATGCTCATGCCCGCGAGCTTCGCGAGCGCCTCGAGCACGGTACGCAAACTCGTCCCTTCGGGAAAGTGCAGCCTAATGCTTCTCGATGAATCCGGATCGAGCACACGGTAGGCTCCAAAGATAGTAGATCTATCCGTCGAGAGACTTTCCTTTGGCGACGCATCTTGGCGACGGCCTAACTCGGCGAGCTCGTCCTGCGCATACCGATTCGTCGGGTCGTAGCCGAGAGCGCGCTCGAGCTCCGATGCCGCCCAAGCAAGCATGTCGGGCTCGTCCATTTCGAGATATTTGCGGGCTTGGCTCAAATGTGCCCGCGACGCCTCGAGTCGAGCCCTGTCAAAGGCCATGCGGTACTCGATGTTGTCCGGGTGCTCGTCTCGAGCCTGCTGGTAGTAGAGAACGGCCTCGTCCCAAGCACCGACTCTCGCCGCTCGCTGCGCCTGTTCGACCGCTTTCGAAGCATGGCAGGCCGCAAGCGCGACCGACAAGCAGAAAAACGCTGCACGCGCCATAGTCCATCTTAACCGAGGGGGTGTGATGAAGCTCGACCGGAACTTTGCAAATAGTGCGCACGCGCCCGAATCGCCGTAGGATTTTGCCCATAGGCGGCTATCGGCTTGGCCAGCAAGCTGTTTTGTTCCTTGCGGTTAGAGCGCCTACACGCGTGGCACCGCTCTTGCTTCACTCAACGAGCAATGCTCTGCCGTTCCTGCCAAACGAGTCAGCCATTGTCGTTGCGTTGCAAGGATTGTGGCGTCGAGATGATGCGCGGCAACTACCGGGAGGCGACGGACGGCCTGGAACCAGCCCCGACACCATCCCTGGGCATGGGCGTGATACCAGCGATCCAGCCGTTGCCACTTCCGGCGAGCGGGACGGCGCTCGATAACCCATACGCGTCGCCTGAGGCGGTCTCCGCGCCACGTCAAACAACCACCGCCGGAGGGGTCATCGCCACTCGCAGCGCGCGACTAGCGGCCGTCATGATCGACTATGTCTGCGTCCTTCTCGTCACCGTCCCGGTGCTGAGCTCCGCCATCTTGGTGGCGGCTTCCGAGCAGAAAGCCTTCAGTGAGCTCGCGGTCACGGCAACACTGGCCGGCCTCTTCGTTTTGGGGATCGTCCAAGCCTCCTATCTCGTCCGCCAAGGACAGACGATTGGCAAGAAGCTGCTGAAGATTCGTATCGTCGATCATGTCGACGGCGAGATACCTCACTGGTCGCGCGTACTCGGAATGCGATATTTGCTGAACACGGTGCTGCGCCAAATACCGCTCTACGCTTTCGTGGATGTTCTGTTCATCTTCGGCGGGGAGCAGCGCTGCGTTCACGACTACCTCGCCGGCACCAAAGTCATCGAAATCTGAGGGTCCGGCTCCGCCCGCTACCGTTCCCGAATTCCCGCGCCTCGTAACGACGTGAGACAATAGACGCCACAGGCTTCCCTTTCCGCCGCCTATGCAGCCTCGCGACGATCGATCTTTCGAACCGCTGAGCAATCGCACTTATCTCGAGACCCCAGAGAACGTGCGGCTCGCTTTTCGCCTCGCCGGACCCGGCACGCGGCTCGCCGCCTATTTGGTGGACTTCGCATTGCGGGTCGTCATCTTCTACGCGATGGCCATCGCCGCCTCGACGCTCCTGGTTCCGGTGACCGGCACCGGTCTTTCGACGGGCCTCTTCTACGTTCTCGCCTTCGTGCTCGAATGGGGCTATGGGTGTTTCTTCGAGACGTGGTGGAACGGGCAGACGCCCGGAAAGCGTCTCTTCGGACTGCGCGTCATCAAGACGGAGGGCTATTCTATCGGCTTCTACGACGCCATGCTTCGGAACCTTCTCCGAGCGGCCGATTTCTTTCCGCTCCTCTACGCAGCGGGCTTCATCGCGGCGGCGTCGACGTCCCGCATGCAGCGCATCGGCGATATGGTCGCCGGCACGATGGTCATTCGTGAGCGCCGCCCGGAGCTCAAAGGCGAGCTCGCGGGGCTTGCCAATTACGAGCCTTTTTCGATGAACGAGTTCGAGCACAATTACCGCCCAGCCGAAAAAACACTCGAGGCGATCGAGGCGCTATTTCGTCGCAAGCTCGACCTCGCTCCCGCCCGGCTCGACGAGATCGCGATGATTCTCGCCGAGCCGATAGGACGGCGGCTCACATCCTTCGACCAAAGAAAATTTGCGCGGGAACAGCCTGCCGAGTTCTTGTTTCGCGTTCTGAGAAGCTCGAGCGCCGACCGCGAGGCCGACGTCACGGGCTCGAGCGCCGCATGAACAAACAGAGCTTTCTCCGCGATCGTCGACCCGCGTGGGAGCGGTTCGAGTCGCTTCTCACGCGAGCCGAGGCCCCTTCAAAGCCGAAGCTCGCCCCCGACGAGGTCAGTGAATTTTCGGAGCTCTTCCGCGCGCTCTGTTACGACCTCGCGCAAGTGCGGTCCCGTGACTGGGGCTCGGCCATCGAGCGCTACCTGAACGACCTCGTCGTTCGCGGCCACGGCGCGTTTTACGGTGGCAAGCCCATGAAACGCGGCAGCGTGACGGTGTTCTTTACCCACGTCTTCCCGCGGCTCCTGCGACAGAATCAAGCTTTCTTCTGGGTGGCGGCGGCGTTGTTCTTCGTGCCCATGGCGGCGAGCTGGGCCATTATCGCTTCCGACCCGAGTCTCGCGCATCGCGTGCTCCCCGGCTCGGTGCTCTACACGATGGAGAGGATGTACGAGGGCAACGCGACCGAATCCGCTGCCGATGCCGATGCCGATAGCGATAGTGATAGCGGTAGCGGTTTCGGACGCCAAGATGCGGCCATGGCGGGCTTCTACATAAAGCACAACACATCGATCGCCTTCCAGTGTTTTGCGCTCGGTTTCTTCCTCGGTATCGGAACGATATACGTTCTTCTCTCGAACGGGATTCAGATCGGCACGGTAGCTGGCTATGTCATCGCCCAAGGGCACGGCGAGCGTTTCCTGGGCTTCGTCGTATCCCACAGCTCGTTCGAGCTCACCGCGATCGTCGTCTCGGGCGCGGCCGGTCTCGTTCTCGGTCACGCGATCCTCGCGCCCGGCAATCTGTCGCGCATGGATTCTTTGCGCGAGCGCGGCCGGGTGGCCGTTCAACTCGCTCTCGGTGCTGCCGGCATGCTCTTCGTCGCCGCGATGATCGAGGGTTTTTGGTCCGCGCAGCCGTTGCCGCTGATGGTCAAATATGTTGTGGCTTCCATTTTCTGGCTGGCGGTGATCGCCTATCTAGGCTTCGCCGGCCGGGGGGACGACCCACGATGAAGCTCGAGGAGGCGACCCTCGCACTCGAGCCGCGATCGGTCGGCGCTTGCATCGACATCGCCATCCTGTTTTACCAGCGCCACTTCGATAAAATGCTCCCGCTCTCGCTTATCTTCGGCGTGGTTCCCGTAACCGTCGGAATGCTCGGCGCGGCCAATGGCAACGGTTGGCTTCTGTCGGGGCTGCTCTTTTTCTTCGTGTCCCCGTTTCTTGGCGCCACCGTCGTGGCGGGAGCGGGCCATCACGTCTTCGGCGAGGAATTCACCATAAGGCGCGCCCTGATGCACACTTACCGGCGGCTCCCGGTGCTTCTTCTCTGGCTCCCCGCGGCCCGTCTCGTTTATGCTCTCATCGGGATCATGTGCTGGGGCTTTCTCTCCGTTCCGTTGGCAACACGCTACGGTTTCTTGTCCGAAGTACTGATCCTCGAACAGCTCCGTGGTGGCCGGACGCTGAAACGCCTCGAGGAAATTCTTCGCAACTCTTATTTGGAGGCTTGCGGTCGCTATACGACGATCCTCGCCTTCACGTTTTGCGTGGGCCTTACGCTTTTTCTGCTGTTTGATCTAGGCGCGCAGTTCCTCTTCGCCACACCGATATTTATGGCCAAAGTTTCGTGGGCCGTTGCCGCCGAAGATATCGCGAACTTGCTCGCCTACGATCCTCTGCTCGTGGGTGCTCTCTCCGCAACGTGGTGGCTCGTCTACCCGCTCGCGCGACTGGCTTGGTTTTTTTGCTATCTCGATGCACGCGTTCGTAAGGAAGGTTGGGATGTAGAGATCGAGCTTCGCGTCGAGGCCAGGAGACTCTTGAATGCGTCTTGAGCGATTTGCCGTGCTAGGGCTCTTCCTCTGGACGGGGGCTGCCGCCGCCTTCGCGCAAGACGAGCAGGCAGAAAGCATCGTGTATCGGGACGCGATGGTCGTTCGGGAGACGCTCGAGACGATCATGGCGCGACCGGAATTTCGCCGGCTCACGGAAAAGCCTGAGCCTGCGGCCTCCGGCGAGAACGCCTCTTGGCTCGAGCGCTTCTTCGAGTGGCTCGAGGAGGTGCTGGCGTCCGAGCCCAAAGCGGAAGCTCCAAACATTACGGGTTTTGCCGGCGTGAACTATCTCGTCTATGCACTCGCGTTCGCGGGGCTCATCGTCGTGCTCGCGTTTATCTTGAAAACCGTGCTCTCGACGCACAAACAGAACAGCTTGCCGCCGGGGGAGGCACTGTCGCTCATCGTGCAAGCGGGCAAAACACCCGGAGAGACGCCTCCAGAGCAATATTGGGCGCGCGCCGAAAAACTCCAAGCTCAAAAAGACTACAGAGGTGCTATCCGCGAGCTTCTGTTTGGCGCCATGAGTGCTACCGAAAGACGGGGTCTCATCCGGCACCGCCGCGGCTTGACCAACCGTGACTACATTTTGGCGGCACAGGGCGCGATGCGGGAGTCGCTCCGCACGATCGTCGCGGCGTTCGAGCTCGTCTATTTCGGCCGACGCGACGCGACCGCAGAGAGTTATCTCGATTGTGCCCGCGCCTATGGAAAGAGCTTCGGCGAGTCGGAGGCATCCGAGTGAGACAAAACGACTGGCTTTGGGTAGGCGCGCTCTTGATGCTCGTTGCGGTAGGCTACGGCTGGATCCCCGCACCCGAGGCGCGCGCCCCGATCGACTCGTTCAGCGAGGGTCCTGCGGGGAAAAAAGCGTTCTTTCTTTTGGCCCAAGAGCTCCTGGAACGAGTCGAGCGGAGCTCCGGCTCGCTCATCCCGGCGGACGAAGCGGCAGATGTGCTCGTGATGCTCGGGCCCGCGCGCTATCCCGATCGCGCCCAGTGGCAGACGCTCCACGACTGGGTCGCTGGAGGACGCGCACTGGTCTTCGCCGCCCGGCAGCAGGACCCGGCCGTAGCGCTCGAGCCTTTCGGCATCCGTGTCGTGCCGGCCACCGCGGCCCTTCTCGAAACGACTAGCCCCTCTCTCGAGGACAAGGCGTCGGGCTTCGTTACCGATCTCGGAGCCGATTTCGACCCCGATCTCGAGGTCGATTGGGTCTCCGCTGGCGAAGTAAAGAGCGAGGCATCGGATGTGAGCGTCACGCTCAGCGTCGACGGGTCGCCGCAAGTGATGTGGCGGCCGATCGGTGACGGGGTCGTCATCGTTGTGGCAAGCGATTACATTTTCACCAACCGCTCCCTCGCGACCGAAGGTCACGGCCTACTTGCATTTCGCATCTTGGAATCCGCATCGCCCCAGGGCTCGGTCTATTTCGATGAAGAGATGAACGAGGCCGGAGCTCCTCGCGTCGTGGGTATTCTGTTCGAACCGCCGTTTCGTGTCGTGACGATCCAGCTCCTCGTCATCACGCTGCTCTTCGGCTGGATGGTGGGCCGGCGCTTTGGACCGCTCCTTCGAGCGGCGAGCTCGGCGCGACGAAGCCTCGTCGAGCATGCCGAGGCTCTCGGCAGCCTCCACTTCAAGGTGGGCTCGGGGTCGAAGCTTATCGTTCCCTATCTCGAGTTCTTTCGACAGGATTTTGGTCTACGCTTATCGGGCCGGGAGCGACATCTCGAGCTCGACAAGCGCGCCTTGCCCCCGTTACCGGACGATGCGAAGTCTGCCGCCGCGGTCGACCAAGCGGTACGGGCGGCACGAAGCCCGAGCCTCGAGCGAGGCCGCATCGCACATATCTTGAGATCCTTGGCAGAGGTGAGGCGCAAAGCAACAATGAGGAGGCGTTGATGGAAGAGAGGACCATTCCAGAGCCCATGCCCCTAGATCGGGTAGCGAGCTTGTTCGAGGCGGTGAGAGCCGAAGTGAGCAAAGTCATCGTGGGTCAAGAGGGCTTGATCGAAGGCGTTCTCGTCGGGCTGTTCGCGGAAGGTAACATTTTGCTCGAAGGCCGGCCTGGGCTCGGCAAGACGCTCTTGGTCAATGTGCTCGCCCGGACCGTTTCCTGCCAATTTCGCCGTATCCAGTTCACCCCGGACTTGATGCCGTCGGACCTCACCGGGCACAGCGTCTACGACATGAAGGAGCAAGAGTTCCACTTCAAGCCGGGCCCAGTGTTCACGAACTTGCTCCTCACTGACGAGATCAATCGCTCGCCACCAAAGACGCAATCCGCTCTGCTCGAGGTCATGCAAGAGCGCCAGGTCACCGCGGACGGCAAAACTTATCCGTTGCGGCGCCCCTTTCTCGTGCTGGCCACCCAGAACCCACTCGAGCACGAAGGCACCTATCCGCTGCCAGAAGCGCAGGTCGACCGTTTCATGTTCAAGCTGCTCGTCGATTACCCGACGAACGAGGACGAGAACAAAATCCTGGCGCACTATGCCGCGGGACGCGATCCCAGGGAGTTGAGCGATTTCGATTTGAGCCCGGTGATGCGGGCGGAGGACGTGATGGCCGCCCAACTGGCCGCCTCGCGTGTGATCGTCGAGCCGAAAGTCATCCAGTACATCACCGAGATCGTAACCAAGACGCGCGGTTTCCACTCGGTCGCTGTCGGTGCGAGCCCGCGAGGGAGCGTCAATCTGCTCATTGCATCGCGTGTTCTGGCGGCATGCCGCGGGCGCGATTTTGTGACACCCGACGACATCAAAGAGATCGCACCCTGGGTCTTGCGGCATCGTTTGATTTTGCGCTCCGAAGCCGAGATCGAAGGCGAGACGCCAGACGATGTCGTGGCTCAGATCCTGAGCACCGTGACGGCCCCGAGATCGTGATCCCACGCGCGCCTCTTCTGGCCTATGTCGCGCTCGCGGGCGTGGCTCTCGTGCTCGGCATGTGGTATCCGGCGTTCACGCTGGTCGGGCTCGCCGCCAATGGAGTGCTCGCTCTCGTCGCCGGCCTCGACCTTTACCGAACCGTCCGCCCCGACCGAATCGAGACCGAGCGGGAAGTGTCGGACGTTCTGAGCGTCGGGACGCAAAACCCGGTCGTGCTCAGACTCCTGAGCCGTGCGCCAGTGCCCGTGACGCTCGAGCTCACGGACGAGCCGCCGGAGCCGAGCCGGGTCGAAGGGCTGCCCGTAGAGGTGGAGCTCAAACCGCAGCGTGAAGTCGAGGTGACCTATCACGTCTATCCGCAGCGACGCGGCCCCAACCGATTCACGTTCGTGCACTTTCGCTATCAAAGCCCCCTCGGGCTTTGGACGCGCAACGTGCGGCGGCGGCTCGAAAACGATGTGCGCATCTATCCCGATATCCGAACCGTGCGGCGGTTCGACTTGCTCGCTCGACGCAACCGACTGTCAGAAATGGGACTCAAGCTTTGGAGGCTCCGCGGAAAGGAAGGCGAGTTCGAACGGCTCCGGGAGTATCGGCGCGAGGACGAGATCCGCCACATCGACTGGCGCGCCACCGCCAAATACCAAAAGCTCATCACTCGAGAATTCACGACCGAGAGAAATCAGAATATCGTCATCCTGCTCGACTGCGGGCGCTCCATGCTCAACGAGACCGAAGGTATCTCACATCTCGACCGCGGTCTCAACGCATCGATCATCTTGAGCTATATCGCGCTCGGCCAAGGGGACAACGTGTCGCTCATCGCTTTTTCGAACCGCATCGAGCGCTATGTCGGCCCGGTCCGCGGAAAGGCGGCCATCCACTCCTTGATTCAAAAAACCTACGATCTGGAGCCTCGCCACGAGGCCTCGGATTACGGCCTCGCTTGCGAGGAGCTACTGCGCCGCCAGAAAAAACGCGCTCTCGTTCTGCTCGTCACTTACGCGCTCGACGATCAGCATCTCGCCGCCATCGGCCGCTACTTGCGAACGCTCATCTCGTCACACCTTTTTCTCTGCGTGCTCTTGAAAGACTTGCCTCTCGTGGGCCTCGCCGAGCAGCTGCCGGATACCGACCTCAAGGCCTATCAAGTCGGGGCGGCAACGGAGATGCTCGCGGCGCAAGAGCGAAGACTCTTCGCTTTGCGGGCCTCGGGGATCCACGCGACCGAAGTGGTTCCCAATGAGCTTGCCGCTGAAGTCATCAACCAATATCTCGACGTCAAAGCTCGCCACTTGCTCTGAGCTAATTTAGAACGGCGAGATACGGAATCCTTCGACGGCGAGCTGAATGGAGAATGGACTGCTGCCATACGGCACCGAGTCGTCGTTGAAATTGCCGTCGCCCCAAGTGCTTACGTCCGCGTTTACGCCGAGCCCACCACTTCGGGTGACATAGATGTTCCCGTCGCGTCCGAAAAGGAACGCTTTGCCCTCTCCGAGAGAGGTCGAGGTCGTCCCCGGAGAATCAGGGTCGAGATCGAATTCCGGCTGGCCCGACACAATGCCGACAGCATAGAGAGTGCTAAAGAAGGACGACGTGCAGGTCGCGGCGTCTAGGGTTCCTTCCGACGCTGTGAAGAATACCGTGGCAGGAGCCGGGTCTCCGATGGAGCCCAAGGTGACGGCTTGTGCCGTCATCCTTTCGCCGTCAAGAAACGGTCCCTCGAAATCAGCGGGCGTTCCCACAGGGTATTGCGTCGTCGCCGTGCCCTCGACGTCGTTGTCGATCCAGATGCGAAACCCAAAACCCTCATCAGGGATGGGGGCCCGGCTGTCGCCTCCGGAGCCTGCCATGACGTAGACGCGATTAGGCGTGAACACGTCGTTCAGAAGCGTGACCGGCGCAGTGATCGGCTGATCGGTACCCATCGCCGCGAAGACGGTAAATTGCCAGTTCGCGGGGTCCGGATCCGTCGTGACGAGCTTGTGCACTTTGCCTTGGACGTCCGGAATATAGACTCGCGTCACAAAGTCTTTGGCGTCCAGGGTGTCCTCATCATGAGGGTTGAACAGCGTCGGCCTTGCCGGAAGCGCGTTGTACGGGATCGCGGCCGAAGTGTCGTTCCCGGCCCACGCGGTGTAGTAGATGAAGCCATCTTCGGCGCGAAAAGCGAAGAGGTTCTGCCCCTCGTCCTCATCGGTCCCACTGGTCTCACAACCATATCCACCGCCGGCAAAAACGAGCCATTGATCGACCTCGTCGAGCGTCGTGCTCGCATCGATCCGGGTATCGACGTTTCCTAGAACCGGCGTCGAGTAGGTCTCGCCAAGCCCGTCGATCGGCCCTTCCTTGATCACTTTCCGACTCTTTCCCGACGTCCGGAGGTCGCGATTACCACGATTCCACAACAATCGGAGGGAGCTCGGGTTGCTCGGTACGGTAGTGATGTCCATCGCGGTGATGAAGCGCCCCCCTTTACCGCGGCCAAAGACGATCATCGAGTGCCATTCATCGTCTTCGCCGTGATCGGAGCGAAGGAACACGTCATCGACGGTCGCGTCTCCCGACAACGTAAAATTGTGATTGAGAATGCCGTTATTGTTCGTCACGATGCTCTTGACGACATCCTTCAACGTGTCCCGGCTCCCCGGAAGCTCGTTGAGCGCTAGCCCGATGACGTCGTCCGGAATGAACGCGACGATCTCAGCGCCCGTTTTCGCGTCGAAGCCTTGCAGCATTCCGAAATTGGATGGGTAATATACGACCGTCTTTCGATTGAAGTGGTCCCAGTAGAAGCCGTCGCCAGGGACGGAGCCGCCGACGCCGTACTTGTCGGAATGCGCGAGCGGCGGGTCGAAATCGGGCGATCGCGGGGGGTTCGAAACCACCGCGACGGACCCGGCGGTGTTCTCGTAGAGCTTCCACGTAAGATCGCCATTCTCGTCGAAGAGAGAGAGGTTGAGGTTGCCAAGGTTGTTATAAATCGTGCCGGTGCTCGGATCGACAGAGAGCCGGTAACCGCGTGTGACTTTGACGACGATATCTCTCGCGTCCGCATCGGTCAGTGCACCTGTCCCATCGAGCTCCATGAGATAGCCAGCGCTGACGCCCAGATCCTCGGGAAGAACGTTGCCCGTGGTGAAAGGTAGAACTTGGGTGCTCCCCTCTTTGTTGAAAAAAATGGGACGCAGATCCGGGTCATCATCTTGAAGCTCGACCCCGGCATCCCAAATCAACGAGAAATCCGCGTCACGTGCCGTGCGAGGGAAAACAGGGTCGGTCACCGTGTAAATATTGAAGGCTCTCAAATGACCGCGAAAGCTCGGTACCTCCACGGTCGCCGAGAACAGAACGTTATTGCGATGGTTCGCGCGCGCGATCCGCGCGGAACGAATATCAGAAGCGCTGGCGCTCCCTCCTGGGTCCAGATCGATGGCCGAGACGTCTGTATTCGTATGGGTCGGGATGACTTCCCTTACAGAGGCGACGGTCGAAGCGCCTAAAGCTACCTCTGAAGTGGGAATGCCAATGCGGGCGAGGATGTCTTCGAACGCATCGACGAGCCCATCTCTATCGTCCGCAAAGAGCGCTGCGTTCATCAAGGATCGGTCGCGACCCGGGAGGCGGGCGCCACTCGCCATCCAGGAAATCGTGTTGAGCCTCGTCTTGTCCCCAGCCGACAGATCCATCCCGATCGTGAAGAGGTTACCTTTGGAGCCATCGAGAGCAGGATCGATCGCCTGGAGCGCGATTTCGCCTTTG
>SMYC01000327.1 GCA_004356105.1 Acidobacteriota bacterium | reverse complement strand
CTTGGTCCATACCCCAGGTACCCCCCTTTTGCATCACTTAGGGGGCACCACGGATGGCGCGGCTTCGCTCCGGGCCCCCGCCTCCGGGAGCGGACAAGGAAGCTTCGCATCTTTATTTAAGGGTCCGCTCCCGGAGGCGGGTTCACGCCACCGAACGTTCGCTTGCCCAAAGTTCCACGCTCGATATCATAGACCCATATGTTCACTCCGGAGTTGTCCGTGATGGAGAGCGCAAGTTGCTTTCCGTCAGGCGACAGGCTCAGGGCGTCGTAAGCCGCCGGCGGAAGCGGTACGGGCGTCGCACGTCCGTCCCGATCGATCCACTTCAGTAATCGGAGGTCCGGTGTGCCGGCGTTCGGGTTATAGACGAGCGTCCCGTTCATCGAGACCGCGAAGTTCGCCGCGAAATTCGATTTTTGATTGACTGCTTCCACAACCGGAAACGAGTTTCCAAGAAGCTCGAGCCCCTCAGCGTCGAAACGGACGGCTCTCAAAGTCCCTTCCGCCGCATAGACGATGTGGCCCGTCGAGGTGTAACGGGCGTTGGCTCCTCCAGGGGTGAGGATCTTCCATTCACCCGTCTCGAGAGATAGAGCAGCGATTTGGTTATTCCCGCTCGAGGATGCGATGTCGAACAGCACGGGTTCGCCGCCCGGTAGAAACTCCGGCCATCGGTGATCGCGCTCTCCCGCGGCGGCATCGGGTACGGTCAGCACCTCGGGCTCCCCGCCCGCGACGGGAACACGAAGGAGTCCGGTTTCGTCCCCGACCGTCGCAAAGATGATTTCGCCGTTCGGCCCCCAGCTCCCGCCCCGCAGACGGCCTTGGAGCTCGCAAAGTGTCACCGCAGGCCCACCCCGGACAGATACTTTCTTCAGGGCGCCACCGACTCCGAAGCCAACCCACTCGCTGTCGGGTGAGAAAAAAGGCCCGCGCGGGGAGTCGACTGTAAATCCGCCCGCCAGTTCCGTGAGCTCCATCTGCGCGAGACGACGCAACACAAGCCCACGACGGCCTGATGGGTCTGCTCCTGGATACACGAGGTGGCGTCCGTCGGGGGAAATGGCAAGGTCTGTCGAGTCTACGCTGGGTAGGAAGGCACGGTCGCGGGCAAGATTGATCGAGAAATGTCCGATGGGCGCATCCTCTGAAACGACCTGAGAAAAATAGAGGAACGTCATCACACTTGCAAAAACGGCGAGTGCACCCATGGCCCACAGCAGCCACGTGGGCCGCTTCGCGACCACAGCCGTCCTGTCCGCGTCATCCTCAACCCAGCTTAAGACCTCCCGCACGTCTCGAGCCGATTCCCAACGATGCGCCGGATCTTTAGCTAAACATCGCGACACGATCCGGTCGAGCGACCGCGGCGATAGAGGTTGGATCGTCGAGACCAACGCCGGCTCTCGCTCCAGAATCGCCGCTATCAAACTCGCTTGCGTCTTCCCTCGAACGCTCTCTTACCCGTTAGCATCTCGTAGAGGACAACGCCAAACGCAAAGAGGTCCGACCGGGCGTCGGCTTCCTTCCCCTCGAGCTGCTCCGGCGCCATGTATTGGAACGTCCCGAGGAGAGCTCAACCGCGCGCTAGCCAAAGCCCTGGAACTCGATTAGCCCAAGGTACCGATGGCGCTCGCGACGCAAGGACACTCTATGACCACCGCGCCTGTCGCGCGCACTTGCTCGGGGCGCATGCATGCAGCGGCGGCGAGGATCACGCCGATCTGCGCTAATTCTTCCCGAAGGGCAGCCGATTCAGTCCAACCCGCCCGTTGCTAATCACAACGATGACGTCCTGTACGGCCCGAATATCCTCGAGTGGGTTCCCTGAAACAACGAGGATATCTGCCTCCATGCCCACTTCCAAAACACCCGTTCGATCCGAAATCCCGAGCATCTCCGTCGCAACCACCGTCGCCGAGCGGATCGCTTCGAGCGGCGTCATCCCGAGCTTCACGAAATTAACCATCTCAATCGTGATGCGAACGACGCTCTCCGGCCCATAGCTCGTATCCGCCCCAGTCACGATAGGAATACCCATCGCGTAGGCACGCTTGATCGTCTCTTCGATATGCGGAAGCATGTGCAGACCGCGGATCTTGACGACCGGGTTGTCGTAATCGCCACCCGGCTCGATGAGATCGATCATCGTCGTATAAGTCGGGACGAAATAAGTGCCCTTCTCTTTCATGAGCAAGAGCGTCGCTTCCGACATGTAGGTCCCGTGATCAATGCTGCGCACACCCGCCAAAACTGCAGCACGCGCACCTTCGTCCCCATGCGCGTGGCAGAGTACCGAAATGCCGTGCTTCGCCGCTTCGTCGACAACGACCTGCAACTGCTCCGACGTGTAAACCTGCTCCCGCGGGTCCGTCGTGGGCGTCCCCGCGCGCTCGGTCCCACGCGTTTTGATGACGCGCGCACCGTTCTCGATATTCACCCGTACGAGTGTCCTCAAGTCGTCCTCGGTCTCGATGGGAACCGCAAGATGCATGAGGCGAGCATCGGCGAGCACACCGCCGCCAATGTAAGGCGTCACGTAGACCCCGGCCCCGAGATATTCCGGCCCAGCAAGGATCCCCGCTTCGGTCATCTTCCCAATTACGACATCACGATAAGAGCCAACGCTCGCGCCGCGCACGGTGGTCACGCCGGAGTGGAGCGCACGCTCTGCTTGCTCGAGGCTGTCGAGGTGCGTGTGCGCGTCGACGAGACCGGGCAAGACGTAGGCGCCTTCGAGATCAATAATTTCAATCTCTGCATCCGACGGAGGCGCGCCCGTGCCAATAGAAACGATGTTGCCATCCTGAAGCACAACGGTGGCCCCGGCGATCACGTCGCCGGTGCGCACGTCGATCACGTTGGCGTCGACGAGAGCGAGATGAGGCTGCGGCAGAGGTTGGCCCTGGCTCGCAAGAGCCAGGGCCAACAGCAAGGAGAACAAGCTAGAACCCTTCGAGCTTGGCGGCTTTTTTGTAGCAATGGAAGATGATGTGCCAGCCGAGCGCGATGATAGCGAGCCAACCAATCCAATACGTGCTGGAGGTCAAACCGAGATTCCCGCCCGCGAAGTACGTGGTGTGCTGCCCCATCATCGCCCAGAAAAGCGGCAAGGACATGTAGGTGTTGTGCTTCGAGCGGAGGCCAGCAAGTGCCGCGTCCGCCTTGTCCGGAGCCTCGCCGTTCTTGATAGCGCGGATGATGCGCTGTTGCGCGGGCCAGATGCGGTACCAAACGTTGAAAGCCATAGCACTTCCAAAGAGCGCGCCGGTATGGATCAGCGTGCTGCGATAAGTGAACTCGCCGAAGTTCACGTAGAGGAACACGACACCCGCCAGGAGTACAAAGCTGACGCCCACAGCGGCGCGAACGTTGCTCTTGAGGCCACTGTTCCACAACGCGTCGTAGACGAACACGCCGAGAAACGTCACAGCGATCATGACGATCGGTCCCGTGCCCCAGCTCACGCCCGTATTGAGCGCTTGGCCGCCGTGATAGTAAACGAGGAGCAACAGTAGAACACCCGTGATCCAAGTCCACGCCGCGCCCCACCGGAACCAGAAAAGCGCGCGCGGCATGAGCTCGGGAACGACTTGCTTCTTCGCATCCGCGTCGAGCTTCGCGACCATTTGCCCATTAACGAAGTTGAAGTAGTAGAGGTGTCCAATCCATAGAATCCCGACGAAAACGTGCAGCCATCGGAAGATTGCCTCCAATCCGTCCATTTCCCCTCCTAAAGGTTATGACGAAAAATTGTTCGCCCTTCGCACTCACATCTGATTCCCTCGAAGGAGCCCAAATGCGGACGATTGCGGCGCGAGTCTACCACCGCACCCTTTTTGCTGTCTAGACAGGAGGGCGATTGCCCTCGCCGTATCCCGTGAGCTCGACGAAGCCGCGCCCGAGCGCTTCTCCACCTAGCCCCGTGACTGAGATCGTCACGGCGCCTTCCCAGTAATAGACGCCGCCGAAAAAACGGCTCTTGTTCTCCTGGTCGTCAACGAGCGCGCGGACCTCGAGCTCCAAGCCTTCTGACGGCACCCGCACACGCCACGCCACGGGGTAGCGCGCTCCCGTAGAAGGACTCACCCAGTACCGAGTCGCCTCGAAGGAAAAATCCTCGAGCTCGAGATAGCGTGCCTCGCCGTCCGGGGACACGACGGTGCCTTTCGCGTAGTCGGTCGTTCCGTCTTCCCGCCTCATGATGTAGAGCATCAGCTCGCGCCCGTCGTCGAGCTGCAAGCTGAACCAGTCCCAGCCCACTTGCTGGGGCTCGAGCTGGGACGAGCTGAACTCTTTGTCCATCCAGCTCTCCCCCACCACCTCGAACCGCTCGCCGCCCATCGTGAGCTCGCCCGACGTCTCGAGGCGGGTATAGCTGTAATACTGGCTCGCCGCGCCGCTCTCCTTCCCCTTCCGGCTGAACCCGCCCGGCCCTTGAAAAATGCGCGGTTTCGCGGCGCGAGTCGTAAGCTCGAATCCCATCTCGAGCCGGTCGTCCCGCGCGGCGATGCGAAACCCGTCCCCCGTAAAGTCCAGCGTCCACAGCGCTTTCGTACCGGCCGGCCCGCGCGACCACCCGATGCGCTCCTCGGAATCGTGGTCAAACGACGCGAGGAGTGGCATCTCCCGATAGAGCACTTCGCTGAAGACATGCTGGCCGCTCTCGAGATCGGTTACCGCCGCGTGCCCCATGATGACGTGGCTCGACGCCCAGTCCGAGTCGAGGGCGAGCTCAATCGGCTCGCTGACGATTCCGATGCGAAAGAACGTGAACTGATAGCCGAACCTGCGGCCCCCGCCTTCGAGATGCCCGGTGAAATACCACCACTCCGTGCGATAGCCATCATGCGCCCAGTGATCCCTGGGAAAAGACCACGCATAGTCGGGCACCGCCACACGCCACTCTTCAACAGGCGGCATCAGAACGAGTGCTGTGATGGCCAAAGCGCGAAGCATGCTAGAGATCCTCCCGCCGCAGCTCGGTCGCCGGGACGCGGCTCGCGACCCGCGCGGGGTAAAGACTCGCGAGCACCGAGGCCCCGAGAATGACGAGGCTCTGTTGCACGAGCAACCCGATGGGCCAGTGCACAAAAATGGTCCACCCGAAAAACGCGCGGTTCACGACGTAAATCAAGATGAAGGCAAAGACGACCCCGGCAAGGCTCCCGAGCACGATGCCGATGAGGGCCATCCCCAATCCTTTACCGAGAAACACACGAAAGATCTGAAGTCGGGTGGCGCCGAGCGCTCGATAAAGCGCGAGCTCCGCCGAACGCTCCCGCGCGAGCACGATGAGTGTCAGCGCCACTCCCGTGACCGCAATGAGAAGGCTCATGTAACGGAGAAGACGCGTGATCGCGAAGGTCTGGTCGAACACGAGCAAGGCTTGCTCCCGTATGCGCCGGTTGCTGCGGATAGTGAGGGGCACGTCGGCGAGGCTCGTTTTGAGCTCGTCCACCACATGCTCCGAATCCACGCCCTGTTCGAGATAGAGCGCGACGCTGTTCACCGGTCCATCGCCGAAATGCTTTGCCATCGTCTCGAGATGCGTGAAGGCGGAGCCGAGCTCGCTGCTGTAGTCGTAGTAGATGCCTTTGATCGGAAGCGCCACCGGCCCTTTTGGTCCGTCTATGACGAGATCGTCCCCGACACTCAAATGCTCCTTCCGTGCGAGCGGCTCACCAACCATGATGCCACCAAGCTCTGCTCCCAGCATCTCACCCTCGAGAAGAGCGAAGCGCGTCTTCTCGCCGGGCGCGCGAGCGTCGACGCCGGCGAAGGAGAACCGGCGCCCGTTCGTATAAGCAAAAAACTGTCGCAAACGATCCACTTGCTCCACCGCGGGATGGCGAGCGAGCACCTCGATGACGGAGGCGTCCAACACCGCTCGTCGGCGCGAGCGACGCCACGCAGGCGTCGAGACATAGACATCGGCCTGGACCGTGGCCTCGATCCAGATCGCAAGGGTCTCGCGGAAGCTCGCGACCATCGTCGTGACACCCACGACCATACTCACTGCGACGGCGAGCGCCGCTATGGCAACGGACGTCGTTTGGAGCTGCTTTCCGAGACCTTTCATCCCGTAGGCCAAACCGAAGGACCGTACGCGCAAGAGTCCGGTGGCGCCTTGGACGAGGAGCGGCGTCACCAACGGAACCGCAGCAATGAGGAGGAAAGCCTGGATGAAACCCGCAGGCCGCCAACGATCGCCCACGAGCCAGTAGAGAATCCCCCCCAAGAACATGAGCCCAACGCCTAGCAGGAACGCACGCGGCGCCCGGGCGCCGACACGCTCATGAAGCGAGAAAGCGGCCAGGAGGGCGCGCGTGTCTTTTCGCCCGAGCTCGAGCGCCGGCATGAGGGCGCCGAGACCCGCGCTGAACAGTCCCACCGCCGCCGCCAACAAAAAGAACCAAGCCGGGACTTCGAGCTGGTTGATAGCGTCGAGCAGATAAAGATTCGTGACCGTGGCGCTCACCCGATCGACATTGGCCTCCGCGGCAAGATAGCCGAGCGGCATCCCGACCGCGACCCCGAGCAATCCGAGCAGGAGCACGTCACCGACCAAAAGACCCATGACCTGGCGATGGGTCGCGCCGAGCGAGCGGAGGAGTCCGAACTCAGTGCGCCGCCGGACGAGGCTCGCTTGGGTCGAGCTGAAGACGAGAAACCCACCGACGAAAAGGCTGATGAAACTCAGGGCGGTGAGGTTGAGACGAAAAGCGCTCAGAAGATCCGACGCTTGCTGCTCGCGCTGCTCGGGTGTGAGGACGAGAACCTGGGTGCCGAGGCTGCGCTCGAGCTCGGCGATCACGTCGCCTTGGTCAACGTCTTCGAAGATCTTGACGTCGATTTGATGGAGCTGCCCCCGCGCCCCGAAGAGCGACTGCGCCTGGGCGATGTCCATGACGGCGAGCCGCGTGCTCGCGAGCGGGGTCGCTTTCTGAAAATCGGAGAAGGCGCCGATGACGAGCTCGGCTTTGCGCGTGCCAACGCTGACTTCGAGGCGATCGCCGAGCTCCCAGCCTTTCTCGCGCGCGAGCGTGGGCGTGACCGCCACCCAGCCGGGCTCCCCGAGCGCGGCCGAGAGATCCACCGACGCGCCCTCCCACGGTAGGTCGATGGGGGTAAAAAAGTCGACACCGATCACTTCGAGGTAGAAATCGAGATCCTCAGCGACGACATCGAGCCGAAAGAGCGGCCATGCCGCCTCGACTCCCGGCGTTGCGAGAACGCGCGGATAGGTGTCCTCGGAGAGCGAAGGCATCTTGCCGACGATGGTGACGTCCGCGCCCCCGCTCACCGCCCGCATGCTGCCGCTGAAGGCGCTGAGGGCGTTCAAGTTGATGATTTGGATCGATACGACGGCCGCGACGCCAATGGAGACGCCGAAAAGGCTCAGCGCGAAGAGGCTCAATCCTCCATGAAGCTGCGCTCTCAGCGCGCGGAAGAAGTAGCGAATCACGCGGGCCCGAGTTTTCCGCTATGGAGCGCGAGCCGTTCATCCGCCTGGGCCGCCTGCTCGTCGCTATGAGTCACGTAAAGGAGGGTCCCCTCCTCTTCGTCGACGAGCTTCATCAGAAGATCCATGACGATCTCCGAATTGCCGTCATCGAGATTCCCGGTGGGCTCGTCCGCGAGCAGCAAACGCGGCTTGCGCAGAAGAGCGCGGCAAATAGCCACGCGCTGCATCTCGCCACCGCTCAGCTTCGACGCTTCCTGAGACGCATGCGCCGTGAGCCCGACACGTTCGAGAAGATCGCGCCCACGCTCTTCCATCCCCGCATCCGAAGCGATCCACGCGGGAAGCGACACGTTCTCCCAAACGGTGAGGTGCGGCAAAAGGTAGAAGAATTGAAACACGAGCCCGACACCGTCGCGCCGAATGAGCGTGCGGTCGCGGTCGGAAAGCTCGCCGAGATCGCGCCCCACGAAGGACACCGTCCCGGCGCTTGGCACGTCAATGCCGGCAGCGAGATGGAGGAGCGTCGATTTACCGCTCCCGCTCCGCCCCGTGATCGCGAGAGTTCTTCCAGTTTGGATGGAGAAAGACACATCGTCGAGCGCTTTGAGCACCCCCGTGCTCGGCTGAGGGTAGTGCTTGGAAACGTTCTTGAACTCGAGGACGGGCTCCATCACTTATAAAGAGCCTGTACTTCCTTGAAGCGAGGGTGCTTGGCGTCGCCGAGAAGCTCGAACGCCGCGGCTTCGGCCGTGGTGAGCACCGCGCCCGAGCGCTCCATCTTGCGGAGCCCGTAGTCACGATCGAGCGACTTCCGTGACGCGACGGCGTCGACCGCGACGTGCACGAGAATGCCCATCTGGATGAGATCGTGCACGGTCTGGCTCACGCAGACATGCGTTTCGATCCCGCACACCATCGCTTGCTCCGTCCCGAGCTCCTCGAGCCGCGAAGAGACCGCCTCGCTCCCACAAGAGCTGAAGCACGTTTTCTCGTAGGGCGCTGCCGCGTCCCCGAGCGCCTCGCCGAGCGCGGCAACAGTGCGCCCAAGCCCTTTCGGATACTGCTCGGTCACAATGATGGGAAGCTCGAGCGCTCGAAACGTCGAGACGAGACGGATGCTCGCGGCCACCATGTTCTCGAAGCCGGAAATAACGTTTTCGAAGCGTTCTTGGATGTCCACAACGAAAAGACCCACCCGCTTAGGGTCGAGAATACGGGGATGTTTTTGGCTCATAGCTTTACCTGTTTTTTTCACTCGCGCGCGATAATCGCCGCCGAGGCTTTAACGACGGGGACGGGAAGCTCAAAGCTTCACGAATCGCGCTGGTTCAACAGCTCGTCCGCGTCCCGGCGCACATCCTCGAGATCATGTCCGTTGTCCGCCTCGATTTCTCTCTCTCCACGAGCCAAAAACTCGAAAATCTCACGGCATCGCTCCCTCTGCGACCAATATAGCGTCTCCGTCAATTTTT
>SMYC01000326.1 GCA_004356105.1 Acidobacteriota bacterium | reverse complement strand
TGCTCGGACCACGGAGCGGAGCCGGGGTCAAGGCCGCGAAGCGCCGAGCGAAGCGAGGGAAGCCTTTACGCCGGCGAGCACCGTGGTCTGCTGAGGGGGCGATGGCAGACGGTTTCTACCCACAGATTTTGCGGAAGACCCGTAAAAAGAACGATCGGAGCGTATTTGAGAATGAGAGCAACGACAGCCGGATGTCTTCTTAGCGTCCTCATCACGATCAGTGCTGGCTGCGTAGGAGATAGCTCACCTGCCTCGCCGGACGTGGCAGTCCCAGGCGGAAGCGCTGTCGCACTAGCCGATTCGGTGCGGCGCATCGACCTTCCCGCGAATTTCCCCATCAAGAAAATTCTTTGCTTCGGTGACAGCGTGACCTTTGGCGTGACGCAGCAATATGGCGGCTCGGGAGGGGCGCGCCCCGTGCTCACGACAGTCGAAGGCTATATCCCAAAGCTGTGGCGGCTGCTCGAAGAGCGCTACGGCACCGGCTTCGAGCTCGTCAACGAAGGCATTGGCGGCGAGAACACGACAGAAGGCCTCGACCGTATCGATACGATGATAAGGCGCCATGAGCCGGACTTGATCCTGATCATGGAAGGCATCGTGGACGTCAATAACGAGTTCGCACGTTTTCCCGTGGTGCGCTTCAATCTCGCGGAGATGATGCGGATTGGCATCCTCCGAGGCAAGTTCGTCATCAGCGGAACCTATCTGCCGGCAAACCCGGACGGGTTCCGTGTCTTCGCGGTCGAGAACATCACCCGTCTCAACGATGTGATCCGCCAGGAAGCGAAAGGAAAAAACGTTCCGATCGCCGACCACGAAGTCGCGGCGCCGAAAGGCTTCCGCGGCGTAGGCTCCGACGGCCTGCACCCGAACAATCTGGGCTACGAGACGATGGCCCAAGTTTGGTTCGAGTCGATCGTCGAGATGCTGGAGGGGCTCGGAGTTACTTAGTTAGGGGCGGGTAATGGTGATGACCATTTGGGCTAGCCAGCCGTCGGGATCGTTGCCGTCGCTGTCATGGGGCCAGTCTCGACCTGCTCCGTGGCGGCCATCGACGGACCAGCCGTCGTTGTCCGCGTCGTTGAAGAAGCGGCGCAGATTCTCCTTGGTCTCACCGAACGCGGCCACGAAGTCCGCGTCCGAGAATTGCTCGTTGACGCGATCGATGGCTTGTTGCAGATCGAAGCGCAAGAGCTCGTTATCGAGAAGCGTGCCTCCGGTGGTGAGCGCGTCGACGCCGAGAAGGATTTTTCCTATGTTCTCGTCGGACGTCGTGCCCTCGGTGAACATAGCGAAGCTATCGGCCTTTTGGTAAACAGTAATGAGGCTTGTAATCTCGAATTGCGGTACTGGGGCCGGCGGTGGCGGGACATTGGTCGTGGGCGGAGTGGTCGGACCTGACGGACCGCTTCCGCCACACGCGGAAACCAGCAGTGCCAGCACGAGTGCAGCAGCCAACGGAAAGTGATTCGTCATAGCGGATGGCAAGTCAAGGAAGTAAGGATAGCAATAGGAAAGAACGGACGCAAGAAAAAGGAGTCACGATATGTCAAAAGCGGTTTTTCACGGAACGGTGATTGCCGAATCGCAGGAGACCGAAGTGGTGGAAGGCAACCACTATTTTCCACCGGCTTCGGTAAAACAGGAATATCTGCAGCCGAGTGACACGCATACCGTCTGCCCCTGGAAGGGGACGGCCAGTTACTACAACGTCGTTGTCGACGCCGCCGTGGGGAAAGACGCGGCGTGGTTCTACCCGGAGGCCAAGGACGCTGCGAAGCGTTTCGAAGGCTACGTGGCTTTTTGGGGTGAGGTCAGCGTCGAAGACTAGTTTTGCTTCGTCGGTGTCGTCATCGCCGCTCGCGGACGAGCGGCACGAAGACGACTGGGATGATCACTTTGGTGGTTGTCGTGCCGTCCTCCGCTTTCTCGATCCGGAGGAGTTGTTGAACCTGCGATTGAGGGCCGACGGGGATGACGAGAATCCCGCCGGGGGCGAGCTGGGCTATGAGAGGCGGCGGCACTTCGGGAGCCGCTGCGGTGACGAGAATCGCGTCGTAGGGAGCGTTTTCCTCCCACCCGAGATAACCATCTCCGGTTTTTCCGTACACGTTCTCGTAGCCGAGAGCCGCGAGCTTCGCTTGCGCGCTTTCGGCGAGCTCGGGGATGATCTCGATGGTATAGACCTCGCGGACCATCTCGGCGAGAACGGCTGACTGATAGCCGGAGCCCGTCCCGACCTCGAGAACCGCATGGTCCTCCTCGATCTCGGCGAGTTGGGTCATCAGGGCAACGATATAGGGTTGGGAGATCGTTTGGCTTTCCGCTATTGGCAGCGCGTGATCGGCATAGGCTTGCGAGCGCAAAATGGCGGGCACGAACTCGTGTCGCGGTACGCGGCCCATGACCTCGAGGACTCGAGGGTCGGAGATGTCCCGCGCCCGCAAGTGCTCACGCACCATGGTTCTGCGCGCCTCCGCATAATCCTCCTGGCCGGCGCAGTGCGCGGCAGCCAAGCTCATGACGATGACGGGGATAGCAACGGAAATGCGCATCGGTCCAGCTCTTTCACCGTTATCCTATAGTACTCTCTAGCCAATGACGATCGCGATCGATTCGGGTCTTGGGCTCGCCGATGCGCTATCGGTCGGGAAAGGTGACGTTGTGAGCCTAGTGGGCGCGGGCGGTAAGACCACCGTGCTCTACGCGCTCACGGCAGAGCTCCAGCGCCAGGGCTTGAGCGTCGTCGCGACGTCCACGACCCATCTGCAGATGCCCATGGCGGCGACGACCATGCCGCCGCTCGTCGTCGTGGGCGAGGAAGACAATTGGCTCACGACGGTCAAAGCACGGCTTCGGCGCTACGGCTCGGTCACCGTCATTCAAGATCGGGAGCGGGGCGACAAGCTTGGTGGAGTGGACCCCGTGATGCTGGATCCGCTCCGAAGTCTTGCCGATTGTGTGGTGATCGAGGCTGACGGCGCTCGCGGGCGTTGCTTGAAAGCGCCGGCGAGCCACGAGCCTGTGATCCCGGATGAAACGACGCTCACGGTGATCCTCGTGGGCCTCGACGCTCTCGACCACAAGCTCGATGCGGAGCACGTCCATCGGCTCGAGATCGTGGCTAGCTTGTCGGGCACGTCGCCGGGGATGGAGGTCACTGACGCTGTCATCGCAGCCGCGATCGTCAAAGGCTACCTTCCGAAGATCCCGAAGGGGAGCCGTCACATCGTCCTTTTGAACAAGGCCGCCGCCGCCCGTCTGAAAGCCGCGGAACGTATCGGAGAACGCCTATTGCAGCAAGGCGTTTCAGAGGTCGTCTTCGGCGAGGCGATCAGGCCGAACGAATGTTTCTACCGGATGCGTCCCGAGGCGGAGTGACAGGTGCGGGTCGCGGTGCTTCTTGCGGCGGGCGCGTCGCGTCGAATGGGGCGCCCAAAGCTCGACCTCGCATTCGGCAGCGAGACGATGTTCTCGAGAAGCCTCCGCAATTTGTTGGCCGCGGGGCTCGACCGCGTTCTCGTCGTCGTCGCTTCGGGCGGCGAGGCGCGAGGCGAGCTCAATGAGGCTCATAAGGATGATGAGCGCGTCGAGGTGGTGGTGAATCCTTACAGCAAGGACGGACTCGCGAGCTCGCTCCGATGCGGGCTCGAACGCTTGCCCCAAGAAACGCGGGTCGTGCTCGTAGCACTCGCTGACAAACCGCTCGTGAAGCCCGAGACGATCCGCATGCTCACGGAGACGTTCGACAAAGCCGGTGCGCGCATCGCCCATCCGGTTTATCGAGGGGAGCAGGGGCATCCTGTCCTCTTCGTCGCGGAGCTCGTCGAGGAGTTGCTGACCCTCAGAGGCGATCGCGGCGGGAAGTCGTTACTTACCCGCTACCGCGACGAGGTGCTCGAGATAGCTGTCGACGATCCGGGAGTTTGCGTCGATATCGATACTCCCGAGGACTACGAAAAAGCGAGCCAAGCCTTCAAGCCCTAGAACCCCAGAAATCACGAGCTCCATTCCCGTCGGGGGCAATATCAGTACTGGGAAAGCGTAACGCGAAGTTGCGAAGAAAGGACTGCTTTGCCTGCGCTATCTTTTCTTATTATCCCCACCTCTCCTTGCTTTTGAACAGGCTGTTTAAAGGCAAGGGGATGTGGGGATAAGAACGGGGATGTGGGGATAAAGACGGCTTATCTGGCTAGACTCGGTCGGTTGCCTGAGCTCCGTTCCCGTCGGGGAGCTAGATGAGTATTAGGAGAAGCGCAATGCAGAGGTGCGTAAAAGGACTGCTTTGCCTGCGCTATCTTTTCTTATTATCCCCACATCTCCTCCTATCCCCACCTCTCCTTGCTTTTGAACGGGCTGTTTTAAAGGCAAGGGGATGTGGGGATAAGAACGGGGATGTGGGGATAGAGACGGGTTAACCTGACTAGACTCAGTCGCTCGCCTGGATGATGCGGATTCCTGCACTCGCACCGATTCGGGTCGCTCCCGCTTCCACCATTTGTTTTGCGGTGGTGCGATCGCGGACACCACCCGCGGCTTTGACGCCCATTTTCTGGCCGACGATGTCCCGCATCAGTGCGACGTCTTCGACAGTAGCGCCTCCCGGCCCGAACCCGGTCGAGGTCTTGATGAAGTCGGCGCCCGCCGCGGCCACGAGCGTGGATGCTTTGACTTTCTCGTCTTCGGTGAGAAGCGCTGTTTCTATGATGACCTTGCTCAAAGCGGAGCCTTCTCGGCACGCGTCGACGACTCCGCGGATGTCGTCTTCGACCGTGCGGTAGTCTATCGACTTGAGTGCTCCGATATTGATCACCATGTCGACTTCGTTGGCGCCATCGAAAATTGCGCGACGGGTCTCGTAAGCTTTGACGTCCCGACTATTGGCGCCAAGCGGAAATCCGGCGACGGTGCAGACACCGACGCTCGTTCCCCGAAGAAGCTGGGCGGCGAGGCGCACCCAGGTGGGCTGAATACATACGGTCGCGAATCGATGCTCTGCCGCTTCGGCGCAAAGCTTTCGGATCTGCTCCTCGGTGGCGTCGGCTTTGAGAAGCGTGTGGTCGATGAGAGCGGCGAGGCTTCGATGAGGAGCAGAAGCCGTGAGGCCGAACCGTTCCGCTCCGCGCTCGACGAGCGGCTGCATCACATCGGGACACAGGCTGCGATCGAGATGATGACAGCTGCATGGCCGATCGGTGGCGCCGAGCTCCAGGAGCACGGCCTCGGTCACCGCGTCGGTGAGACGTTCTAGGTCCCAGCTCATACGGGCCGATAATACTTCTTTTCGACCGCCATGATCTTCGCAACCCGGCTCTTGTGACGGGGCTCTTTGTGCTCGGTGCTCATGAAGATGCGCACGATGGGGCGCAGCTTTTCGGGGAGCATGAGTGTGGAGCCGAGCGTGAGTACGTTGATGTCGTTGTGCTCGCGCGCGTTTTTCGCACCCGCTTCCTCGTAGCACGCTGCTGAGCGAATGCCGGGGACTTTGTTGGCGACGATGGCGGAGCCGATGCCGGCACCATCGATGATGATCCCTTGCTTCGCATGTCCGAGGGCGACAGAGAGCGCGACGGCGTGGGCGATGTCCGGGTAATCGACCGCTTTTTTTGAATGCGTGCCGTAATCGATATAGCTGGCTGGGAGCGTGTCGAGGTATTCCCTGAGGGAGTTTTTTAGCTCGAAGCCGCCATGGTCAGACCCAATAGCGAGCTTCACGGCGGCTGCTTCTTCGCCCGGGCCAGCGCGTTCGACGATTCGGATTTTGCGTCGTTCTACCCACTCACGAGCGATGTCGGTGAGCAATGTGCCAGGGGTGATGTCGAGAATACCGCCTTCGGGAATCGATTGGACATCCTCGCCTGTCAGGATGCGGCGTTTGTCGTCGGCCACTCAGCCTAATCTATGACGCTCCTTGATTTCTTGCAAGCCCCACCTTGGTAGGGAGCAAGTTCATGGTCTCGAAGACGGGCGTCAGGCTGGCCGCCGTGCTAACATTTGGCGAGGATGGGTGACATAGGCCGAGGTCCGGAGTTTTTTGCCGGAATGGAACGCCTCTCCGAGGAGAGTGCGCCGAAGTTGCGCTGGGACCAACGCACAAAATCTCTCGCGGCCGCCTGGGGTATGCATGTGCTCGTCTTCCTCATCATGCTCCTCACGCCCATAGCTAGCTGGATGTCTCGAGAGCCGATGGAAGCGGGAGGCGTGCTCGTCCGCTTCTACGAGGTAGGCGGGAGTGGCCGCGGGAGCGGTGGTGGAGGTGGAGGCTCGCGTGGGGGTCGGATTTCCGCCTTTATCCGCACGAGACCCACGCCAGAGCCTGAGGTGGAGCCGGAGCCGCGTCGCGCCCCAGTAGCGCCCCGAAAGCCCCCGAAGCTGCGTTTCGACGACTTAACCGTTCCGGACCTACCTACCGAAACGGACATATTCTTCGCCGGGGTGTTCTCGCCGGATGAGCAAGACTTCCCTGGATTGTCCTTGGATGACATGCGGGATTTCGGGGGCATCGACAACCGGCCGAGCGCAGGTACCGGTGGCGGCGTCGGTGGCGGCGACGGCACCGGCGTGGGTAGCGGCGAAGGCTGGGGTGTCGGCCCCGGGCGCGGCGGCGGTTTCGGCGGCGGTGATTACTCGCCGGGAGCGTGGGATATCGAGCCCGTTCTTGTTTTCAAGCCTCCGAGCCCCGACTATCCGGCTGCTGCCCGCGAAAAAATGGTGCGGGGTGAAGTGCTGCTCGAAGTCCTCGTGAAGCTCGACGGGACCACCGAGGTCGTCCGGGTTTTGAAATCTCTTCCCTATTGCGTGGAGACGGCTAGAGAAAATGCCAAACTCTGGAGGTGGAAGCCCGCCCTGAATGAGGGCAAGCCTACCGAAGCCTACGGCGTCATTACCGTCACGTTCGAGTTGTTCGCCCAAGGCTGATCCGCGCAGGCGGCTGAAGAATGGAAGTCCTTTTCAGCGAAGAGCAAATCGCCAAACGCGTGCGTGAGCTGGGTAAAGAAATCAGCGCGGACTATCAAGGGAAGACGGTCCATTTCATCTGCGTGCTGAAAGGCGCTTATACCTTTCTCGCCGATCTCGCGCGAGCGATGGAAGTGCCCGTGACGCTCGACTTCCTTGCGGTGTCGTCCTACGGCAAGGGTAAGACCTCGAGCGGAGAGGTTCAGCTGACGAAGGACCTCGACGTTTCGATCGCCGGCCGGGACGTGATCGTCGTCGAGGATATTGCGGATACAGGTCTCACGCTCAACTATCTTCTCAACATGCTCCGCTCGCGGGAGCCGGCCACTTTGAAGGTGGCCGCGTTTCTCTCGAAGCCGTCCCGGCGCGAGATCGACGTTGCCGTCGATTATATTGGCTTCGAAGTTCCCGATCGCTTTGTCGTCGGCTACGGCCTAGACGACAACCAACGCTTCCGTGAGCTACCGTATATAGCTGTACAAGACTGAGTCAGCCGGGTCGTCGGTTAGTCTCAAAGGTCCGATTTATCGAAGGCCCTCGGAAACAGCTCGCTCATCTTCATCGTGTCGGTCTTCCCCTTGGTGCTCACCATGTAAACGGGGATGTCGCCGCAAAACTCCCACAGCAATTGCCGGCAGGCGCCGCAGGGTGGCGTCGGTTCGTCGGCGGCGGTAACGACGACGATCTCGGTGAAGGCCCTGGCCCCTTCTGAGAGTGCTTTCCATAGCGCTACGCGCTCGGCGCATACGGTCAGTCCGAGGGTCGCGTTCTCGACATTGCAGCCAGTAAAGATATCGCCGCCTTCGGTACGAAGCGCGGCGCCGACTTTGAACTTGGAGAAATCCGCCACGGCATTCTCGCGAACGCGCGTCGCTTGCTCGACGAGGTCTTCTGGGATGTCGGTCATTTTGTCAGGTCCGGTAAGAGTGAGCCGATGAGCTCGAGGAATACGGAGCTGACGCGAGCGCCGACTTCCATGACCTCTCGATGGTCGATTTTTTGCTGGAGGATTCCAGCGGCCATGTTGGTGATGCAGGAGATCCCGAGCACGCGGGCCCGCATCTGATGCGCGGCGATCGTCTCGAGCACGGTCGACATCCCGACGGCGTCGGCCCCCATCGTGCGGAGCATGCGAATCTCGGCGGGCGTCTCGAAGCTCGGACCGAGAAGCCCCGCATAGACGCCTTTTCTCAAGGTCAATCCGATCCGGCGTGCCGCCTTGTCGCAGGTCTCGATATGAGCGGGATGATAGGCGGATGAAACGTCGGTGAAGCGATGTCCGAGCTCGGGATGCTCCGGGCCGACAAGAGGGTTCAAGCCGGTCAAGTTCAACTGGTCGGTAATGACCATGAGCTCGCCAGGCTTGAACGCAGCATTGACCGCGCCAGCGGCATTGGTGAGGACGAGATTCCGTGCGCCGAGCGTCACCATCACGCGAGCCGGGAACACGACGTCGGCGGCGCTATAGCCTTCGTAGGCGTGTACGCGGCCCGCCATGACGAGGATCGGAACGTTCTCGAACTTGCCCGCGATCAACTTGCCTTTGTGCCCTTTGACGTTCGATCTCGGGAAATGAGGGATGTCCTCGTAGGCAATTGCGGTCGCCTCCGTCAAGGCATCGGCCAACGCGCCGAGCCCGGACCCGAGGACGATACCGACCTTCGCTCGAATCTTCGTCTTCGATCCGATATAGGTGGCTGCTTCTTGAATGTTCTCGACAATATTCATAGGACTTCACTCATAGAACTTCCCGACAAGTGAAAACCGACAACGGAACCTCAAGTCAAGAGTCCGGCAATCGTCGCGGTCATGAACGTGGCGAGTGATCCACCGAGGAGCGCTCGAAGCCCGAGGCGGGCGAGGTCTTCCTTGCGCGATGGCGCAAGGCCGCCAATCCCGCCTATTTGGATCGCGATAGAGCCGATATTGGCGAAACCGCACAGAGCGTAAGTGGAGATGAGCTCAGCGCGCGCGCCGATAGCACCCGCGGTCTTGAGCGCGCCGAGCGATTGATAGGCGACGAACTCGTTGATGATCACTTTCTGCCCGATCAGGTTCCCGACCGTGCCTGACTCCGCCCAAGGGACGCCCATCAAGTAAGCGAGAGGGGCGAACAGCCAGGCGAAGATCTGCTCGAGCGAGAGACCAAAATATTGGAGGGGCCAATTGACGAGTGCTACGAGGGACACGAAGGCTATCAACATGGCTGCGATGTTGAGAGACAGCGTCATGCCAGTGCTCGCGCCCCGCGCGGCGGCGTCGATAATATTGACTTCTTTTCGCTCGATCTTGAGTTTGACTTCGCCGCGCGTGAGGGGCTCATCCGTTTCTGGAACGAGCATCTTCGCCATCACGATGGCAGCGGGCGCGTTCATGATGCTCGCCGCCAACAAAAATTGCGCTTCGGCCCCGAAACCGATATAGGCGCCCAACACGGCTCCCGAGATCGTCGCCATCCCGCCGATCATCAACATGGCAACCTCCGAATTGGTCATCTTGTCGATGTAAGGTGCGATGACGATAGGGGCCTCGGTCTGACCCATGAAAACATTGGCCGCGGTGGCGAGCGATTCCGCTCCGCTCGTCCCCATCGTGCGCGCCATCACTTTGGCCATCCCCAAAACGATTACCTGCAACACCCCGATGTAGTACATGACCGCGAAGAGGGAAGAAAGAAAGATGATGATAGGGAGGGCTTTGACCGCGAAGATGAAGCCGAGGCTTTGATTCTTGGCGAGCTCGGTTCCGAAGACGAACTCCGCGCCGGACGAAGCTTTGTCCATGAGCTCAGTCACGACGCCGCTCACCCAGCCGAGAATCGACACCCCGACTGGAACCTTCATCACGAACAAAGCGAAAGCAAATTGAAGAACGAGGCCCCAGACGATAACGCGCCCGTCAATGGCTTTCCGATTCTGTGACGCGAGATAGGCGATCCCCAAAAGGACCACGAGCCCGACGATGCCGATATATTGCTCCATCAAGTCTTCCTTTCCGTCGTGAGAACCGAGTGCACGAGGTCGCGCGAAGCCGGGGGAGTATCCGTGATTTGATAGGCGTTCGCCACTAGCTCGGAAGCCTCTTCGAGGTGCGTGTCATCGTTGTAGTGAAATGTGAGGAGCGGCTCGCTTTTCGTGACTTCATCCCCGAGCTTCTTGTGAATGACGAGACCCGCGGCCGGGTCGATGACGTCGTCCACCGTCCGTCGCCCGGCGCCAATCAACATTGCTGCGCGCCCGAGCGCCTCCGTCTCGATCACCGAAACGTGGCCCCCGGCTACCGCCTTTAGATCGCGCCTCCCGCGCGCTTTTGGAAGAAGTCGGGGATCGTCGATCACGGCGGCGTCGCCTCCTTGCGCTTGTACGATCTGCCGAAGCTTCTCGAGGCCCCGCCCCGATTGAAGCTCTTGCCGCGCTTGCTTCTCTCCGTCTTCGACCGTCCGCGCCAAGTCCCCGAGCACCAGCATGTGCGCCGTGAGCGTCAACCAAAGCTCGGCCAAGTCACGGGCGCCGTGGCCTTTGAGAACAGCAATCGACTCCTCGACCTCGAGCGCGTTGCCGACGTAGTTTCCGAGCGGCTGGCTCATGTCGGTGAGGAGGGCGACGGCTCTTTTCCCCATGTGAGACGCGGTTTTGAGCAAAAGGTCCGCCAGGGCACTCGCTTCTTCGACCGTTTTCATGAAGGCGCCGCTTCCGAACTTCACGTCGAGAACGAGCCCGGAAATCCCTTCGGCGAGCTTTTTCGAGAGGATGCTGCCGGTAATGAGCGGCAAACTGTCGATCGTAGCCGTCACGTCTCTGAGGGCGTAGAGCTTGCGGTCCGCGGGAGCGATGCCATCAGTCTGACCGATGAGCGCGCATCCGACGGAAGCGAGGAGCTCGCGAAAGCGCTTCTCGTCGATTCGAATCTCGAAGCCCGGAATAGCCTCGAGCTTGTCGAGCGTTCCGCCCGTATGCCCGAGGCCCCGGCCGGAGATCATCGGCACGCACAGCCCGGCCGCTGCGGCGAGGGGGGCGACGATGAGCGACGTCTTGTCCCCGACGCCGCCGGTGCTGTGTTTGTCGATTTTAGGGCCCGGAATGTCCGAGAGGTCGAGCACCGCGCCGCTCTCGAGCATCGATTCCGTGAGCGCGCGCGTCTCTTGCTCGCTCATCCCTTGGATGCTCACTGCCATGAGAAAAGCGGAGATTTGGTAGTTCGGAATAGAACCAGCGGTAAAGCCATCGACGAGAAAGCGAATCTCCTCCGGCTCGAGCGCGAGGCCGTGTCTTTTTTTGTGAAGTAGATCGACCGCTCTCATCTTTTGGGAAGGATAGGGGAAGGATAGGGAAAAGGATAGGATAATGGCAGCTTTCTATCGAAAGGAGTCTGTAGTGGCGCTTCATCACGTCGAGCATCCTTTGGTTGACGATGTGCTCTCGGAGCTTCGAGACGCCTCGACGCCGCCGGAGCGTTTTCGCCGGCTTGCAAGTCGCGTGACGACGCTTCTCGCCTACGACGCGTCGCGCGATTTACCGTGTCGCACGGAGCGGGTCACGACGCCGCTCGAGGAGACCGAGGTCCAAAAGCTCGACGCGAGCGTCGTGCTCGTGCCGGTGCTGCGCGCGGGGATGGGCATGCTCGACGTCATGCTGTCCGTCTTTCCCTCCGCATCGGTCGGTTATGTCGGGCTCGAGAGAGACGAATTGACCGCGGTTGCGCGTCAATATTACCGAAAGCTTCCGGACCTCTCCGGCCGCTTCGTTTTTCTGCTCGACCCCATGTTGGCCACCGGCGGTTCGGCCAGCGCCGCGGTGTCTCTGCTCGAGGAGCACGGGGCGACGAAGATTCGTCTCTTATGTATCGTCGCCGCTCCCGAGGGCATCGACCGTTTGCTGAAGGACTGCCCCGACGTCGACATCTACGCCGCGGCCGTCGACCGAGGGCTCGACGAGCGCAAATACATCGTGCCCGGCCTAGGTGATTTCGGCGACCGCCTCTACGGAACGCTGTAGAGCCTTTTAGGGTGGCACGCAAAGAGATCAATAATAAAAAAACGTAACGCAAAGGCCCAAAGCCGCAAAGCTCCGTATATCCATCCTGAGAGCTCCTTATTTCGTGACACAAGAACAGAAACAGGATCTTTCATCTTTCTTTTCTCTTCTTTGCGCCTTTGCGCCTTTGCGCCTTTGCGTTACGCTTTTTTAATTATTGATCTCTCGAAGGCCTTTCCTGTCGAGCGAGCGTTTGTACTAAAATAAACGCTCATGCCGACTAAGGACGCTGTAGAAGGGTTTTCCTTCGCGGCCATCCCTGCGTGCCTTTCCGCGTGGCTGGTGCCTGGGCTCGGGCATTTCATGATCGGCAAGCGCCATCGTGGCATCATTTTCTTCGCGGTCGTTGTCGCTCTGTTTACCCTTGGCATTCGGCTCGAAGGCGAGCTCTTCGAGCTCGATACGGGTGAGTTGCTCACGCTGCTTGCCGGCCTCGCGGAGATGGGTGTTGGGCTTCCCTATTTCATCATCAAAATGATGAAACTCGGGGGCGGGACCGTAACCGCGGTCACCTACGAATACGGCTATACGTTTTGCATCGTGGCGGGGCTCTTGAACATGCTCATCGTGCTCGACGTCTATGACATCTTGGTCGGGCGGAAGGACTGACGGACTAACGGACTAACTAAATGACGAGCCACTTCCTGATCCTGAGCATCTTCGCTGTTCTCGTCTCAATAGGATTCGCTCTGCTCATGCGCGAAGAACCGAAAGAGCAGGTCAAGTTCGCCTTGTTCGCCTTCGCCTGTTTCGTGGGCTCAGCCTTTGCCATAGGCTGGCTGATGTACCCTTTTCCTTAGTGGTTGCTTCTTTCGCGCGCTACTGGGCCCCGCTACTTCTTTACATGGGACTCGTGTTTTCGGTCTCCTCACGGCCGAGGCCCGAAGTCGTCTCGTCGGCTCCGGATGTCCTCCTCCATGGCGGCGCTTATTTTGTGATGGCCCTCCTTGCGATACGGGCATTCGGGCACGGCCTTGGCGAGCCTGTTTCGGGCACGGCGCTTTGGAGTGGCGTGGCGGTCGCCGTGCTTTATGGTGCGAGCGACGAATGGCATCAAACCTTCGTACCTTCGCGCGTCGGGGACGTTTATGATCTTTTATTTGATGCGATGGGAGCGCTCTTCGCGGGAGCGACGCTCTCGCTGTTTTGGAAAGCGAGAGCCAAGAAGAGTCTCGAGAGAATATTATAGAATTACGTGCAATCCGTGGGGGTGGCACAGAGGCACAGAGGAGCGGAAGTAAGAAACCCACTTTTCTCTGTGACTCTGTGACGTTTTTTCTTCTTGGTGCGCTAAGAGGAGAGCTCAGAGCTCACAATGAATTTCGATAATCTCTTGTTGACGGATCGCGCCGGTGTCGCGACGCTCACGGTGAATCGGCCCGATAAGCTCAACGCGCTCAATGAGGCGACGCTTTGTGAGCTCGAGACCGCGCTCGATAGCGTCGCTGCCGCCCCCGACATACGCGCTCTCATCGTCACCGGCGCGGGCGAGAAAGCTTTCGTTGCGGGTGCGGATATCAAGGAGCTTGCCGGGCTATCCGCCGAGGGTGGCCACCGAGCAGCGCGACGGGGTCAGGCGATCTTTCGTAAGCTTACGACGCTTGGAAAGCCGGTCCTTGCCGCGGTGAACGGGTTCGCGCTCGGAGGCGGGCTCGAGCTCGCGCTCGCGTGCCACATCCGCCTGGCATCGGACAACGCCAAGCTCGGCTTGCCCGAGGTCGGTCTCGGCGCGATCCCGGGTTATGGCGGAACCCAGCGCCTCGCACGCCTCGTGGGAAGCGGACGCGCGCTCGAGATGATCTTGAGCGGTCAGGCTGTCGACGCCGCGGAGGCCCACCGCATCGGCCTCGTGAACCGAGTGGTCCCAAAGGACGAGCTTAGAGCGGCCGCCGATGGGCTCGCGCGGCAAATCATCAAGAACGCGCCGGGCGCTCTACGGAGCGCCATCCTCGCGGTGAACCGAGGCCTCGACGCCGATCTGGAGACAGGGCTCGAGCTCGAAGCGACGCTCTTCGGTGTTCTTGCCGGAAGCGATGACTGGCGCGAAGGTATGAAGGCGTTTCTCGAGAAACGGCCCCCGAAATTCACCGGTAGCCGAGAGCCGACGTGACGAAAATCTGGGAAGGCAAGGCAGTAGGCGAAGGGCTGCGCTTCGCGATCGTCCTCGGGCGGTTCAACAGCTTGGTGACGGACAAGCTCCTCGAAGGTGCGCTCGAAGCGCTCCGTCGCGCCCGCGTCCGTGAGGACGACGTAGAAGTGGTGCGCGTGCCAGGAGCGTTCGAGATCCCGCTCGCGGCGAAACGCCTCGCGGAGACCGGCCGTTTCGCGGCCGTCATCTGTGTCGGCGCGATCGTCAAAGGCGGCACTCCGCATTGGGACTATCTCAGCCAAACCGCGACTTCCGGGATTTGCCAAGCATCGCTCGCGACGAACATTCCGATGACGAACGCCGTCCTGACGACGGACACGATGGAGCAGGCGGTCGAGCGCTCCCGCCCGGGAAGCAACAACAAGGGTTACGACGCCGCGCTCGCGGCGGTCGAGATGGCGGTTTTGTTCGAGAAACTGGAACACGAATGACTGCGTTGGAAATCAGAGGCTGAGCATGGGGGTGCGCAGGAAAGGGCGTGAGCTCGCACTTCAAATGCTTTACCAATGGGATGTTACCCGTGCGCCCTTCGGCGAGGTCGTCTGGTCGATTGGCGTGATCCGAAATCCGAGCAAAGAGGCGCGAGACTTCGGGCGCTTGCTCGCGGAAGGAACGATCCGCCGCGTAGAAGAGATCGACGCGCTCATCTCCGCACAGTCCGACAGCTGGAGGCTTTCGCGGATGGCGGCCGTGGATCGCAACATTTTGAGGGTCGCGGTCTACGAGTTTCTCGATACCGAGACACCCAAGCGGGTCATCATCAACGAGGCGCTCGAGATCGCGAAACGCTTCTCCGCGCCCGATGCGGTCAGTTTTGTGAACGGCGTGCTTGACGCCGTTTGTGCCACTATCGAAGCGACATCGGAGAGCAAATAGTGGGTATCGAAGAACGCATCGAAGGTGAGAGGCGCAAAAAAAGAGAGGAGCTCAAAGAGCTCGGGGTGAACATCTATCCGACACGCTTCGACCGAACGCACACGGTCTCGGACGCGTTCGCCACATTCGATACGAAGACCAGCGAGGAGCTCGAGAGTCATCCGGTGCGGGTTCGAACGGCCGGGCGCATCAGGGCGGTGAACAAGTTCGGGAAAGCAGGATTTTTGCGATTGAGCGACGGCGCGGGCATGCTCCAAGTCTACGTGCGCAAGGACACGGTCGAGGATCTAGGTTTCGCCATCTACAAGAAGCTCGACATTGGAGATTTCATCGGTGTCGAGGGACCTTTGTTTCGCACGAAAACGGACGAGCTCACGGTCAAAGTCGAAAAACTCACCTTTCTCGCCAAAGCTCTGAAGCCGCTTCCCGAAAAATGGCATGGCCTCGCCGACGTGGAGACGCGCTACCGCCAACGCTATTTGGACCTCATTGCGAATGCGGATTCTCGCGCCGTTTTCATCACGCGCAGCCGCGTTGTATCCGGGATTCGAAATTTCTTCGACGCGCACGGATATATCGAAGTCGAGACCCCGATGCTGCAGCCCATCGCCGGGGGTGCTACCGCGCGTCCTTTCAAAACGTTTCACAACACGCTCGGGATCGATCTCTATCTGCGTATCGCACCCGAGCTCTATCTCAAGCGGCTGACCGTAGGCGGGCTCGAAAAGGTCTACGAGATAAATCGCAATTTCCGCAATGAGGGGATATCGACACGCCACAATCCCGAGTTCACCATGCTCGAGTTCTATGAAGCCTATAGTGATGTCGAGAGCATGATGATGTTGACGGAGGAGCTTCTGGACGAGCTCCAGAACAAAGTCAATAACGGAAAGCCGCTTCGCTACGGAGAGGTCGAGATCGATCTGACGCCGCCCTACCGGCGTCTCACTATGCTCGACGGCGTCGTCGAAGCGCTCCGCCAGCGCGACCTCGAAATCGTACCCGATGCGTTGCGTGAGCGCGACGCGCTCCTCGAGCTCGGCCGCAAGCTCGAGCTCAGCCTCGACGAGGGCGCCCCTTGGGGAAAGCTCTTGAGCCAGCTCTTCGATCATCTCGTCGAGGCGTCACTGGTACAGCCGACTTTTGTGACGGACTATCCGGTAGACGTTTCACCTTTCTCCAAGAAGAAGCTCGACGATCCTTTATTCGTCGAGCGGTTCGAGCTGTTTATCGCGGGAATGGAGGTCGCGAACGGCTTCAGCGAGCTCAACGATCCCGACGATCAGAAAGCCCGGTTCGAGGCGCAGCTCGAAGAGCGCGCCCGCGGGGACGCGGAAGCCCACGATATGGACGAGGATTATGTGCGGGCTTTGATGCACGGCCTTCCGCCGACCGGAGGCGAGGGACTCGGTATCGATCGGCTCGTCATGCTGTTCACAAACTCGCGATCGATCCGCGACGTCATCTTGTTCCCGCAGCTGAGGCCCGAGGGCGGGCACGACGCCGCGGCGGACGCGCAGGCGAGCGAGGAGTAAACAATCCCGTGCCTTTCGAGCTCCGGATCGCGCTGCGCTATCTCTTCGCGGCACGCCGTCAGCTCTTCATTTCGGTGATCTCCACCATCTCCACTCTCGGCGTGGTTGTGGGCGTCATGATCCTCCTCGTGGCACTCGCGATCTTGACGGGGATGCAAGGCGAGCTGCGCTCACGCATCCTAGGGGCCTCCTCCCATCTGAGTATCTATAAAGGAGGCGGGGAACCCTTCGGGGATTATCGAGACGTCATCGCAAAGCTCGGCGGTATCGACGGCATCGAGGGGGCCGCCCCCGTCTTGTACGGCAAGGCCCTCGTCTCGAGCGCCACTGGCTCCGGGCTCGTGACGCTCAAGGGTATCGAGCCGGAGCTCGAAGCCAACGTCACCGAGTTCGCGCAGAAAATGATGGTGGGCGAATTGATGCGCCTCTCGGAGCCCGAAAAGCCTGACGGAAATGTCGGAAATGTCGGAAATGTTTCCGGTGAGGAGCTCAGACGCGAGCTGCCGCCTGTCATCGTCGGGGAAGAGCTGGCGATGACGCTCGGTGTCTTCATCGGGGACGTCGTGAAAGTCACGTCGCCCGAAGGACATTTGACGCCGTTCGGCATGCTGCCGCGCACGCGAAG
Source organism: Acidobacteriota bacterium (assembly GCA_004356105.1). Classification (GTDB taxonomy): domain Bacteria; phylum Acidobacteriota; class Vicinamibacteria; order Marinacidobacterales; family SMYC01; genus SMYC01. The sequence goes on along the minus strand of SMYC01000326.1, from coordinate 34,433 downwards.
CTTTCGCGTCGTGGGTATCTTCGCGCTCGGGCTTTATAACTTCGACAATTCGTGGGCGCTTCTACATCTCCCCGACGCGCAGCGGCTTCTCGGTGTCGGGGACGAAGCGATGTATGTCGAGACGAAAGTTTTCGATATCTTCGACGTCGAGCGCATCGAGATCGAGGTCATGAAAGCGATTGGCAGCGACTACGGCTCGATGAACTGGAAAGAGACGAACCGAAGTCTTTTTTCCGCCTTCTGGATCGAGAAGGTGGTGACGACGATCTTCATCAGCTTCATCGTGGGCGTGGCGGCGCTCAATATCGTCGCGAGCCAGATCATGATCGTCATGAACAAGACACGAGACATCGCCATCCTGCGATCGATGGGGGCGAGTGCCAAGAGCATCATGCGCATCTTCATGTTGCAGGGAGCCATCATCGGCGTGGCGGGCACGGCCGTGGGAGCGTTTCTAGGTGTTTCGATCTCCTGGGTACTCGATCACTATCGCTTGATCGCGATTCCAGAGGACGTCTACCAGGTGGCCTGGGTGCCGTTCAAGCTGCTCCCTTGGGATTTCCTCCTGGTCGTGATCGCGGCCCCCCTGATTTGCTTTGCGGCGACGCTCTATCCCGCGCGCAGGGCTGCCCAATTGGTTATTACCGAGGCGTTGAGGTTCGAGTGATTTTTCCGTGAAGCGAAACCATGTTTTTAGAAGCACATAAGCTCACCAAGGCCTACGCGTCGAATGGCAGGCGTGTGGAAGTACTGCGCGGTTGCGATCTCTCTATCGAGAAAGGGGAGATGGTTGCGATTGTCGGAGCCTCTGGAGTCGGCAAGAGCACGCTCATGCACGTGCTCGGCAGCCTCGACGTTCCTGACTCGGGAACGGTGCATCTTGGCGGCAAGGCGCTCTTCGAGCTCAGCGAGCACGCACGCACGCGGCTGCGCAACGAGACCATCGGCTTTGTCTTTCAGTTCCATTACTTGTTGCCGGAATTCACGGCCGCGGAAAACGTCGCTATGCCGCTCATGATCGGCCGGATGGAGCGGGCGGAGGCTTTGCGGCGCGCCGAGAAGCTCCTCGCGGATTTAGGCCTCTCGGAGCGTGGCTCGCACCTGCCGTCTCAGCTTTCGGGCGGGGAGCAGCAAAGGGTGGCGGTGGCCCGGGCTCTCGTTACGGAGCCGACCCTCGTGCTTGCCGACGAGCCCACAGGCAACCTCGACACGGCCAATAGCGAAGAGCTCGTGTCCGTATTTCGCCATCTCCATGAAGAGCGCGACCTCACCTCCGTTATCGTTACACACTCTCGAGATGTGGCTTTGGTGTGCGACCGGACGTTCTATATGGAAGAAGGTAGGTTGCGTATATGAATAGTTATCGTACACTGGTGGCGATGCTCTGAAAGTGCTATGCTCCAAAAGGTGCTGCGCGCATCTGAATGCTTGAACCTCAACTGTCGCAACGATTTATACGCGTGTGATATAATGACGAAACACCACGTTGGGTGGAGGAAATGTTCGAGCGATACACCGAACGAGCGAAGCGGGTCATCTTCTTCGCTCGCTACGAAGCCGCACAATTAGGTAGTAATTCCATCGAGACCGAGCATCTCCTGCTCGGGCTCATCCGTGAAGGTAAGGGGCTCACGAGTCGTATCTTTGCGAAGTCCCATCTCTCGATGGAGAGCATCCGGAAAGAGATCGAGGGCCGGATCGTGATCCGGGATCAAGTCTCGACGTCGGTCGAGATTCCGCTTTCCGCGGAGTCCAAACGGGTCTTGACCTACGCCGCGGAAGAAGCCGAGAGGCTCGTGCATAACTACATAGGCACGGAGCACATTTTGCTCGGCATTTTGCGCGAGGAGAAGTCGGTCGCCGCGAGCATCCTTCACGAGCGCGGGCTACGGATCAACGCCGTGCGCGAGGACATCGTTCAAGAGCTCAATCAAAAAGCGACGATGTCCAAGGCCAAAGAGACACCGCTGCTCACGGAGTTCAGCCGCGACTTGACGGAGTCCGCGAGCCGCGGACAGCTCGATCCTCTTATCGGGCGGGAATCGGAGCTCGATCGCGCGATCCAGGTGCTCTGCCGTCGCACCAAGAACAACCCGGTTCTGATTGGCGAGCCCGGTGTCGGGAAAACCGCCATCGTCGAAGGCCTCGCGAACAAGATCGTGCACGGCGACGTGCCGCTCTTCCTCGCGGATAAGCGTATTTTGGCGCTCGATATCTCTCTCATCGTAGCGGGCACGAAATATCGCGGTCAATTCGAAGAGCGGCTCAAGACGATCATGAAGGAGCTCTCCGAGAACCCGAACGTCATCATATTTATCGACGAGCTTCACACGCTCGTCGGCGCCGGCTCCGCGGAAGGCTCACTCGACGCGGCGAACATCTTGAAACCCGCGCTCTCTCGCGGCGAGATCCAGTGCATTGGCGCCACTACTCCGGGCGAGTACCGCAAATATATCGAGCGCGATCGCAGTTTGGAGAGGCGTTTTCAAGCCGTGAAGGTCTCGAGCCCGAGCGAGAAAGAGACGATCGAGATTCTTCAGGGCATCAAAGAGCGCTACGGCGCGTTCCATCACGTGAGCTACACGGATGAAGCGATAGAATCAGCCGTCTATCAATCCCACCGCTACATCACCGACCGGTTTCTTCCAGACAAGTCCATAGATCTGCTCGACGAGGCAGGCTCTCGAGTCAAGCTGCGCGAGTCGACGTTCTCGACGGAGTTCGCCGAGCTCAGAAAACAGATTCGCGTCAATGCGGAGCACATGGACAGCGCGATTGAGAACAAGGATTTCGAGCGCGCCGCGGTCTATCGCGACGAAGAGATGGCCCAGCGTGAGAACTTGCAGTTCATCCGCGAGCGCTGGGAGCTCAAGAACTTCGAACGGCCCCTCGTCGAGCGCCGGGACATCGACGAGGTCGTCTCGCGCTGGACGGGGATCCCGCTCGCTTCGATCAAGGAAGAGGAGACCGAGAAGCTGCTCCGTATGGAGGAAGAGCTCCACAAGCGAATCGTGAGCCAGGCACAGGCGGTCTCCGGGCTCTCGCGCGCCATCCGTCGATCGCGCGCCGGGCTCAAGAACCCCAACCGTCCTGTGGGCTCGTTTATTTTTCTCGGTCCAACCGGCGTGGGAAAAACCGAGGTGGCTCGCTCGCTTGCCGAATTTCTCTTCGGAACCCAAAAGGCGCTCATTCGTTTCGACATGAGCGAGTACATGGAAAAGCACTCGGTGTCGAAACTGATCGGCTCGCCCCCGGGATATGTAGGTCACGAGGAAGGCGGCCAGCTAACCGAGAAAGTGAAGCGCAACCCCTATTGCGTCATCCTCTTGGACGAAGTCGAGAAGGCCCACCCGGACGTATTCAACATCCTGCTGCAGGTGTTCGAGGATGGTCAGCTGACGGACGGGCTCGGCAACACCATCGACTTCAAGAACTCCATCATCATTATGACGTCCAATATCGGCGCGCGTTACCTCGAGAAGAAAGGGCGCGTCGGCTTCCAGTCGAACGATGCTTCAACGGCTGCCGTTCGGATCCATGACATGGTGATGGGCGAGGTCAAGAAAACCTTCAACCCGGAATTCATCAACCGCATCGACGAGATTATCGTCTTCGATGCTCTGACCGACGAAGATTTGAGGAAGATCGTCCTTCTGCTCGTCGAGCAGATGAACGATGTCTTGAAAGACAAGAAGCTTCAAATCGTACTCACCGACGACGCGGTGAACTGGATCATCGAGAGCACCTGCCAGGACCGTTCCTACGGCGCGCGCCCCTTGAGGCGAGCGCTGCAGAAATACGTCGAGGACCCGCTCTCGGAGGCATTCATTCGTGGCACCATCAAACCCGGCCAACCTGTAGAGATTTTTGCGGACGGAGACGAGCTCGGTTTAAGACAGACGGAAGCGGTGGAAGAGCCGCTTTCGGTCTGACAATTTGGAATAAGGGAATCAGCGATGCCCAACTGGCGTTTCCTCAGCGTTCTCTTGTCGATACTGCTTCCGCCCCTTGTCTTCGCTCAGGAGAACAATATCGAGCGGGTCGAGATTAAGGGCAATAGTATTGTCGACTCCGAGACCTATCAGTTTCACTTGACACAGAAAGTTGGCGACCCGTATGACCGTGACCACGCTCTCGACGATTTCCGCCGTTTGTGGGGGACGGGCTTTCTCGACGATTTGACTCTCGAAGTGACGGATGGCGAACGCGGCAAAATCGTCACTTATATCGTCGCCGAGCGTCCTCGGGTCCAAGCTCTCGACTTCGTCGGCTCAAAAGAGATCAGCGCGAACGACATTATAGAAAAGCTCCAGGAGGAAGAAGCCGCTATCGAGATCGAGGATTTCTACGATCCGGCCAGAGTCGTCAAAGCGGAGAACATCATCCGGGAGATGCTCGTCGATAAAGGTAGGACCGATGGCTCGGTGTCGAGCCGTATCGACGTGCTCGAGGAAGGCGGCGTCAAAATCGTTTTCGACATCAAAGACGAGCAAAAGATTCGGATCAAGCAAATCCACTTCGATGGCGCCGAGTATTTCGACGACTGGCGGCTTCGCTGGGGGATGAAGAAGACCAAAGAGAGCCACGCGCTGGGTGCTCTAATGGGTGGCAGCACCTATACGGAAGAAACATACGCCGCTGATATCGAGCGCGTGCGGGAAGTCTATCTCAATAGCGGCTTCGTGGACGTCTCGTTCGGGCCACCCAAGATGGAGTACGAGGACGGGACCTCTCGATTTCTCTTTTGGAAGAAACCGCGCCGCTGGTTGAGCCTGACCATTCCTGTAGTCGAAGGGAAGCAATATCGGGTTGGGAAGGTGTCCATCGAGGGCTCCGAGCTCATGCCCGAGGAGTTCATCAAGAGCTACTTCAAGCTGATACCCGGAGAGGTTTACGACGAATCCAAAATTACCAAAGGGCTAGAGAAGCTGCGTGAGCTCTACGGCGCTCGCGGCTACATCCAGTTCACCGGCTTCCCCATCAAGAAGCCCGTTCCGGACACGGACCTCGTTGACGTGACGATCAACCTCAACGAAGACCAGCAATATTTCGTCAATCAGATCGACTTCAAAGGCAATACGACGACGCGCGACAAGGTCATCCGACGGGAGATGTGGCTGAACGAGCAGGACGTGATGAATATGGAGCTGCTCAAGCTGTCGATTCAGCGCATCAACCAGCTCGGTTATTTTCAGCCCATCGAAGAGCCCGAAATCGTGCCGGTGGAGGGCGAGGAGAACAAGCTCGACATCACCCTCAGGCTCGCCGAGCAGAATCGCAACCAGTTTACTTTCGGCGGCGGTGTATCGGGGCTCGAAGGTGCGTTCATCAATCTCTCTTTTTCGACGACGAACTTTCTTGGCCGTGGAGAGACCGCCTCCTTCTCGCTCCAAACGGGAAGCCGCACCCGGAATTTTCGGATCGCTATCACCGACCCCTACTTCTTGGACAAGCCGATAACGCTCGGCTTCGACGTCTTCAAGCGGACGCTGCGTCTTCCGCAATTCACACGTGAAGACACGGGCGCCGGGCTCGTCTTTGGTATCCCGATCAAGCGCTTCTCGCGCCTGTTCTTGAACTACAACTATTCGGTGATCATAACCTCGGAGCCCGATCCGGACCTCGTCCTCACCATCAACGATTTGTTCTTTAACTCGGCCTTTCTCGACCCACGTTTTCTTGGCATCCAAGGCGACTTCATCTCGAGCAGGGTGACGCCCTCTTTCATCCACAACACGACCGACAACCCGCTCTTTCCGTTCCGGGGCAAGCGTTATACGGCGAGCTTCGCCGTTGCCGGCGGGGTATTCGGGGGTACGGTCAACTATTACAAGCCGACTTTCGAAGGCATCTGGTACCTGCCGGTTACCCGTACCACCAATTTCGGCTTTCGCGCGATGGTTTCCTGGCTCAAAGGCACAGCCGAAGGTCGCGTGGTCCAAGGGGAGCTCGACGAGGCGGCCGGAGACCTCATTCTCGACGTCCAGCAAACCGGTATTCCGTTCTTCGAGCGCTTCTTCCTCGGGGGTGAGAATCAGATTCGCGGCTACGACATTCGCACGATTGGCCCTCGCGACCCTCTTGGTCGCTTTATCGGCGGCAACAAGTTGATCTTGTTGAACATAGAATATTACATCCCGCTCGCTGGTCCGCTGCGAATGGTTCTGTTTTTCGATGCCGGCCAGGCCTATGCCGAGAACACGTCGTGGAATTTTTCCATGTTCAAAGATTTGAGGACGTCGACAGGGGCGGAAATGCGCTTCTTCGTGCCGGTCCTGAATGTACCGTTCCGTCTGATTTGGGCTTATAATCCACATCGCGATGCTTTTCAGCCGGCCACGGCTTTTCGGTTCGGTATCGGAACGACGTTCTAGAACTTCGGAGGAGCTTGAATCCCAACAAGAAGTAAAGGAGTAGTTGCAATCATGAATTTATGGAGAGTAGCAAGCATTGCCACCTTAGTGGTGGTCTTCCTTGCGATGGCGTATGCGAACGCCTTTGCGCAGGAGGAGGCTTCTGGGGGGGTGATTCAGGGCCCGTCGGGCGCGACCAAGATCGCCATCATCGACATCGACCGTATCGCGGCGGAGTCTGTCGCGGGCAGGGCGCTTTTCGACTCGCTCCGAGGTGAGAACGAGAAGATCGCGGCGGAGACCCAGCGGCTGCAGCAGGAGATCGTCGACCTGCAAACAAAGCTGAACTCCGAGATTTTGTCGCAAGACGCCAAGATTCGGCTCCAGCGGGACATCGATCGCAAGCGCACCGACGCCCAGCGATGGGTCGAGGATGCTCAGGCAGATTTCGAAGCCAAGCGGCAGGATGGCGAAGCAAAGTTCCAGGAAAAAGTGGCGCCGGTCGTCGAGCAAGTTGCACAAGAACATGGAATCGGCCTCATCTTCCGCGCTACGCCGGGTCTCACGTTTGTCTTGGATCCAACGCTCGACATCAGCCCGTTGATCGTCAAGAAACTCGACGAGACGGCAGACACGCCTGGCGAGGAAGGTACTCCGCCGCCGGCAAATCAACAGTAAAACTTGACAACGAATCCCGACAACGAATCCCTGATGCCCGAGATGGACATCCAGTGGATCATGGAGCGGCTACCGCATCGCTATCCGCTCCTGATGCTGGATAGGGTCGTGGAGCTCGTCCCTGACGAGCGTATCCACGCCCGGAAGAACGTTACCATCAACGAAGAGTTCTTTGCGGGGCACTTCCCGAACTTGCCCGTCATGCCGGGGGTACTGATCCTCGAGGCCATGGCGCAGGCGGGGGGGTTGATGGTCCTGCCGGAAGGCGGAAGCGCCGCGGGAAAAGCGTTCTATCTCGTGAGTATCGATCGCGCCAAGTTCCGACGGCCGGTGGTTCCCGGGGACCGGCTCGAGATCCATGTGACGGTCGCGAAAGTGCGCGGCAATTTCCGAAAGCTCGTGGCTCGCGTCGAAGTCGAAGGACAGCTTGCGGCCGAAGCCGAGCTGATGCTGACGGGAGTGGACGCGGGGTGAGCACGGCTGCCGTGGACTGTCACCCTACGGCCGTCGTGCACGAGAGAGCACGGCTCGCCGAGGGCGTTCGCGTCGGGCCTTACACTGTCATTGGCGAGCACGTCGAGATCGAGCGAGACACCGTCATCGACTCGAATGTGGTCATTGACGGTTACACGAAGATGGGCGAGCGGTGTCGCGTTTTTCCGTTCGCCTCGATTGGCCTCGAGCCTCAGGACCTGAAGTTCGACGGTGAAGTCTCGACGCTCGAGATTGGCAACGAGAACGTTTTTCGCGAGTTCGTCACGATCCATCGCGGTACTGCGCTCGGTGGCAGCCGCACGGTCATCGGCGACAAGAATTTGTTCATGGCTTATACCCATGTGGCGCATGATTGCCAAATCGGCAGCGGCGCCATCTTCGGCAATGCGGCTACCCTCGGCGGTCACGTGAACGTGGATGATCACGCAACGGTGAGCGCTTTTTCCGGCGTCCATCAGTTCTGCCGGGTGGGCACCTTCGCTTTCGTCGGAGGCTATACCGTCATCACCAAAGATGTCCTGCCGTTCTCGAAGACTGTCGGCAATCGCGCGCGCCTCTACGGGGTCAATACGGTCGGTCTCGAGCGACGGGAATTCGGCCGCGACCGTATCGAAAAGATTCGCTCCGCCTTCCGTACGCTCCAGCAATCGAGCCTCAACGTCTCTCAGGCGCTCGACAAGCTCGAAGAGCTCGACGTGAATGACAGGCCTGACGGAATGAACCCCGATCTGCGCGTGATCATCGATTTCGTGCGCGGCTCCGAGCGAGGCGTCATCGTCAAGCGCGGCCGTGAGGACTCGGACGCCGACTGAGGGGTGCGTGTCCGAGCCGAGCTCACTTCCCTCGACCGTTGGCTTGATTGCTGGCGAAGGGGTGTTTCCCTTCATGGTGCTCGATGAAGCGGCGCGCCGTGGGATCGAAGTTGTGACCCTGGCGATAAAAGGCGAGGCGGATCCCGCGCTCGCACAGAAAGCCTCCGGACAATTTCATACGATCGGCATCGGCCAGCTCTCTAAATGTGTGCGGATTTTTCGCGATGCGGGCATATCTCGAGCGATCATGGCGGGGCGCGTGCGCCATATCAGCGCCTTTCAGATCCTGCGACCGGATCGCCTCACGCTCAAAGTCCTCGCGAGGCTCTCGTCTCGAGGCACCGACGAGATGTTGAGCACCCTTGCGGACGTGCTCGGAGAGGAAGGGGTCGAGCTGGTCGATTCGACGCTGCTCCTGCGTTCTCATCTGACGAAAGAGGGGCCGATGACGAAGCGCGGCCCGGACAAGCGTGAGCGCGCGGATTTCGACTTCGGGGTGAAGATGGCGCGGGGCCTCGCGGGACTCGACATTGGCCAAATCGTCATCGTCAAAGCCAAGTCTGTAGTGGCGGTGGAAGCCATGGAAGGCACCGATGCTGCGATACGCCGTGCGGGTGACGTTGTCGACGGACCGCTCACGGTGGTCAAGGTGGCGCGGCCCCGCCAGGATATGCGCTTCGACGTCCCCGTTATCGGACCGACAACGATCGACTCGATGGTTGCTGCCGGCGCGACCGCGCTCGGGCTCGAGATTGGGCGCGTGCTTCTTCTCGAGCGCGAAGTACTTCTGAGAAACGCCGACGAGCGTGGGATCACCGTGGTGGGGATCTAGCCGTTGACCGAGCGGCTCAAAGTGGCCGTGGTTGGGGTCGGGCAGCTCGGCTCTCGTCACGCGCGTGTTTTTTCCGAGCTCGACGGCGCGGAGCTCGTGGGTGTCGTCGATACGGACCTCGAGCGCGCTCGCGGGGTCGCGGCCACTTACGGGGGTCGCGGTGTCGCCCACTTCCGGGAGCTCGTGAAGGACGTTCGAGCTGCGAGCGTGGCGGTCCCGACGGTCGATCACGAGGCGGCGGTCCTCGAGCTTCTCGAAGCCGGGGTCCACGTGCTCGTCGAAAAACCGATTGCCTCGAGCCGAGAGCAGGCGGAGCGCATGACGAAAACGGCTGCAGCGAAAGGACTGCGGTTCGCCGTGGGGCACACCGAGCGTCACAATCCCGCGGTCGAGGCCTTGTTGAGCCAGCGGAAGGATCCGCGCTTCATAGAGGTCCATCGTCTCGCTTCCTTCAGCCCCCGCAGCCTCGACATCGACGTCGTACTGGACTTGATGATCCATGATCTCGACGTCGTCATGACGCTCGTTGGGAGGGAAGTCGCATCGCTCGAAGCCGTCGGCGTCCCGGTGCTGACCCCGCGGGTGGACATCGCCAATGCGCGTCTTCGCTTCGAAGGCGGGGCGGTCGCCAACATCACCGCGAGCCGGGTCTCGCAAGAAAAGGTGCGAAAGCTGCGGGTTTTCGCGCGCGATTGCTACGTTTCTCTCGACTATCAAAATCAAGAGGCCATCCGCTACCGCATCCTGCCCGGCGAAGGCCAGCGGCCGAACATCGAGAGGGAAGAGCTGAGCCTCGTCCACGAGGAGCCGTTGAAAAGAGAGCTCCAGGACTTTCTCGAATCGGTGGCGGAGGGTCGCGCTCCACTAGTGACCGGGGAAGACGGCACACGTGCATTGGAGCTGGCCTTGCGCATCGTGACGGCGATGGAGGGCTCAAATCGTTAAGGATGTAAAGATTGGATCGCTCTTCTTGCTCAAGGGATCGACCATGGTTATAATCCGGTAGGTCTTTTCCCTTCAATCAGTTGGCCGTTTGGCAATCGGGAGTGCGCGTGCAACGAGGATCTGGAATGAGGCGGGGAATGACGCGCCGGGGCCAGCCCTTTCGTCCCAAGCGGCACACGTCGCCCGAGCCCCATCCATTCCGCCAGACCTCGAGCGGCTTCGAGAGCCTCATCTCCCAGGAGCGCTCCGAGGACTTCTTTTTCTCGCAATGGCTCGAGAACCCTAACGACGCCGCGGAGTTTCGCGAGCACGGTGGCGAGCACCGGGACCCGCTCGCGAGCGATTCGCGCTCCGGTTTCGGCGTCTCCGCGCTCTTGCACGTCGTGCTGCTCCTGTTTATGCTGCTCGAGCCCAACTTGAGCGAGTTCTTCGACTTGCCGCTCGACCGGAATGATAATGATAGGGTCGTCGAGAGGGAGAAAAGGGCGCCTCTCGTGCTCTTCCTGGAAAAGCCTCAGCCTGAACAGCAAGCACCTCCGGTCGCGGTCGCGCCGCCTCCGGCGGTCCCCGAGGCGCAGCCCGTGCCAGAGCCGCCCCCGCAAGTCGCGGATAATCGCCTTGTGATCCCGAAAGCCATGCTCACGCCGGAAACGCGCCCCGAGATCATGAACGACTTGCCGTTCTCCGCCGGCAATACGGACGAGTTCTACACGAAAGAAGAGGTCAAGGATCCTGGGAAGGAAGGCACTCCCGAAGAGGAGGCGCCGAAAGACGTGGCGGAGCTCGCCGAGTCCGGCGATGACGAGCTAGACAGTGAGGGATTGCGCGAGGAAGAGCTAGGATCCGAAGTTGCGGATGGCGGTGAAGCGCTCGGCGACTTTCTTTTCCATACACCGGATCTCATCGAGCAAGCTCGACAGCAAGCGGAAGCAGAAGCCCGAAGGCGACGGCAGATGCGCCCGGCGCGGCCGGCGCGGACGCGAAATCCAGTCGGGGAAGGTGGCGAGAACGGGGAGCTCACGGACATCCGACGCTTTCTCTTGGGTGCACAGTTTCACAATCTCGAAGGCGGACTCGTTGTCAACACCGGCAACACGATGTACTACAACGACAAGGGCGCGTATTTCGTGCCCTGGATCCGACGCATGTTGGCCGATGTCGGCCGAATCTGGAGAGCCGGCATGCCCTACGTGGCGATGTTTTCCGTAGGGCATGTCGCGGTGCGCTTCAAGGTCGCTCGGGACGGGACGGTCATCGCTTACGAGATGCTCCAAGGGTCAGGAATCAATGGTTTCGACAATATCGCTGTCGGCGCGATTCAATCGGCCGACTTGTTGCCGCTTCCCGCCGACTACCCAGACGATACCTTCGAGATCGTCCTCGTCTTCTGGTACAACGAGCGCCCCTACGACATCTTTGGCTAAGCGCATACCCTTTTTCCTGATCGCGGTGGCTTTGGCCTGTGGGGGAAAGGGCGTCCGCCGCGCTCCAGACGTTCCGCCGCCTCCACTGGCCGGGCGTCCATCAGCGGCATCACCTCCGGCTCCCGCTCCGGACTTTGTGCGCACGTTGCCGCCTCCTCCGAAGGCGGCATCGATTACGCCCTCGGAGATGGACCGGTTCGCGCCCGCGCCGAGAATCCGCGTCGGCCTCTCGGTCCGCACCGAGGCCTTGAGGCTCACATCTTCTCGTCCTTTCCGCGTCGGTGGCTCCGGACGGCTCCTGGAGACGCAAGATGTACTCATCGAGCCCGCGCGCTCGAGCGTCCTCGAAGGAGCGGTGTTTCGGCTGCAGCTCGGCTCGTTCCCGACCCAGGCGCTTGCGTCGTCGCTACAGTCGAGCACACGCGAAGAGCTAGATGACGAGATCGTCTTGAGGCGCGAGCCGGGAAGCGGGCGTTTCGCGGTGCGCGCGGGCGCGTTCACCACCGAGAGTGGAGCGCGTGCCCGCGCCGCTGAGCTCATAGCGCTCGGCTTTGAAGGGGTCGCTGTCGCCCGTGAGCCGTCCAGTGTCGCACGTCCTCGAGCGCTCGTGTTGCGGCCTTCAGGACAGCCCGCGATCGAGACGAGCGCGCTCACGCTTTACGCCGTGCCGGCCTCCACGAGCGCTTTCATCGAAGTCGACGGCCGTCCGTATCGCGGCTATCTGGAAATTTTCGTGAATGCCTCGAATCTCTTCACGGTTGTGAACGTCGTGAACCTGGAGGACTATCTCAAAGGGGTCGTGCCCGCAGAGCTCTCGCCTGCGGTCTTTCCGGAAAAAGAAGCCATCAAAGCTCAAGCCCTTGCCGCCCGTACCTACGTTCTGAAACGGCGGGGGCAATTCGACGCCGAAGGCTACGACATCTGCGCGACGCCCGCCTGTCAAGTCTATCGCGGCGTTTCAGCAGAACAACCGATGGCGAACGAGGCTGTTCTCGAGACCGTGGGAGAGGTCTTGACCTATAACGGTGCGCTCGTCGATGCGCTCTACACGTCGACCTGTGGCGGTCGGACCGAGAACGCGGAGAACGTGTTCGGAAACCCGGAACCTTATCTCGTGAGTCGCGCTTGCTTTCTCGAATCGCGCCTCGCTGTCATGACGGCGTCCAATCCCCGACCGCTATCCCTCGAAGCCGCCACGCTCGAGCGTTTAGGTATCGCCCCGGCAGAGAGCGAGGGGCTCTTGACGGTGTCCAGGGTGCGCCCATGGGTCGAGCGCGCGATCGCTTATATCGGGCAGACGCCGTGCTTCAAAGCCCCCGCAGCAGGTCCTGTCGACGTGGTCACGCTTTCGGGTCTTCTCGCTGAGGGGTTATGTTGGGAGCGGCGTCTACCTTTCTTGGTCTCGGAGTTAGACGCGTCGCGAATCGTTACCGATGCCGGCCTCTCTAATTCCGAACGTCGCCATTTAGCTTACGCCATACAGCGCGAACTCATCCGTCCAGGTGCAGAGGGCATTGTGCGGGGAAACCCGCTCTCGCATGCCGAGATCTCAGGAACGCTTTATCGGCTCGTCAGTCAGATCGGAGAGACGCCCCTTCGCCGCGGGACGATCAAGAGCATCGACGGCACCCGCATTCATCTCACCGATAATGAGCTCGGCGACGAGGACAACGTTGTCGCGACTGGCCTCGCCCCCACGCGCTATTTGTACCGTCGCTCGGGCGAGACGGTGTACTACATGGAACGTGTCTTCCTGCTCCCCGGCGACCAAGTCTTGTTTCACTTGGGCGATGGTGGCATCGACGTGCTCGTTTTGCAGTCGGACGGGGCAAGCTTCGACCGGAGCTCGCGCTTCTCTCACTGGGTGGTTCGAAAAACGAACGAAGATCTTTCACGCGACGTGAACCTGCGCCACCGAGTCGGAACGATTCAGGAGCTGCGCCCGAAGCGCTACGGGCGTTCGGGCCGTATCATCGAGCTCGAGATTATCGGGACTGCAGGCTCGGTGGTCGTCAAAGGGCTTGCGGTCCGGCGAAGCTTGGGCATTCGCGAGAACTTGTTTTTTCTCGACGCGCAACGTTCGAAAGCAAGCGGCGCCGAGAGCTGGGTCTTCACGGGTCGCGGGTGGGGGCATGGCGTCGGGATGTGCCAAGTGGGGGCTTACGGCATGGCGTCGGCCGGGTACAGCTACCGGGAGATCCTGAGCCACTACTATCCCGGCACACGCATCGCCCGAACGTCCGGGCCCTCAGGGTCCGTGGATGTTGACAAGGGTCCGCATGCCCCTTAGCATGTGTTTTACGTAGTCTTTTTGACTCCTTATGAGCGCGTCTGACGTATTGAGTGCCGACAATGCCGCGGAGAGTAGCACGTTGCGAGGCCGCCTTTCCGATGTCGGGCTCCCGACGGTGCTTTCGATCCTGAAGGACGCGAAGCGCACCGGTGTCGTCTCCCTCGTGAACGCCGGCGTGCGGAAATCCATCTACTTCCTCGACGGCAAGCTCGTCTTTGCGGCTTCGAGCCTTACCCAGGACAGGCTCGGTGAAGTTTTGCTGCGGGGCGGGAAGATTTCCGCGGACGAATATCTGCGCTTATCGCAGATGATCCGGGGCGGACAGCGTCTCGGAAAAGCTCTCGTCGAAAGCGGCGTTTTGTCGCCAAAAGATCTCTGGTGGGCGATCGAACAGCAAGTGAAGGAAATCGTCTGGAGCATCTTCAATTGGGAAGATGGGTATTTTCATTTCGACGAAGACGACCAACCCCGGAAGGAGAAAATCACTTTCGACCTCGACGTCGAAAAAATCGTAGTGGAGGGCATCCGGCGCGCTGACGGCAGCGGCGCCATTCGAGAGCATTTTGTGTCCACGGATTCGGTGGTTCGTCGAGAGAACAAAGAGCCACCGCTCGAGCTCGACCCGCACGAGCGCCATGTCATCGATCTCGTCGACGGCAAGCGCGCCATTTCCGAATTATGTGAGGAAAGCGAGATTGGGGAGGCGGAGACCCGAAAGGTGCTTCATTCTTTTCTCGCCGTCGGAGTATTGAAAACGGGCGGGCCGAAGCCAGCGCCTTTGCAGCAAACGCTCGATGGCGGAAGGGATTACAGCTCCGTCGTCGAGCTCTACAACGAAATGTTTCGGCGGCTCTTCCGACACATGTCGGAAGAAGTCGGCCCGATCGCGGAGATCATCCTCGAGAAGTACTTGAAAGAGCTCAAAGAGCGTCCCGGCTCCCTTTTCGAGCGCGTTCGTTTGAGGCAAGACGGAGCGCTCGACCCCGCCCAGCTCGAGCGCAACCTCGAAAGAGTTCCGGAGGGAGAGCGTCACGACAGCTTGATCTCGGCGTTGAACGAGCTGTTGTACTCGGAGCTGCTTGCGATTAAGCGAACGCTCGGCGCCTCCCACGAGAGCCAGCTGATCCAGCTGTTTCGCCAGATGCAGAACGAGGCTGCTGGATAGTTCCTCTTTCATGGAGCTCACGCGGGCGCAGCTGGTGGGAGCGGTGGTGCTGGGCTGTTTCATCCTGGTAACGCTCTTCGCACGCTGGCTCTTGCAATGAAGCGCTTGGTCGCTGTTGTCGGGCCTACCGGATCGGGCAAGAGTAATCTCGGGATCCGTATTGCGCGTGAGCTCGAAGGTGAAATCGTCGGTTGCGACGCGCTTCAGATCTACCAACAGCTGGACATCGGTACGGCAAAGGTTCCGCCGGGGGAGCGAGGCGGTATCGCTCATCATCTTGTCGACCAGGTACCGCCTGACGAGGAGTTTTCGGCGGCGGATTACATCAAGCTAGCCGTGCCGGTGATCGAAGACATTACAAGAAGAAAGAAACTCCCGGTCGTAGTTGGCGGAACGGGGCTATATTTGCGGGCGCTGCGTCGGGGGTTGTTCGAAGGCCCCGGGCGCTCGCCGAAGATTCGCGAGCGTCTCTCGAGGATTGCCGAGCGCCGCGGCACGAAACCTTTGCATCGCATTCTAGAGCGCTGGGATCGTGCATCGGCAGAGCGGATCCATCCGAATGATGGCGTCCGGATCATCCGAGCGCTCGAGGTGCAGTTAGAAAGCGGCCAGCCGATGAGCGAGCTCATGGGCGCACGTCGGAGCCCGCTAACGGACTTCCAAGTTATACTGGTAGGTCTGAAGCTGAGCCGCGAGGAGCTCGAAAAGAGAATCGGAAGCAGAGTCGAAAAGATGTTCGCGGCGGGTTTCGCGGATGAAGTGCGTGCGCTTTGTCGTGAGCACGGCGAGGACCTTCCGGCGTTCAAAGCCATCGGCTATCGCGAGACGATCGACTATCTCGCGGGCGGGCTCGACGAGGATCGCTTACTGAAGGCCATTACTCTTGCGACGACGCAATATGCGAAACGCCAGATGACGTGGTTCCGTCGAGAAGAGGGCGTGGAATGGTTTGGCGGTAGCGGCGACGATACTTCCGTCCAGGATGCGGTGCTGCAATATCTTGGGCAGGAGCTCGGCCTCGGCCGGCCCGGGCAGAATGAGGAGATAATTCGTGCAGAAACAGCCCCCTAACGTACAAGACAGCTTCCTGAACTACGTACGGAGAGAGAAGATCAACCTGACTATTTATCTCGTGAACGGGGCCAAGCTGACCGGCCGAATCAAGAACTTCGATCGCTTTGCCATCATCTTTGAAAGTGGCGGGGTCGACCAGTTGCTTTTCAAGCATGCCATATCCACAATCAGTGGAAACCGACAATTCGGCAACTACATGAATCTCGATAGCGTCGGCGAGCAAAACGAGTAGCCCTTACCCCTTAATTTGCAGTTTTTGTTTCCTTTTTGTTCACCTCTATTGACCCGGCAAGCTTGCGTGCTATAATTCACGGCTTAACGTAAGGGGCTCAATGTGTTAGTCGATTTGCAGCAGGTGTCAGCGGAGGGTCGCGCCATTGATAACGCGATAAATCTCCCGGAAAATGGCGCCGAGAGGCAGGAGTTTCGGCTAGTGACGCCCGTTCGAGTGATCGGCCATATCTCGAGGAAGGATCTTGCCGAGGATCGTAACGCTCGGGCGTTTCGGCTGTTGGGTCGCATTGTAGCGGATCATCTTGAGCTCGCTTGTGATCGGTGCCTCGTTCTGTTCGAGACAGAGGTTCGCGAGGATTTGGACCTTCTTTTCTTGCCTCAATCCAATAACGTCGCTCGGGCAGGAGAGGACGACCGAGGCTTGGGTCAAAACGAGCTTTCGGTGAGCTTCTATCGAGATGACCAGATCGATCTGTCGCACGTAGCTTGGGAGCAGATAGTTCTCGCCATTCCGATGAAGCCACTCTGCAAACTTGAGTGCAAAGGCTTGTGCCCCCACTGCGGGGTCAATCGTAACGTCGCGAGCTGCAGTTGTGTTCGAGACAATATGGACCCGAGATGGAAGGTATTGAAGGACCTGCTCGACCTGTGAGCTCGGCCCGACACGGACGCCAAGCCCGACAAGGAACGTCAAAGGAGATTATTCTGAGATGGCAAATCCCAAGAGAAGACATTCGAAGAGCCGGCGGGGCAAACGCCGTGCACATGACGCGCTTGTAAACAAGCCGCTCTCCGAGTGCCCTCATTGCCACCAAGCTAAACATCCGCACCGAGTGTGTCCGTACTGTGGGTACTACAAAGGTGCCCAAGTGATGGAAGTCAAAGAACTCTAGTGCTCGAACCGCGAGGCCCCTCCGCCTGAGGCGGGCTTGGGCACTAGCGCCGGCACATCCTGCCCGTTTCTCTCGGTCGAATCGAGGTGGCCCGCGGGAACAAGGAAGGCATGCTTCGATGAGTGGAGAAGGTAAAGTTGCGCTTCTCTTTCCCGGACAAGGCTCGCAAGAGACCGGGATGGGGAAAGACGCATTCGAGAGCTATGACGACGCGCGTCGAGTTTTCGAGACCGCCGATAGAGCACTCGGGTTTTCTATCAAGAAGCTCTGTTTCGACGGCCCGGACGAGGCTCTCGAGCTCACTGAAAATACACAGCCCGCGATCTTGACGACGAGTATCGCCCTCTGGAAAGTTTTGCGCGGCGCTGGCATCAAGCCGGATTATGTGGCCGGGCACAGTCTCGGCGAATATTCGGCTCTTGTGGCTGCGGGCGGTTTGACCCTGCCGGACGCGGTCACGCTCGTGAGAAAACGTGGGCGATATATGCAGGATGTCGTGCCCGTCGGGGTTGGAGCGATGGCGGCCATTCTTGGGCTCTCTGTCGATGACGTCGAAGCCATTTGTGGAGACGCGGCGGAGGGGCAAGTGGTCGAGCCCGCCAATTTGAACGGTGGGCGGCAAGTTGTCATCGCGGGGCACAGAGAGGCCGTCGATCGTGCTTGCGCGCTTGCCAAAGAGCGTGGTGCGCGCAGGGCTTTGCCGCTCGCGGTGAGCGCGCCCTTTCATTGCACGCTCATGAAGCCGGCCGCGGTCGAGCTCGCCAAGGATTTAGAGAGCACCGCTTTTTCAGATCTCGAGGTGCCTCTGTTTACGAACGTCGATGCAGAGCCCATCACCTCCGGGGCGGCGGCGCGTGATGCGCTCGTGCGACAAGTGGTCTCCCCCGTTCGCTTCGAAGCAATCATCGAAGCCATGGCTTCCGCGGGCGTCGATCGATTCGTGGAAGTCGGGCCCAGAAAAGTTCTTTCTGGGCTCGTGAGAAAGATTGTCAAGAATGTAGAGACGCTCACGGTGAGCTCGTCCGAGGGCGTGAAACGATTGACGGAGGCGAGCGTTGTCTGAGTGGGAGGGAAAGCTCGCTCTCGTTACCGGTGGCTCTCGCGGCATAGGACGAGCGATTGCCGCTGCCTTGGTCGAGCGCGGTGTGCGCGTTGTGCTTACCGGGCGCAGCGAAGAGCGCGCACGGGCGACTGCCGAAGAGCTAGGTTCTCGCGCCCAAGGCCTCGCGATGGATGTTTCCGACCGGGAGACGGTCATCCGCGTGATCCAATCGGTTTTCGACGAGCATGAGCGGATCGACATTCTCGTCAACAATGCGGGGATCACGCGAGACAACTTGCTCATGCGGATGAAGCCGGAAGAGTGGGACGCGGTCCTCACGACGAACGTCAACGCGCTCTACTATTGCAGCCAGGCGGTTCTCCGGCCTATGATTCGCCAGCGCTCTGGGCGTGTCATCAATATGAGCTCTGTTGTCGGCCTGACGGGGAATGCGGGACAGGTTAATTATGCGGCGTCTAAGGCCGCGATTTTGGGTTTTACCAAGGCGCTTGCCCGTGAGGTGGCCTCTCGAAACGTGACGGTGAATGCGATTGCCCCTGGTTACATCGACACCGACATGACGCGGGAGCTTCCGCAAGGCGCGACCGAGGCGCTCCATGAGGCGATCCCGATGAAGCGCATCGGCCAGCCTTCGGATGTGGCCGCGGCGGTCTTGTACCTTGCGTCCGAAGGTGCGAGCTACGTTACAGGACAAGTTTTGCAAGTCAATGGCGGTTTATACATGTGAGGAGGATTCCATGAGTAAGATTCCAGATAAAGTGAAAGGCATCATCATCGAGCAGCTTGGCGTCACCGAGGATCAAGTCACGGAGGACGCGTCGTTCGTCGACGACCTCGGCGCTGATTCTCTCGATCAAATGGAGCTCGTCATGGCGCTCGAGGAAGAGTTCGGCGTCGAGATTCCCGACGAAGACGCGGAGAAGATCACCCGCGTGAGAGACGCGATCTCGTACATTACCGAGCACGGGAAGTAGAGGGGTTCTTGAGTCGTAGAGTGGTCATTACGGGGGTTGGGCTCGTCTCAGCTCTCGGACTCGGCACGAAGGAGACCTGGGATGGTTTGCTTTCCGGCAAGTCGGGGATCGGGCCGGTTACCCATTTCGACGCGTCCGATTTCAGCGTGCGCATTGCCGGCGAGGTGAAGGATTTCGATCCGCTTCGATTCATCCCCAAAAAAGACGTCAAGAAGATGGACGCTTTCATCCAATACGCGCTGGCGGCCTCCGACTTTGCGATGGAAGATGCGGGGCTAGCGATAGCGGAAGACAATGCCGCACGGGTGGGTGTTTTCATCGCGTCCGGAATTGGCGGCTTCGGCACCATCGAGCGAGAGCACTCCGCCCTCTTGAAAGGCGGCCCACGTCGCATTTCGCCTTTCTTCATCCCCGCGACCATCATCAATCTCGCGGCGGGCCACGTCTCGATCCGCTTCGGGGCCAAAGGGCCCAACTTGGCGACAGCGACGGCCTGTTCGGCGAGCACCCATGCCATCGGCGACGCGATGAAGATCATTCAGCGCGGCGATGCGGACGCGATGATCGCTGGCGGGTCGGAAGCCCCAATTACGCCAATGGGTATCGGGGGCTTTGCGGCCATGAAAGCACTCTCGGTCCGCAACGATGAACCGGAGCGGGCTTCGCGCCCCTTCGACCGTGACCGTGACGGATTCGTCGTCGGTGAAGGTGCCGGGGTCCTCGTGCTCGAGGAGCTCGAAGGTGCTGAGGCGCGTGGTGCGGACATCTATGCGGAGCTCGTGGGTTATGGAATGAGCTCCGACGCTTATCACATGACCACTCCGTCCGAGACGGGGGATGGCGCGCGGCGCGTCATGGAGAACGCGATCGCCGATGCAGGAATCCCGCCGACCGAGATCGGGTATGTCAATGCGCATGGCACATCCACCGCCTATAACGACCGCACCGAGACCCTGGCGATCCGCGCGGTGTTCGGCGACCACGCGGATCAGTTAGCTGTAAGCTCGACGAAGTCCATGACGGGCCATCTCCTTGGAGGTGCCGGTGGGCTCGAAGCCGGGATTACCGCGCTTGCACTGAAAGAACAAATCGTGCCCCCGACGATGAACTACGAGAATCCCGACCCCGACTGTAATCTGGACTACGTTCCCAACGAGGCTCGGAAGCTTTCGTTCGAATACGCTCTTTCGAACTCGTTCGGATTCGGGGGAACCAACGCCGCATTGTTGCTCAAGCACTACACAGCATAAATTGAAGCACCGTTTTTTACTATCGCGTCAAGAGGTGGGAGGATGACGACAGGCGTCGTTTTCACCGAAGATTTCAAAAAGCACGATACCGGTAGAAGGCACCCGGAATCGGCGGGTCGTGTCGATGCGGTCGCGCGTGCGCTTCGCGACCCCTCGCTGACGGACAAGCTCGAACTACTAGAACCGCGCCGCGCGGAGCGGGAAGAGATACTGCTCGTCCATTGGGACCGCCTCTATGAAGAGGTCCTCGAATCCGCCGGAAAGAAACGCACCCTTTTGGACTCGGACACGGTCGCATCCGCGGACACCGCAGAAGTGGCGCACCTCGCCGTGGGTGCGGTACTGACCGCGATCGAGGCGGTCATGGACAGGACGGTCCAAAACGCATTCGCCTTTCCTCGGCCGCCAGGACATCACGCGAAGCCCGACAAGGCGATGGGTTTTTGCGTTTTTAATAATGTTGCCATCGCGGCTCGATACGCGCAGAAACGGTATCAGCTCGAGAGAATCTTGATCCTCGATTTCGACGTCCATCACGGAAACGGAACGCAAAAAGTGTTCTATACGTCACCCGAAGTCCTGTTTCTGTCGACTCACGAGTTGGGAAATTACCCGGGCACGGGCGACCTGGGTGAGCTCGGCAAAGAGGAAGGCGAGGGATTCACGCTCAACGTACCCATGCCTCCCGGGATGGGAGACCCGGAATTTCTGCGTATCTTTCGCGATGTCGTGGTTCCCGTCGGACTCGAGTTTGCGCCCGAGCTCATCCTTGTCTCGGCGGGTTTCGACGCTCATCGAGACGACCCGCTCGGCGGCATGAATCTCACACGCGATGGCTATGCCGGCATCACACATGAGATTCTACGGCTTGCGGAGGGCACCTGTGAGGGGAAGGTCGTGTTTGCGCTCGAAGGTGGTTATGACCTGCACGCACTCGAGAAGTCGATCGTCTCGACCCTCGCGGTCATGACCGGAGAACAAATGCCGGAATCCGCGGACTTCGAAAAGGCGGCCGAGGAGCTCGTTAGCGAGGTGCGTCAAGCGCACGGAGCCTATTGGTCGAGTCTCCGTGAGAGCTAGGATGTGACCCATGGCTAAAAAGGGCCAACAGAAAAAGGCCGCCAAGACGGCAAAAACAGAAGCCAAGCCTGCCTTGAAAAAGACGACCAAGAAATCGTCGAAGCGCCGGCAAGCTAGTGGACTTGCGATTGCGTCGCAGCATATCGATTTCATGACCTATAAAGTCGACCAGCTCAAGAAGTTTTACGAGGGGATTCTGGAGCTTCCGACTGAGACGAGTGATGAGGAGGGCTTGAACTATCTTCTCGTGAGGACGTCGCCCGGGTCCACGATGGGTTTCATGCCCCCGCATCCAGATATGCGGGGTGAGCAGCCGCAGCCTCGCGAGCCGACATTGTATTTCGAGGTCAAGGATGTCGACCGCGCCTATGCTCAGCTCATAGCGAAGGGCGCGGCGTTTGCTGGCCCGCCAGTGGAAATGCCGTGGGGCGACCGCGTGGTCACGACCACCGATCCGGAGGGCCGGACGGTCATGCTCGCTTCGAAGGCCACGGCCAAGAAGAAGCGAAAGTGAGCGAGCTCAACGCCTATATCAGGCGCCTCGTCGACATCCCGTCCGTCTCGGGCGGTGAAGGCGATGTCGCCCGTTTTCTAGAAAAGGATCTAGCGAATCGCGGCTTCTCGGTGCGTCTACAAGAGGTCGGCGCGGATCGCTTCAACGTTCACGCGGTCAATAATGACGCGACGCCGCGGCTCATCTTCAACACCCATATCGATACCGTGCCCCCGTTCTACGAGAGCTCGGAGGACGACGCGTACATCTATGGCCGCGGCTCGTGTGACGCCAAGGGGATCCTTGCCTGCATGGTGCTCGCCACGATGGCTCTGCGCGAAGAGGGCATCCGCGAGATCGGAATGCTTTTCGTCGTCGGCGAAGAAGTCGATAGCGCCGGCGCCTTGGTCGCCAACAAGGGCGACTGGAAGAGTGAGCACGTTGTGGTCGGCGAGCCCACCGAGAACCGCATGGCGAGCGGCCACAAAGGTGGCCTCAAGTTCCGTCTGAAGGCGAGCGGCAAAGCGGCCCACTCCGCCTACCCGCAGCTGGGAGAATCTGCCATCGCCTACTTGCTCGACGCGCTTTCCGACATTCGCGCCGAAGATTGGGGCACAAGCGACCTGCTAGGCCCAGCCACGCTAAACGTCGGTACGATCAAAGGCGGCCTGGCCGCCAACGTGTTCGCCCCTGAAGCCGAATCCGACGTCTTCATCCGAGTCGTAGGCAACGTGAACGACGTCAAGGAAAAGCTAGAAAAGATCCTCACGAAACACACGAAGCTAACCTACGAAGTGATCGCTAGCGCCGACGCCGTAACGTGTAAGACCGTGGACGGCTTCGATCTCGCCCCGGTATCGTTCGGAACCGACATCCCCGCCCTAACCAACCTGGGAAAACCACTGCTGTTAGGTCCAGGCTCGATCCACGACGCCCACACCAACGCCGAAAAAATAGGCAAGGAAGAAGCCAGGGACGCCGTCAAATACTACCAGCGCCTCGCAAGAAAACTGCTAGATGAGCCCTGAATGCTGAATGCGTGGTTGCTCAATAATAATCAGAGCAACTCATATAATAATGGCACCGCGGACAAACCAACTTGCATCGGCTTTCTTCGAGACGTGCCGAGCAGTTCGGGCACGTTCTGATTAGAACGCCAGGATCGATCGGCTTGGGGGTGGCGCGCTTCGCTGATTCGACCGGTTGTGCCTGTTCCGAGCTCAACTGCGCCGTCCACGCTTGCCCGCGACCACTGCTTTGAACCGGGGCTCTGCCCGCAACGTCGCGAACTCGGCGGCTTTTTGGGCTTCGGCGCGCCGCGGCGGGTCGATATCGATGGCCGTTTGCAGGGCATCGATGGCCGCATCCGGCTGGCCGAGCTGCGCGTAAGCAATCGCGAGGTGGTAGAACGCTTCGTCGCAATCCGGATGATTCTTCAGCGCGTATTTGAGATCCTCGATAGCCGTTTCATTGCGGCCGAGCTGAAGAAAGACGATGCCGCGTTGAAGAAGAGCGCCGTGGTCATCCGGCGTTGTTTCGAGCGCTTCGGTGAACTCGCCAATCGCGAGCTCTTCTTTCCCCGCGTCGAAATGCGCGAGACCTTTGAGCACGTGGCCTTCGACCGCGCCCGATTCCATCGCGATCATGTCATCGGCGACGGCTATGGCTTCGTCAATCTTGGAGAGCTCCAAGAAAGCATTGCCTTTAGCGACACGGGCGTCGATTTTGTCGGGAGCCTCGGCGATGGCGCGGTCGAAATCGCTCACGGCTTCCGGCCAGCGCTTCAAATCCGCGAACGCGGCCCCGCGATTGTAGAGCACGTCGCTGCCATCCGGCTCGAAGCGCAAAACCTCGTTGAAGCCTTTGATGGCGGCCTCGGGCTGGCCCAATTCGCGCAGGATCACTGCCCGATTATGGAGCGAGGCGAGATGGTTCGGCTGGACCTCGAGAGCCCGCTCATAGTCGGCTAGAGCGTCTTCCAGACGCCCGAGCAGGTCGTAAGCCACGCCCCGGTTGTAATACGCGAGGTACGATTCCGGGTTCAGAGTCAGCGCTCGATTCAGGTGCCGGAGCGCCTTTTTGAGGTCATCCTGGTCGATGGCCTTGACACCAAGGTCCACATAGCGCTCGCCCAGCTGAATCTGACTCATAGTAGCCCCCCAGAATAGCTCTGGCGCGGAGCCGAATGCAAACGCTGATCCTGATAGGATGCATCCGTGAAAACGGCTCGGGGGCGTTTTTCGGGACTCTTGCGTTGGTATGGACGCCACCAGCGAAAGCTCCCGTGGCGTGACCATCCCGACCCTTACCGGGTTTGGCTCTCGGAGTTGATGCTCCAGCAGACCCAAGTACAAACGGTGACCCCCTATTTCGAGCGTTTCATCGAGCATTTGCCCGACGTCGACGCGGTCGCGAACGCAACGGAGCAGGAAGTGCTCACCCTGTGGTCGGGACTAGGCTATTACCGACGGGCACGCTCGTTCCACGCGGCCGCGAAAACCATCGCCTTCGAGCTCGGCGGTCGCTTTCCGGAAGACGTGGCCGGCTGGCTGCGGCTTCCCGGCGTGGGGCGGTATACGGCCGGCGCCATCGTCTCCATTGCGTTCGGTGTTCGAGCGCCAATCTTGGATGGGAACGTCGCGCGCGTCTTGTCGCGCGTGTGCGAGGTGCACGGGAACCCGAGAAAAGGGGAGAGCAAGCGGCGCTTGTGGGAGCTGGCGACAGAGATCCTGCCCGACCGATCGATCTCGGAATTCAACCAAGCTCTGATGGAGCTCGGCGCTCTCGTTTGCGTGCCGAGAAATCCGCGCTGCGTCATCTGCCCGCTGCGCGACACGTGCGCCGCAAAGCGCCTAGGCCTCGAGCAAACGCTACCAGAGCTTCCGCCTCCCAAGAAAAGCGTCCGCGTCACGCTCGCCGCTGCCGTTATCGAGGAGAAAGGAAAGCTGCTGGTCTATCGACGAGAGGGCGTCGAGCTCATGAAAAACATGTGGGAGTTTCCGGAAGCGGAATGTCGCGACGGGGAAGACCCGCGCGCCGCCCTCGCTCGCGAGGCTCGGGAAAAATATGGACTGGACCTGACGCCGGGCCGAGAGCTCGCCAAAGTGAAGCACAGCATCATGAACCGCCGCATCGACCTGAGGGCTTATGCCGCCAAGCTCGAGAGCCGACCGCCGAGGATCGGCAAAAGGAAGTGGGTGAGCCCGGAAGAACTTCTGAACCTGCCCACGTCGTCAATGATCCACAAAGTCCTGGGCAAGTTGAACCCCGATGGCTGAATCCTGAATCGTCCAGCACGTGCGATCGCGTGAACAGCGGGAGCGGAACAACATCACGTTCGAAGCCTAGCCGACGCCGTCGAGGTGGGCGTCGTGCATTCCCGCAGCAAAGTAGTCTGATGGCGACGAGTTCACGATCGATCTCGCCTGGGGAAGGATCGCTCACGGCTAAAGAACCGACGTGTGTTCTCTGAACTTCCCATATGCACACTCTTACCCTGAATGCTGGTGTATATTGCAATGTGTGGCCTAGATTCCTCCTCTTGTCCGTGCTTGCGCTCACCGGCGTGCAAGCAAATCGTGCCGGGGGGCTCTACGCGGAAGGTGTCGAACGTTACAACGCCGGTGATTACGAGGAGGCTGTCGAGCTTCTTTCTCAGGCCGCGGCGATCGACCGCGACGTTCCCGACTATCGCTATCACTTAGCGCTCGCTTACCTCAAAGTCGGGCGCCCGAAGGAAGCGGCACGCGAGCTCGAATCGACCCTCGGCATGATGGGCTTGCGGCGAGAGACGCGGGTCAAGGAGCCGACAGTTCTCCTGCAGGCTTCTATCGCCTACCTCCGGATGGGAAACTTCAAGGCCGCGCGCCTGCGTATCGAGAATGCGCTCGATCGTGATGACACCCTCGTGGATGCGCATTATGTGATGGGCCTGATTGTCAAGGAGGAGGGTGACGAGGAAGCGGCCGCGAAGCATTTCGAGACTGTTCTCGAGATCGATCGCGATCACCGGGAAGCCAATATGGCGCTCGCGGAGTGGCTCGAGAGAATCGGCGAGGCGGAGGCTGCGCGGGAGAACTTGCGGCACGCGTCGCACGGTACGAACGACAATTTCGAGATTCTGCTGGCGCTCGGAGGCCTTTCTTACCGTCTCGGCGATCTGGACGCGGCCGTTACGGCGTTCGAGCAGGCTTACGAAAAGCAGCCGTCGGACGAGGACGCCGCGTTCAATTTGGGGGCCGTGAGGTTGGCCGAGCAGCGCTTTGTCGAGGCGATTACGCTTTTGCGTCCACTCGCCGAACGGGACGAGCCGCATGACGGTGCAGCCTTCAACCTCGCGATTGCTCTTCATAGCTCGGAGGATTACATAGGAGCGCGCGGGGCTCTGGTGGCGCTTCTCGAGCGCGACCCGGATTACGTAGGTGCGGCGTTCTCGCTCGCGGTGGTCTCGGAAGCTCTCGAGGACGATGCGGGTGCCGAGAGCGCCTATCGGGAGTCCATCCGCAAGAGTCCTAGCTCTATTCCCGCTTTCCTGAACCTTGCGGCGCTTCTCGAGCGCCTCGAGCGGCCCGATGAAGCGGTCGCGGTGCTCAAGCAAACGCTCGAGCTTCCGATGGACGACGAGCAGGCGGAGGTCATTCGCGAGGCGATCGAGAGCTTGGAGGGAGCGTCATGACGAGGTGGAAAGGCGATGACCCGAAAGCCACCGCCCTTCCCTTAGTGGGTCAAAGACCTCCCGATGCCCCGGGGAAACGTTCCAAAACCTTGGCTACACTCGCCGCCGCCTAAGCCAAAGCGAAAAAGCCCGCCCCCGATGCCATCGATGTCGTCCCAGAACCCACGAGTACCTCCGTCCGATTTAATGCCTTTACCGAGGACCCGGGCCCCGGTAAGAATGCGCCAGCCAAGAAGTCTGGGCCCGAGCCTCGATCTACCACTTCCTCTAGCACAACAAATGCCAATCGCATGGAAGCGTGTAAGGGCAAACAATAAAAGGAGATAGCGTTGGAACCCGTCGAGCCTACGTTCTCGGATGTCTCCCAACTGAGACGAACCGAGTCCTCTGACGAGGACATTGGGCTTGCCTCGCGGAACCAAGCGGGCTTGCCGCCGAAGCCTTGGCGAAGGCGGGGCCTGTGCTAACATGAGTTTCGGTTTATACATACGGGGGTTTCGTTTGGTTTTGAGGAGAGGATGACGACTTACGATTTCGAGCGGATCGAGCGGAAATGGCAGAAGAAGTGGCTCGATAGTAAGGCTTTCGAGGTTCGCGAAGACCCGAAGCGTCCCAAATATTATGTTTTGGAGATGCTTCCTTATCCTTCCGGGAATATCCACATGGGGCATGTCCGCAACTATTCGATTGGAGATGCGGTGGCGCGCTTCAAGCGGATGCGCGGGTTCAATGTGCTGCATCCCATCGGTTGGGACGCGCTCGGACTTCCCGCGGAGAACGCGGCGCTCAAGAACCAGAAACATCCCGAGGAGTGGACGCTCAAGAATATCGAGCACATGAGGACGCAGCTCAAGCGGATGGGTTTTTCTTACGCTTGGTCGCGTGAGTTCGCAACCTGTGATCCTCAGTACTACCGCTTCAATCAGTGGTTCTTCATCCAGATGTGGAAGAAGGGCTTGGCTTATCGAAAGATGGCGTCGGTCAACTGGTGTCCGGACGACAAGACGGTTCTTGCGAACGAGCAGGTCATCGATGGGCGCTGCTGGCGCTGCGACGCGGAAGTTGTTCAGAAAGAGCTCGAGCAGTGGTTCTTGAAGATCACCGATTATGCCGACGAGCTTCTGGCGGCGATGGAGTCCATGGACCGCTGGCCGGGCAAGGTGCTTACGCTCCAGAAAAACTGGATCGGCCGCTCGGAAGGGGCCGAGATCGATTTCGCGGTTCCGGATGTATCGGAGTCCATCCGTGTCTTTACGACACGCGTGGACACCATCTATGGTGCGACCTTCGTCGTGCTGGCTCCCGAGCATCCTCTCGCGGCGCGATTCGCTTCTACGAATCCAGAAGTCGCGAGCTATGTCAAAAAGGCGCAGTCCGAGGATAAAGACACGCGCTTGGCCGAAGACCGAGAGAAGACCGGCATCGCCACCGGGCACGACGCCGTCAACCCTTTCAACGGCGAGTCGGTTCCGATTTGGGTCGCGGATTATGTACTCATGGATTATGGCACCGGTGCGGTCATGGCCGTGCCCGCGCATGATGAGCGCGACTTCGCTTTTGCGAAGAAATACGGGCTGACGATCCGCCCGGTGGTTCAATCGGGGCCAGGTGAAGACGACGCGCTCGAGACCGCATCCTCGGATTACGGAACCGTCGTGGACTCGGGCGAGTTCACCGGACTTCCTTCCAAAGAAGCCATCACGGCGATGACGGCACATGCGGTTAATGCTGGTTTCGGCAAAGCGGCCATCACATACAGGATTCGCGACTGGGGCATCTCCCGCCAGCGTTACTGGGGGACTCCGATCCCTATGATCTATTGCGGCGAGTGCGGCGTGGTGCCGGTACCGGAAAGCGAGCTCCCGGTTGTTCTCCCGCGCGACGTCACGATCACCGGCACGGGGGGGTCGGCTCTCGGTGAGAACGAAGACTTCGTGAACGCCAAGTGTCCCGAATGCGGCGGTGTGGCGCGGCGCGAGACCGACACGATGGACACTTTCGTGGACTCGTCGTGGTACTTCTATCGCTATGTCGATCCGAAGAACGAGGACCTGCCGTTTTCGCCTGAAGCCGTGTCCTATTGGTTTCCCATCGACCTCTATATCGGGGGTATCGAGCACGCGATCCTTCATCTGATTTACTGCCGTTTCTGGACCAGGATGATGCGCGACCTCGGCCTCGTCGAGATCGACGAGCCGGTGACGACGCAGCTCTCACAAGGCATGGTCATCAAAGACGGCGCGAAGATGTCGAAGAACAAAGGCAACGTCGTCGACCCGGAAATGTTCATCGCAAAATACGGGGCCGACACGGTGAGGATCTATATGCTCTTCGAGGCGCCGCCGGAAAAGGAAATCAACTGGACCGATCAGCGCTTGGAAGGACCCTCACGATTTCTCCAAAGGGTGTGGCGTTTCGTCGAGAACGAGAAAGATGCGCTCGGCTCCACGTCTCCAATTGAAGGAAACGAAGAGTGGGCCGAGAGCGAGACGGCTCTTCGTCGCAAGACGCATCAGACGATCATGCGGGTAACGCGCGACATCGAACAACGGCTTCACTTCAATACCGCCATCTCGGCGATCATGGAGCTCGTGAACGAGCTCTACAAGTCGATCGATCCACGCCCTCATCGCTCGGACACTTGGAAAGTGATCCGCCAAGCGACGGAGACCGTGATCCTTCTCCTGAGCCCTTTCGCGCCCCATATCGCGGAGGAGCTTTGGCAGATCCTCGGAAACCGAAAAGGTCTCACGTCGGCGACGTGGCCGGTCTACGATCGGGCCGTTGCCGCCGAGGATACCATCACGCTCGTCGTCCAAGTCAATGGCAAAGTGCGCAGCCGGCTGACACTTCCTGCCAATCAAACGGAAGACGAAGTCAGACGGCTCGCTCTCGAGGACGAGAAAATCCAGGGGCTCCTGGACGGCATGGAAATCAAGCGTGTGGTCGTCGTCCCGAATCGCCTCGTCAACGTAGTCGTCGTCCCGCGTGTCGCAGCGGAGCTACAACAGGAGTGATGTTATGAGAGCTTTGCGGTTCGCTCTACTGAGCGCCCTTTGGATCACTTTGAGTGGATGCGGTTACAGCCTGGCAGGCAAGGGAAATTTCCTTCCCGACTATATTGCCGTGGTCGCGATCCCAACATTCGAGAACCGGAGCGATCAAATCGCCATCGAAGAGATCGTTACGTTCAAAGTCGTCGACGAGTTCAACGCCCGTGGCCGCTACAAAATCCAAGCGGAGGTCGCTGGAGCCGATGCAGTAATGACGGGTATAATCATGTCTTTCAACTCGGCGCCCTCAGTGCTCGAAGGCGGCAATACCGAGATTTCCTCGAGCCAGGCAGCGACTTATACGGTCGTCATCCGCGCCCAAGTCGAGTTCAAAGATCTCATCGCGGACAAGGTGATCTGGCAGAGCAGTAGCTTTCAGTTTCGGGATGACTTCGAGATCGGAGAGGACGAAGAGGACTTTTTCGATCAAGAAGGTTTGACGATGCAGCGCCTGGCTGAGGAGTTTGCGAAATCGCTGGTAAGCGCCATTCTCGAGGCTTTCTGAGCGCGGTCTCGTGTGAAGCTCTCATATTACCGGCTAGCCGCGCACCTCGATCAGGGGAAGCTCGAGCCGGTCTACGTCATCATGGGCGAGCAAGACCTCCTGCGTGAGCTGGCTGTCGCCAAGATAAAGCACCACGTTCTCGGGGATGAGGAATCGCCGTTCAACCTTGACCGTTTCGACGGCGAGGCGACGGACGGCGCCGAAGTGGCGATGTCAGCTAATCTGCTGCCCATGCTCGGCGGCCGGAGGGTTGTGATCGTCAAGCGCGCGCAGAAGCTCCTCGAAAAATCCGAAGAGCTGCGCGCTTATCTCGACGACCCGTCTCCCCAGTCGATTCTGCTGCTCGAGCTTTCGAAATCCCCGGACAAACGACGCAAGGCGTGGAAAGAGGTCGAAAAGAGAACGTCGATCATCTCTTGCGACACGCCGAAGACCCCGGAGCTGGAAGACTGGGTGAGCGAGCAAGCGAAAGAGCGCAAGCTGCGCCTAGGACAGAGCGCGGTGCGCTTCCTCGTCTCCGAGTCCGGTGGAGATTTGAGACACCTTTTGAACGAGGTCGAAAAGCTCTCGCTCTATGCTGGAGAAGAGAAGCTCGATCTCGAGACGATCGCGACGGTGCTCGGGCGTGGCAAAGCGCAAAGTATCTTTCGTTTTACGGACGCGCTGGCGGCGGGGGATGCCAAAAAAGCGCTCCAGCAGCTGGGTCGATTGCTCGAAGAAGGGGAGCCGCCGCTCCGGATTCTAGCGCTGGTGGATCGTTTGGTGGGGCAGCTCCGGATGGCCAAGGAATTTCAGAGCTCGCCCTTTCGTGGGGAAAGCCTTGCGAAAGTTCTCGGGGTGCCGCCTTTCGCGGCGAAAGGTCTTGCCGAGGCGGCGCGGCGTTTCGACCGCGCGGCGCTCGACAGAGCGTTGCGATCACTCACCGACACGGATCGGGTACTCAAATCGAGCGGCCTCCCGGCGCGGATCTTTCTGGAGAGTCTTACGATCTCGCTTTGCGCGGGAGGTGGAAGGGGTGTCAGCTCGCAGCGAGCGCCGAGAGCCGGCGTGTGAGCCGGGATTTGTAGCGGTTGCCGGTGTTTCTGTGAAGGATGCGTTTTTTTACCAGGAGATCCAAGAGCGATATCGTGTCGGGCAACAACTTCTTGGCCTCGTCGGCTTTGTCGGCGTCGATGGCTGCCCGAAGTTTCTTGATCTGCGTTCGCAGACGGGTACGGTACGAGCGGTTGCGCAGGCGTTGCTTCTCGTTCTGCCGCACTCGCTTGATTGCCGAAAGACTATGAGCCAATGCCATTCCTCCTCGGGGGACCTCGCCCCACTACCAAAGCAAGCATTCTAGCACAATGACAGAGACAACCCTAATCCATTGGCTGCAAAGGACCTTCGAGATCGAAGAGCGCGGAAGCTCTGTACGCACTGAGCTATTGGCCGGTCTGACCACCTATATGGCCATGAGCTATATTCTGCTGGTCAACCCTGCCATCTTGAGCGTCACGGGCATGGACCAGGGCGCTGTTCTCGCGGCGACGTGCTTCGCTTCGGCTTTTGCGACGCTCTGGATGGCCGTCCACGCCAACTATCCCGTTGCTCTCGCTCCAGGAATGGGCCAGAACTTCTTTTTCGCTTTTACCATATGCGGACCCGTAACAGCGGGCGGGTACGGCTATGGGTGGGAACAGGCCCTCGCGGCGGTCGTTATCGCCGGCGGTCTTTTTGTGCTCGCCTCCATCTGGAAACTCCGTACGCGCCTCATCGAGAGCATTCCGGACCACTTGAAAAAGAGCATGGCGGTGGGGATCGGTCTCTTGATAGCGATCGTCGGGCTGAGGTGGGGTGGGATCGTAGCCGCAGCGCCGGGCATCCATATTGGGCTGGGCGATCTCGGCAGCAAAGCGGCGCTTCTCACTCTTTTCGGTCTCACGGTGACGTCGATCTTGACAGTGCTCCGTATCGACGCGGCGATCGTCGTCGGAATCTTGGCGTCGGCGATCGTGGCCATGATCACCGGGCTCACCGAGTTTCAGGGGGTTTTTGGGCTTCCGGATTCTCTTACGGCCGGACTCTTCGCGGCGGACTTCAAGGGTCTTTTCGAACAGCAAGATATCTTAGCGATCGTGTTTGTCATCCTCTTCGTCGATCTGTTCGACACCGTGGGCACACTCATCGGCGTTAGCGAGCGGGCCGGGCTGAGCGTAGACGGCCAGCTTCCTCGATCGCGTGAAGCTTTCCTCGCGGACGCGGCAGGCTCGGTTGTCAGCGGGCTCGCCGGGACCTCCACCGTGACGAGCTACGTCGAAAGCGCCGCGGGCGTGCAGGCCGGCGGCCGCACGGGGCTCGCTTCGGTGGCAACGGCTTTTCTTCTCGCGATCTCGGTGTTCTTCTACCCTTTGCTGCGCGTCGTGGGCGGGGGCCTCGATGTGGGGGACGGTGTCACTCTCTATCCCACGCTTGCACCTGCCCTGATTCTTGTCGGCGTCTTCATGATGGCGTCTGTCGGGGACATCAAATGGAGCGAGCCTCACCAAGCGATCCCGGCCTTCTTGACGATAATCATGATGCCGCTCACGACGAGCATCACGGAGGGGATTGCGTTTGGGTTCATCTCGACATCGGTGCTGTATCTGATGAGCGGGCGTGGTCGCGAGCTCCACTGGGGGGCGCATTTGGTCGCCGGTTTTTTTCTGGCGCGGTTTGTTTGGTTTTGAGGGCGCTTCGGCTCGATCGATATTAGAAAAGCGTAACGCAAAGGCGCAAAGGGCGCGAAGACGCAAAGAAAAAGAACAAGAGAAAGAAGATGAGAGGAGTGGCTTTTTGGGACGAGACCGGGGGGTGGGGATTTGCTAGATTGGGTATAGAACTTCCTCACTGGCTAGCGGGTAGTTGAAAGTAGAAAACGGAGTCATGCGCGAATCACAATATTCCACGGGGGACCCGGAGATCGACGGGAAGCTCAGGGCACTCGTCAACGAATGCTGCACGGATGCGGAGCGCCGTTCTGTTTATGAAATGGCGACGACGGCTCTTCGGCTCGGCATCGACTGCGCGAAATATGTTGACTTGAAGATTGCGAACACGGCGCTGAAGGAGATGCGCCGGGCCTTCAAAATGTTCACGCCGTTTCGCCGGGCCCGCAAAGTGACGGTGTTCGGGTCGGCGCGCACGCTGCCGGAGCACGGCGATCACGAGCGGGCGGTCGAGTTCGGCAGGCTCATGGGCAAGGCGGGCTGGATGGTTATCACAGGCGCGGGGAGCGGTATCATGGGCGCCGCTCACCAAGGCGCCGGCCGCAGCTTGAGTATCGGTGTCAATATCAAGCTGCCGTTCGAACAATCTGCGAACGAGACCATTCGCGGCGACAAGAAGAAGCTCATGAGCTTCCGCTACTTCTTCACTCGGAAGCTCTTTTTGTTGAAAGAGTCCCATGCTGTGGTCCTTTTTCCGGGTGGGTTCGGGACGCTCGACGAGTGCTTCGAAGTTCTGACCCTGCTCCAGACCGGCAAGCAGACGCCGCTACCCGTCGTCATGGTAGAAAGCCCGGAGACGGGCTATTTCAGAGATCTGGTTCGGTTCATCGAACAGCGGATGCTGGGCCACGGTCTGATCTCGCAGGAAGATCTGTCGCTGTTTCGTATCGTGAAAAACCCCAAAGAAGCGGTCGAGGAGGTCATGCGCTTTTATCGCGTTTACCACTCGTCCCGCTACTTCGACGATAAGCTCGTGCTCCGGCTCGAGCGCGACCTCACCGACGACGAGCTTGCCACTCTGAATGACGGCTTTCAGGACGTGCTGCGCTCGGGCGAGATCGCCCGAAGTCAGCCTATTCGCGAAGAGCGCGGGACTCATTTCCAAGGTCTCGCACGCGTCGGGCTCGATTTCAACCGGCACGATTTCGGTCGCCTCCGACAGCTCATCGACAGCATCAACGCGTTCGACGCGTAGGGCTCGAACCTTATGTTCGCAGTCGTTTCCGCAGCGAGTTGATGGCGTCGCGGTCCGTGACAGGGCGGCCATGGGAAGGCAAGAGCGCCTCGATGGGTCGCTCGAGGCAGCGGGCCGCGGATGCGCGGGTCTCGTCGTTGACCTCTAGCTCGCTCTTGTTTGTCACGATGAAGTTGTCGCCCGCGAAGAGAAGGGCTCGCGCC
>SMYC01000325.1 GCA_004356105.1 Acidobacteriota bacterium | reverse complement strand
TTTTGGCGCCGTCCTCGCGAACTTGATTGTTTCTCACGTCCTGTGTCCAGGCGGAGTGGTCTACGGCCCAGGACGAGAAGAACCTTGAAAGGTCCTGCAAATACCGCCATCCGACCACCACGCCTGTCACGCTCAACACGAGTCCACCGAGCAGGAGTCCGAGCGCGATAACGTCCCAGAGAGGGCGTCGCCGAATCAGGAAAAGGAAGTCGAGGCTGTGGAGTCCGTGGTAGAGCCATCGGTTCCAGCGGCTCCTCGCCACATAGCGTGAGGTGACGTCGCCGCGGCGCGGGTCGATGTAGAGCCATGTGCGCTCGGGGTCGGTGTATTGGATGCGGAGGACGGGAAGGGGACACTGGCCATCCCTTCTGTAATAGTAGGCGTCGTAGTTGTTCAAGCGCTTCATCTCGGCGATGCGGCCTCCCGTGACAGCGTCGGTCGCGGCAACCAGCAAATCGCTCTCGCGCATCTGGTCGAGACAGAGAGGCTCCTTGCTGTCGGCGTGTGCGATGGTGGGCGGACCGGTAGACGCGCGCAGCTCGAAATATAGCCGCCCTTGGAACTGAAAGAGCTCATCTCCTCGAGCGTTCCCTCTGCGCATCGAAGCAGGTTCGCGTCCGGTTGTGGGTAGCCCTCGTGTTCCAATCGCCACCCATGAAATGGCGACGTTGTTCCGGCGTGGCGTCGGTCGACGGGCTCCAGTTCCCGGGATTCATCGACAACAACCCGCTGAAAGTCCACGTGAGCGCCAAGGCCCCAAAAGTGAGGCCGAGGATGTGATGCCAGCGGAGCCAGCCGAGAAGGGAATCCGAGTGAGGCCGATTCCCGCAAGAGGGGCGCGCCTGCGCGGCGACCAACGTATCAGCCCTATGGCAATGCCGAGAGCACAAGCGAGCGTTCCGAGTGCGGATGTCCAAGGACGACTTGGGACCACAGAGCGCGTCGAGACCTGAGCGCCCGGAGGTACAGCCAGTGAGGGATGGCGCCGAGCCAGGCGGCCATCCGACTGCGGCCCGTAGTGGCGAGAACGACGGCGCCGTTGCGGTCGGAGATGTAGAGAACGCCTCCCTCGACCTCGATTTTGTGAAGCGGCATCAACGGCCGATACCTTCCGGCCAACGTCCACTGATCGACGGATTCCAGATGAATGCGCCCGATGTGTTTCGCCTCGCGCCCGCCGAATCCGGACCGTTACGTTACGTTTTAGCGAGCTCGACCGCACGCGCTTCCGAATAGCCTTCGAAGACCTCGCCGTTATCGGCGAACACACTCGTCACGGAACCGGCGCCGAGAAACTCGTAAGCGGGACGGCCCGCGAGCATGTGCAAACGGACCCGCACAGGCGCGCCTCCAATCCCTACTCGCGCGAGCGGCCGCGGTCGGGGTGAGTGCGACCTTATCGAGCGCGAGCTCGGGGAGTGCTTCAGCCTCGGTGAGCTCGGGCATTTTGCGCGGAGATCATGACTATCCCCGAGCCAAACCAGACGACGAAGGGCCGGCCTAGCGCGAGCCCCAGCCATCGATGCAAATGAGTCAGCCACGTCATTGCCCGTTAGTATAGGCGCCGCACTGTGGCGCTCGTGCGCGTTGAGTGTTACGCTCGCCAACTTCGGGAGGTCGAGATGAAGAAAACGCTGGCAATCGCCGTTTCTATCTGGGCATTGGCGTGTCCGGGTTTCGCCGCTGATCTATCGAAAGACACGGCCGTCGCCTCGCAGATAGAGCTTCTGGATGCGTGGATCCAGACACAGATGAAGTATAACGGGCTCCCAGGGCTCGTGATCGGCATCGTCCACGAGCAGGAAGTCGTGTGGCAGAAAGCTTATGGCCACGCCAACACCGCGGAGGATGCGGCGATGGAGACCGACTCCATCTTTCGTATTGCGTCGCACTCCAAGCTCTTTACCTCGATCGCGGTCCTGCAGCTGAGAGACGCGGGCAAGCTGCGCCTCGACGATCCTATCGTGAAATATCTTCCCTGGTTCGACATGAAGGACCGGCATCCAGAGTCTCCGCCCATCACGATCTGGAATTTGTTGACGCATAGCGCCGGCATCCCGCGCGAGTCGATCCATCCCGCGTGGACGGAGTACGAGTTCCCGACGCTCGAGCAAGTCAAGGAGACGGTCTCGGAGCAGGAAACGACCTACCGTCGTGCCGATCGCTTCAAGTACTCGAATCTCGGCCTGTCACTCGCGGGTATGATCGTCGAAGTCGTGTCGGGGCGTTCTTACAAAGAATATGTCGAGAGCGAGATCCTCACGCCGCTTCGGATGGACTCGACGAGCGTCGGTGTCCCGAGTGCCGAGCACAAAAAGCGTCTCGCCACCGGATATGGCCGCCCGATGCCCGACCATTCGCGAGAGGTCATGCCTTTCGTAGACGCGCGCGCTTTCGATCCCGCGACCGGTTTGTCGTCGAACGTCGAAGACATGCTGCGATTTCTCGCCTGGCAGATGCGGCTTCGCGCCGGTGGTGACAAGGAAGTTTTGCGCGCGAGCACACTGCGTGAGATGCAGCGTGTGCACTTCCTCAACGAAACCTGGACGGGGGGCCGGGGCCTCGGCTTCGGCATCACGCATAGCGACGCGCGGGACCTCGTTGGACATGGCGGGGGCTATCCCGGCTATCGCACCAATACGATGCTCAGTCCCAAGGAGCACATCGGCGTCGTCGTCTTCACAAATGGTGGGGACGGCAATCCCAACCGCTATGTGCGGAAGGCCTATGAGTGGGTCGCGCCGGCGATCGTGGAAGCGGTGAAGGGCGACGCGCCGCCGCAAAAAGCCGACCCGAGCTGGACGCTCTATACCGGCACCTACCGGTCTCGTGGTGGCGACCGCATGGTCATGATCCTGGACGACGAGCTCGTGCTGCTTTCTCTAATGAGTGACGATCCGACCACGAGCAAAGGCATCCTCGTTCCGGTGGAAGAGCACCTGTTTCGGCTGAAGGCTACCGGAGGCGGCCCTCATGGGGAGCTTGTTCGCTTCGCGCTGGACGAGAGTGGAAACGTCACGCGCATTTACGTAGGCGTGAACTATTCCGAACGCCTGAACTAGGACATGGCCCCAAATCCTTCGCTCGCGCTCTTGTTCGGCCTCTTGTCGCCGCTTCTGCCGGCTCAGGAGGTCGACAGGGAGCTTTTCGAAAAATCGATTCGCCCCATCCTCGTCGAGCGTTGTGTCGCGTGTCACAACCCGGCAGTGTTGGAAGGCGGGCTCGATTTAACGAGCGCCGAAGGATTCGCCAAGGGGGCCACAACAGGCCCGCTCTTGCACCCAGAAGCACCGGAGCGCTCGCGACTACTCGCCGCAATCAGTTATGAGGAGCGCGTAAAGATGCCTCCGGATGGCAGGCTCGAGCCCGAGGCGCTCGATGCCTTGCGCGCTTGGGTCGAGATGGGAGCGCCGTGGCCCAACAACGCGGGTCCGGTGGCTGTGTCGGCGCCTTCCAACGCAACGCCGGCTTTCACCGAAGAACAAAGGAGCTACTGGGCGTTTCAGCCGATAGGCGATCCGACCCCGCCGGCGGTCGCGGGCTCGTCGGCCAGCGCCATCGATCGTTTCCTACTCGCGAAACTCGAAGCGGAGGGTCTCGAGCCCGCGCCGCCGGCGGGCAAGCTCACTCTTTTGAGGCGGGTGACGTACGACCTCACGGGACTCCCGCCGACCGAAGATGAGATTCGGAACTTCGTCTCCGATGACTCGCCGTCGGCATTCGAGGCGGTCGTCGAGAGATTGC
This sequence comes from Acidobacteriota bacterium, assembly GCA_004356105.1. GTDB lineage: Bacteria > Acidobacteriota > Vicinamibacteria > Marinacidobacterales > SMYC01 > SMYC01. Next base: position 23,595 of record SMYC01000325.1, on the reverse strand, counting down.
TCGCTTCGCCGCGCTACGGAGAGCGCTGGGGACGGCACTGGTTGGATGTCGCACGTTACGCGGATTCCACGGGCAACGATGAGGACCATCGCTATCCGCATGCGTGGCGCTACCGCGACTACGTCATCCGCGCCTTCAACGAAGACTTGCCGTATGACCGCTTTGTGCAGGAGCAGGTCGCGGGCGATCTTCTTCCCGCCGAGGACGGCGGAGAAGTGAACGTTCGAGGCATCGTGGCGACGGGTTTTCTCGCGCTCGGTCCCAAAGCGCTCGCGCAGCAAGATAAAAAGCGCATGCTCTACGACGTCTATGACGAGCAGCTCGACGTTGTCTCGAAAGCCTTTTTCGGGCTCACCGTGACCTGCGCGCGTTGCCACGATCACAAATTCGATCCCATCCCGACGCGAGACTACTACTCCATGGTCTCTATTTTTGCGCGCACCCAAAGCTTCGCGGATGCGACGACGCACGTCGCCAAGCTATTGTCCCGACCGCTCGTGCCCGAGTCGACCTATGAGATCTATCGCCGCGCGCAGAACCGTATCCTCCATAAGAAGGCCGACATCCAGCAGGTCGTCGACCAGGCGCTCGCGCGCCGCAATGAGCAGCTTCTTCCAGAAACGGAGGCCTATATGCTCGCGGCTGAGCGCGTCTACGGAGGCAGTGAGGACACCGACGCGGACGCGGACGCGGAGGCGGTCGCCAACTCGTTGGGACTCGAACCGGATCTTCTGGAATCCTGGGTGGCCTACCTCACGCCGCGTGACATTCCTCGACCGCACATGCTGGCGTGGCGCGAAGCCTCTCCGGGCGCGCGTTCCGAGCAGGCGCGAGCCTATGGTGAGCAAGACCGGGCCCGTGTCGCCGTCTGGAACGTGAGTATCGAAGAACGATGGAGCGAGATCCTGTCCTTGCGTCCGGAGATGGAAGAGCCTCCGCCGAGGCGTCCCGAGGTTCTCGAGGGAACGGACCGCTTCTTCTACGACGTCCACTTCCACGAAGACGGTCCGATGGCCGTCTCCGAAGAGGCCTACGAAGACGTTTTCTCCGCGGAGACCTTCACACGTTTGCGTTCGCTCGGAGAGCAGCTCGAAGCGCTCGAAAAGGCAGCGCCGCCCACGCCCCCGATGGCGACCGCCGTCGCGGAGGGCGAGCCAGTTTTGCAGAAAGTGTTTCTTCGAGGGGATTATCGCAGTCTAGGGGAAGACGCACCCGTCGGATTTGTTTCGATTCTCGGAGACGACCATCCACCGCCTGACCCTTCTGGGAGTGGGCGGCTCGAGCTCGCGCAGTGGCTCACAGATCCCGAGCATCCTCTCACCGCTCGCGTGATGGTGAATCGCGTGTGGCAGTGGCATTTCGGCGAAGGGTTAGTCCGTACACCCAGCAATTTCGGAAAAATGGGAGAGGCCCCGAGTCATCCAGATCTTCTCGACTTTCTCGCTCGTCGGTTCGTCGAGAGCGGCTGGTCGGTAAAGGATTTGCACCGCCGCATCCTGCGCTCGAGCGCCTATCGCATGTCGAGTGACATTACGCCTGAGGCCTATGCGCGCGATCCCGAGAACCGCTTTTTGTCGCACTTCAGTCGGCGCAGGCTTGCTGTCGAGGAACTCCGTGACGGTCTGCTTGCCATAGACGGCTCGCTCGACCTCTCTATGGGGGGCACGCTCGACGATGGCGTCGGGACCGATCTCGAGAACAGCAACGAGCGGCTCAGCCTCGATCCGTTAACGATCCACCGGCGGCTGGTTTATTTGCCTCTCCGCCGAGCTAATTTGCCGACGCTTCTCGGGCTGTTCGATTTCGGCGATGCGGTGAACTCGGTGGCGAAGCGGGCGAGCACGAACGTGCCGCCGCAGGCGCTATTCATGATGAACAGCGACTTCGTCGCCGAACGCGCCGGCAATTTGGCGGCGTCGCTTCTCGAAGAGACCGACGGGGATGTCGCACAGCGCATCGATCGAGCTTATCTCACGATTCTGAATCGCTACGCGACCGCGGAGGAAATCGAATCAGGTGGTGATTATTTGGAGCAGTTCGTCCACGATGGTCCTGGGGATCTTGCGGTGCACGACGCGTGGAAGAGCTTCTGCAAGATTTTGATCGCCAGTAACGAGTTCATCTACGTAGACTGAGACGCATCGATGTATAAAGAGTTGTTCAGAAAACCTGTCAACCGTAGAGGGCTCCTGCGCGGAGCCGCTTACGGCTTCGGCCTGTTCGGTCTTTCAGATTTGCTCGGCGACAAAACGGCGTTCGCGGCCACCGCCCAGAACCCAATGGCGCCACGTGCTCCTCATTTCACGCCCCGCGCGAAGCGCGTGATCTTTCTCTTCATGCATGGCGGCCCATCGAGCATCGACATCTTCGACCCCAAGCCGCGGCTTTATCGCGATCACGGAAAGCCGCTTCCTTTCAAACGCCCTCTGGCTTTCGACGACGAGCACCCCGCGGGCCCGTTGATGAAGCCTCTTTGGGATTTCCATCCAGGAGGAGAGAGCGGCATCCCGGTGAGCGATTTGTTTCCCCACCTGCGAGACGTCGTGGACGAGCTTTGCATCATCCGCTCGATGGTGGGAGAAGGCGTCGACCACGGCGCGGCTCTCCTACAAACGTTCACGGGAACGAGTACGTTTACCCGTCCGAGCATGGGGTCTTGGACGATATACGGCCTCGGCAGCGAGAACGAAAATTTGCCGGGGTTCATTACCATCAAGCCCACGCTTTCGCATGGTGGCGCCAAAAATTGGAGCTCGGCTTTCTTGCCCGGCATCTATCAGGGAACGGCCATCGGACATGCGGGGCTCGAGATAGAGACGCTGCGCGCGGAGCCGATCGAATATCTCATCCAGAAAGAGCTGACGGGCGAGCAGCAACGCTACGAGCTCGAGATGCTCGAGAACATCAACCGCCGCCACGCCGCCATGCGTCGCTACGATCCAGAGCTCGAAGCCCGCATCCAATCCTTCGAGCTCGCGGCACGCATGCAAGTAGAGGCGCCGGAGGCCTTCAATGTCGAGAGTGAATCGCAGGCGACCAAGAAGCTCTACGGGCTCGACGATCCCGTCACCGCGGACTTCGCGTGGCAATGTCTGCTGGCACGCCGACTGGCCGAGCGGGACGTGCGCTATATCCAATGCACCCACAGCTATAAGTGGGATCAGCACACGAACTTGTTCTCCCTCCACAGCCAAAACGCGCTCGAGGTCGACCGTCCGATTGCTGGTCTCATTCGCGATCTCAAATCGCGCGATCTGCTGAAGGATACACTCGTCATCTGGGCGGGGGAGTTCGGGCGCACGCCGGTCTCGGAAGGCGGAGACGGGCGCGACCACAACCCCTACGGCTACACGATCTGGATGGCGGGAGGCGGGGTCAAAGCGGGGTTCGTCTATGGCGCGACCGATGACATCGGCTACCACGCTGTCGAGGACCGCATGCACATCCACGATTTCCACGCGACGGTTCTGCATTTGCTCGGGATGGATCACGAGAAGCTGACGCATCGGTTCAGCGGGCGGGACTTCCGGCTGACGGACGTTGCGGGCGTGGTTGCCGAAAAGATTCTGGCCTGAGCAAAGGAAGTACCGCGTGCGCGGTCGACATTGAGTACATCAAGTCAAAGTCCTGAACTTGGCTCGTCATCCGTTTGTGTACGGTCATCTTCGTCGCCACTTCCTCAGCCCGGGGGAGCGTGGCGGCCTGCTAGAATCGGGGCCATAGGATCCCGAATGTCTTCGAAAGTCCGCAATGTTCTTCTCGTCGAGGGCGCATGCAATCTCTTAGTCCTCGTTGCAAAAGCAACGGTGGGGTTCAAGACCGGCTCGCTCGCGCTCGTGGGTGACGCCATTCACTCCTTGGCCGATTTCGCGAACAACGTCGTCGCCCTCGTCGTCATCCGAATTGCGAGCGAGCCTCCGGATCGAGAACACCCTTATGGACATCAAAAATTCGAGACGCTCGCCGTTTTCGGACTAGCCATGCTCCTCGTGGTTCTCGCGATCGAGATCGTCATCCGCGCGCTCGATCGATCGGAGCGAGAAGTCGTTGCGACCGGCTGGGGACTCGCTGTTATGTTAGGCGTGCTGGTCGTGAATACGGGCCTTGCGGTTTGGGAGCGTCGCTGGGCTCAGAAGCTCGACTCTCAAATCCTGAACGCGGACGCTCAGCATACCTTCGCCGACGTGATGACGACCATCGTCGTCATCACGGGCTGGCAATTAGCCGCCCGGGGCTATCCGTGGCTCGACACGGTGTTCGCGCTGCTCGTGGCGCTGCTCGTCATGTATCTCGCTTACGGGCTCTTTCGTCGGGCCATACCCGTTCTCGTCGACACCATCTCCCACGAGCCCGAGGAGATCGTGGAGATACTCCGAGACGTAGACGGCGTGCGTAAAGTCCGGAGGGTACGCTCACGTTGGGTGGGGTCGAAGCCCGCGGTCGATGTCGTGATCGCCGTCGCGCCCGAATTGCCGACGAGTGAGGCCCACGAGGTCGCCGACGCCATCGAGCAGGTGCTTCTCGAGAAGTTCTCGATGGACGATGTGACGGTGCACATCGAGCCGGATCAATAGAGTGCTTGACGCCCGTCGCTACCGGCGGGGCTGCCTGGCGGTGTGCGGCTGACGGAAGCCGAAGAAGACGAGGGCGTAAGAAGTGACCGCTATTCCGTTGCGCCGCGCTGCACGAAAGCGGAACTTCTCGACCGCTTCGAGCGCAAGCGCGTCATAGGCCTCTTCGGTAGTGTGTAGGACGGCTTCTCGGACCCATCCGCCTTCATCGATCTCAACCTCCACGAACGCTATGCCCTCATATAGTGCGGTGGGGGGATAGACCGGTGTGGTCGTTGCTGTGGGGTAGGGAAGGTCCTCGGAAATCTCCTGGACGTGCGTTGGTTTTGGCAGCTCGCCGCCCATGAGAACGGGCGGGCGAAACACACCAACGACGAGCGCCTTGCCGAAGACCGCCGCCCCATCTTCGCGGGCCGGTCGAAAGCGCCAAGTGCGCGCAGCTTTCGTGATAGCGGCGGTATAAGGCGGACCATCGTCGATCACGACGCTGTCGGTGACGATGCCCGAGGGTGCAATCTCGAGCTCGACCACGACGAGGGCCCCGGTCGAGGCGAGCGGCGGCTGTCCAGGAATCGTCCCGCTCTTGAAGCGCGCGGGATCGTAGCTCTCCTGGGCCACGGCAACGGTCCCGCATAAAAACGCATAGGCGAGCCCCATCGATACACGCCATCTAGTCATGATTCTTGCTCCTGGGCATCAACCCGTACATTACCCCGCGAACCGTCATGCGCTCAAATACACAGGCGTCCATCTTCGGGCCGTCTCGTCCTTTTTGCTAGAATCCATTCGTGAAGTACGACGCGTTCGAAGAAATCGGTAGAGGCCTCGAGTTCGTACCGCGAGCCGACGTGTACCGTACACCCGGCGGCTGGGTGGTGAAATTCGACCTCGCGGGGGTGAAGCCTCAGGACATTCAAGTCGAAATGCACGGGTCCGTCTTGCGCGTTGTGGGTGTCCGTCGTGACTCCTTCATCGAGCGCGGCTTCCGCCATCATTCGATGGAGATCTCCTATTCGCGTTTCGAGCGAACCCTGCGGCTGCCGTGCACGGCAGAGACGGCGTCTGTGACGACGGAGTACCTGGACGGCTTGCTGATCGTGACGATCGACACGGGAGAATGACCACGTGAGCGACGACAACGTTTTGACCCTCCCGCTGTTCCCGCTGAAAAACGCGGTGCTCTTTCCGTACTTGGGACTGGCCCTCACCGCGGGGCGTCCCATCTCGATTGCCGCGATCGAATCCGCCTTGGCGACGGAAGAAAAAGAGATCCTCGTCGTGGCACAACGGGACGCCGCGGTTCAAGCACCGTCTCGAGAAGAGCTCTTCGAGGTCGGCACGAAAGCCGTCATCCGAAGGCTGGTCCCGCTGCCCACGGGAGGCGTTCAAGTCTTCGTCCAAGGAACGCTTCGCGTTCGTATCGGGGAGCTCGAAAAGTCCACGCCGTTCATCACCGCCAAGTACGAGCCGGCTCCAGTGGCGCTCGATAGCGGCGCCGATGTCGAGGCTCTCGAGCGAGAAGTGAAGGATTTGGGCGCGAAAGTACTGTCGCTCGCACGGCCGCAGACCGAGATCGATATTACTCAGCTCGCCGGAAGCGAAGAAGACCGCTTGCGTTGGCTCTACATTCTGGCCTCTCTGATGGGGCTCGAACATCAAAAAGCGCACGAGCTCCTCGCGGCCAATGAGCTTACGGAAGGCCTTCGGCTGATGCATGGCTATCTCCAGTACGAAGTGCACGTGCTCGAGCTCCGCCAGAATATCGCGAGCAAGGTTCAGAGCGAGATGACGAAACAGCAGCGTGAGATGCTGCTGCGGCAACAGTTGCGCGCTATCCAGGAGGAGCTCGGCGAGACCGACGAGGCGGGCGCGGAAGTCGAGCTTCTTCGCGAGCGTTTCGACAAGGCGGATCTCCCCGAGGACGTCCGTAAAGAAGCGGAGCGTGAGCTGAAACGTTTCGCGCGGCTCCCGCAAGCGTCCCCGGAGACCAACGTCATCCGGAGCTATCTCGAAGTCATCCTCGAGCTGCCGTGGAACCAGAGCTCGGAGGCGGTGCTCGATCTGGCGCACGCAAGAAAAGTGCTCGACGAAGACCACTTGGGCCTCGACGAGATCAAAAGCCGCATCCTAGAGCACCTCGCGGTCCAGAAGCTCAACCCCGACGCGAAAGCGCCCATCTTGCTCTTCGTCGGACCGCCCGGCGTGGGGAAGACGTCGCTCGGTAAATCCATCGCGCGCGCGCAGAATCGCGAGTTCCAGCGGATGAGCCTCGGCGGGCTGCACGACGAGGCCGAGCTTCGGGGCCATCGCCGAACCTATATCGGTGCTTTACCGGGACGAATCCTACAAGCGCTTCGGCGCGCCAAGGTCAATAACCCCGTGCTCATGCTCGACGAGATCGACAAGCTCGGGCGCGACTTTCGAGGCGACCCGGCCTCGGCGATGCTCGAGATTCTCGACCCGGAGCAAAACGACACGTTTCGAGACAACTATCTCGACATGCCGTTCGACCTCTCGAGCGTGTTCTTCATTACGACCGCGAACACACTCGACACCATCCCGCAGCCGCTTCTGGATCGCATGGAGGTTCTGAGCTTGACCGGCTATAGCGAGGAGGAAAAGCTCGGCATCGCGAAGAAATACCTCCTGCCGCGCCAGCTCGAACAAAGCGGCGTCCGCGCGGATCAGTGCGAGCTGCTCGACGAGACCCTCGAGCGCATCATCCGCCGCTACACGCGCGAAGCGGGGTTGAGGCAGCTCGAGCGCGTCATCGGTCGCGTGATCCGCAAAACGGCTGTCGGGTTCGCCGAAGGCTCGACGGAGAAGGTGACGGTCTCGCCCGACGACCTGACCGAGATGCTCGGGCCCGAACGCTTCCATCTCGAAAAAGCGCGCAAGGACATGCCTCCCGGTGTAGCCGCCGGGCTGGCCTGGACGCCGGCGGGCGGCGATGTGCTCTATATCGAGTCGACGCTTCTTCCTGGCGGGAGCGGCCTCACGATGACGGGCCAGCTCGGAGACATCATGCAGGAATCCGCGCGCGCCGCGCAGAGCTACCTCTGGTCCCACGCAGACGATTTCGGCATCGACGCGGAGCGATTTCGCAAGGAAGGGGTGCACATCCACGTGCCCGCAGGCGCGATTCCCAAGGACGGGCCGTCCGCTGGCATCACGATGGCGACCGCTCTCGCATCGCTCTATTGCGGCAAGCCGGTGCGCGACGATACGGCAATGACCGGCGAGATCACGATCACGGGACTGGTGCTGCCGATCGGGGGCATCAAAGAAAAGGTGCTCGCCGCGAGGCGTGCAGAGCTCACCCGCATCATTCTGCCGCGTCAGAACGAAGCGGATTTACACGACCTTCCAGACGACGTGCGATCGGAAATCGAGTTCATTTTTGTCGACCACATCGACGACGTGCTCCGCGCGGCGATCCCGGAGGCGTGCTGCTCCCAAAAAGCGTCCTAGGAGTGACTCCGCCCGGACAGCGCACCGAGAGCCATGCGGACACCGATCTCCTTCCTGCGCTGGCTCGTATCGACGTCAGGATAGGTAAAGCCCTCCGGCATGACGCCGACGACCGTTAAAGGCTCGCCTTCGAGCTGGACCGTCTCGCCGATGGCGCCTCGAAGACATCGTTCAGCTCGAGATAGTCGAAATATTCTGGCTCCGAGATCGACCCTCGCGGGAACTGGTGCCATTGGCTCCAGAAACGGATGAGGCGCTCCGGTTCTTCGAAATCGAGAGGCTTCAGGAGCACGCCGGAAACGACGGTGAAGATCGCTGTACTCGCCCCAATACCGAGAGCTAGCATCAAAACGGCGACTAGAGTGAAGCCGGGGCTGCGAAGGAGACTACGGAAAGCCAGTTGCACCTCTTTCATGGCTGATTGGACGGGGCCACGGTCCGGGAGGTTGCCTCGTGAGTACGCTTTTCGTATAGAATACGGAGCCAATTCGGACAACCGCCCCGTTCACAAGGGTCAACGAAGGTCTTGCGGAGGGAATCTATGCCCGTCTCTAGTAGGCGAGGAATCTTTCTTTTTCAGAGTCTTGCGGTCATCGGCGCTCTCGGCGCCGGCAGCGTGCTCGCAAGCGAGACGGTCGACCCGTCGCTGCTTTCGGCGATGGAGTGGCGCCTGGTCGGGCCTTATCGCGGTGGCCGGGTCACTACCGTTGCCGGCGTTCCCGGCAATCCTCAGCTTTATTACATGGGCGCTACCGGCGGCGGCGTTCTCAACTATCACATTCGCGATGAGCACGAGGGTCCGCTGTCGATCGAGATCCGCGACAGCGACGGCAATCTCGTGCGCCGATTTTCCAGCGAAGAGGAAGAGTTCGAACGCTGCATCACTGGCAATATGGACCAGCGACTGCCTTACGAGATCGAGTATCCGCCGAAAGAGCGCGGTGCGAACAAGTGGGTCTGGGATATGCGGCGCGACGGTTTGCGCTGCATCGATGACATCCGTGTGTTCGAGGGCTTCGCCGGCGCCTACGTCATGCCCGGAGACTACCAGGCGCGCATCTCCGTCGGCGAGGTAGAAGATACGGTCTCTCTCGGGCTGGTCGCGGACCGCCGCGTCGACGCGAGCGCGAATGAGTTTGCCGAGGTGGAGCAGAGAATCGCCGAGTCGACAACGCTGATGAACGACTCGGTTTCCTCTCGTGACGAAAACTGACATAGCGCTTGCGAAAACCCCGTCATGGTAGTGTCAAAAGCTTCGTGATAGCGTCTTGCTCGCATGAGCACCTCACTGAATCCGGCCCAGCGCAGGGCGGCGGAAATTCTCGAAGGACCCGTTCTCGTTATCGCGGGGGCGGGGACAGGGAAGACCCACACGCTCGTCCATCGCCTCGTTAAGCTCGTCGAGTCGGGCGTGGCCCCTGAGTCGATCCTTCTTCTGACCTTCACCCGTCGGTCCGCGCAGGAGATGGTGGCGCGCGCCGCGAAGATGCTCGGCGACGAGCGGGAGCCCGTAGCAGGCGGTACGTTCCACTCCTTCGCGAACCTAACGCTCCGGCGCTACGGACGAGACATCGACCTCCCGTCGAATTTTACGATTCTCGACCAATCGGACGTCTTCGAGATTCTGAGCGGCATCCGCACGGAGCTCAAATTGACCGATGAAGGGCTCGATCTTCCCCGCCGGGAGACCATCGCGGCCATCATTAGTAAATCGATCAACCAACAGGCCCCCATCGAGGACATCGTCGCTCGAGAATATTCTCAGTTCTTCAACATCACGGACTATCTCGGCATCGCCGCGAGCCGCTACGAGAAGTACAAAAGCGAGCACAACCTCGTTGATTTCGACAATTTGCTCGTTCTATTGATCCGCCTGCTCGAGCAAAGTGACGAGGCGCGGGCGCGCGTCCACGATCGTTGTCGCTACGTCATGGTGGACGAATATCAAGACACGAACGTCCTGCAGGCACGCATTACCCATCTGCTCGCCGGCGAGTCCCGCAACCTCATGGTGGTGGGTGACGATGCGCAGAGCATCTACGCTTTTCGAGGCGCCAACCACCGGAATCTCTTTGATTTCAAGGAGAGCTTTCCCGACGCGGAGCTCGTGACGCTCGAAGAGAACTACCGGAGCACGCAGCCCGTGCTCGACGTTGCCAACGCACTCATGGTTCAAATGTCCGAAGCGTTTCAGAAACGTCTGTTCACGAAACGGGCCGAAGGCACCCGGCCACTACTCGTCGAGTGCTCGAACGAGCAGGAGCAAGCCGTCTTTGTAGCGGAGGAGATCGGGCGGCTGCGCGAGCAAGGCATCCCGCTTTCCGAGATCGCGGTCTTGTTCCGCGCGAGCCGTCATGCGTTCGCGCTCGAGGTCGAGCTCGGTGGGCACGCAATCCCTTACGTGAAATATGGCGGGTTCCGCTTCATGGAATCGGCGCATATCAAAGACGTGCTCGCTCATTTGAAGCTCGTCGAACGTCCCGAGGACGATCTGTCCCTGTCGCGCGTCCTGCTGATGCGGGACGGCATCGGCAAAAAAGGAGCCAAGCAAATCTTGGACGCTGTGTCCGGACTGTCTCTCGTGAAGAGCTTGAGAAGCTACAAAGCGCGGGGCAAAGTGCGCGCGAGCCTCGACGAGCTGGCCTCGTTCCTCGAATCCATCGAGCCGCTTCGCGAGGCCCCGCCGCGTTGTCTCGAAGCGGCGGTCGAAGCGTTCGACCCGCTGATCAAAACGCGCTACGACGACTGGCCGCGCCGAAAGCGGGACCTCGAGACACTCGTAGGACTCGTGGAGCGTTATCGCAGCTTGCCGTCGATGCTCACAGACCTCACACTCGAGCCCCCGAACGCTGCCCGCGGCCAGGGGCTCGCATCCAACGCGCCGCGCTCCGAGCTCGTGCTCTCGACGATGCACTCCGCTAAAGGCCTCGAGTGGAAAGCCGTTTTCGTCATCCAGGCGCAAGACGGCTTCATCCCGATGATCTCGGGGTTTAACACTGAACGGGAAGAGGACGACGAGGAGGCCCTCGACGAAGAGCGCCGTCTTCTCTACGTTGCTGTCACGCGCGCTAAGGACTTGCTTTACGTCGTCTGGCCTCGCGACACCGCGCGTTCGCGCTATTCTTGGCCGATGCCGTCACGCTTCATCGAGCGCATCCCCGAAGAATATTTCGAGCGCTGCGACGCGCATGACTGGTTGGCGTGACACCTGCCTCTAATCATCGGCGCGGGTTGGCGGGCTCAGGCTGAACTCTTTTAGGTTCCATCCGAGCTCGAGGTCTCGCCGAAGGTGGGAAAGCTCTCTCGACATCCGCGCTCTGTCGCTGTTCTCGCGTAGGGTGTTCCCGAGCTTGCCGCTCATGTTCGCCGCGGCTTCGAGGACCTGCGAGAGGCTTTCGTGCTCGTGGAGGAGCTTGGCCGCGGTCTTCAACCCGATCCCGGGCACCCCCGGGATATGCGTGGAGGCACTTCCCGCGAGCGCCCAGAGATCCACGAGCTGCTCTGGCGGCACGTTGAATTTCTTCTGCACGTAACCGCGGTCGCGGTCTTGCTTCTGGAAATGATCGCGGAGCGCGATGTGATCCGAGATGAGCTGACAATAGGCGTGGTCGGTCGATAGGATGATGGCCTCGCTTTCGTGCTCCGCCGCCTTGGTGGCAAGGGTTGCCACGACGTCATCCGCCTCGAGGGCGGGTTTGCTGACGGAGGCGACGCCGAGCTCAGAAAAAGACTTCCGGTAGCTCGAGAGCGCGGCCCGTAGAGCTTCGGGCATGGGTTTTCTTCCCGCTTTGTAGTCTGCGTAGAGCTTGTCGCGCCACGTCGGGCCCTCACCGTCGAAGACGGCGACCACGTGTGTGGGGCGCGCGTGGCCGAGCGCCCGCTTCAGCGATTGGACGGTCGCGTTCCTGGCGGCTTCCGTATGCTGCGGCTCCTTGTCTTCCGGTGTTGCCGCGTGGACCCGTCGTATCAAGTTCAGTGCATCCACGATGAGAAAACGAATCGCCACGGCGCTTATTGTACTGAAGGGATCCCTTCGAGGGTCGGTTGCAGAGCGCGATCTGTTAATGTGAGGTGGTGGAGCAGGTAGCGGTTCTTGCCAACGAGCTCAATCTTGCGGCCAAAGGTGTGGCGGCTGTGGTCGCGCTATTGGCGGACAAGAACACCGTGCCGTTCATCGCCCGCTACCGCAAGGAGGCGACCGGCGGTCTCGATGAAGTTCAAATCCGCGCCATTGAAGAGCGGCGCGCCTATCTGAGCGAGCTAGAAGACCGACGCGCGGCAATCGCGGTGTCGATCGAGGAGCAGGGCAAGCTCACACCCGAGCTGCGAGCGCGCATCGACGCCTGCTCGACCAAGGCCGAGCTCGAGGATCTGTACCTGCCGTACAAACGTCAGCGCCGCACCCGCGGCATGATCGCGCGCGAGCGCGGCCTCGAACCACTGGCCGACCGCATCCTGGCCCAGCCGGCTAGTGGCAACCCGGCTACCGAGGCTGCGGCGTTCGTGGACCCCAAAAAAGACGTGGCCGACGTCGATGCGGCGCTGGCCGGCGCCCGCGACATCGTTGCCGAGATCGTCGCGGAGAATGCAACCGTGCGCGCCGCGGCCCGCCAGATCTTTGGTGACCAGGGTGAGCTCGTGAGCAAGGCGGTGCCCAAGAACACCAAACAGCCGACCAAGTTCGAGCAGTATTACGACTTCCGCGAGCCGGTAAAAACTATCCCGTCTCATCGATTTTTAGCCATTATGCGCGGTGAGCGCGACAAGGTGCTGCGCGCTCACGTCGAGGTCGATTCCAGCCGTTTGACCCGGGGCGTCGAGCGCACGATGGGGTTGGTTGCCAGCTCGCCCTTTTCCGCGCAGTTGGCGGAAGCGATTCGCGACGGCTATAAGCGGTTGCTCGCACCGAGCGTCGAGAACGACGTGCGCGCAGAGCTCAAGCTGCGCTCGGACCGGGCAGCCGTCGACGTATTTGCCGACAACTTGCGCAACCTGCTTTTGGCGGCGCCGCTCGGCAGCAAAGCCGTCATCGGAATCGACCCAGGGCTTCGTACCGGCTGTAAATGTGTTGCCGTCGATCAGACCGGCAAGTTTCTCGACAACCTCACCATCTATCTGGCGGGCGGCAATCACAGCGCGGCGGCGAGGGACTTTGCTGGCTTCGTCAAGAAGCACCGTCCCGTGACTATTGCTGTAGGCAACGGCACCGGGGGCCGAGAGACCGAATTGTTCGTGCGCAAACTTCTGCGCGACATCGGCGTTCTCGATCTGTTCGTCGTTCAAGTCAACGAAGCTGGTGCCAGTGTGTACAGCGCGTCGGATGTGGCGCGGGAGGAGTTTCCCGAACTCGATCTCACCGTGCGCGGCGCCATTTCAATCGCGCGGCGACTGCAAGACCCGTTGGCCGAGCTGGTCAAGATCGACCCCAAGGCCATCGGTGTCGGTCAGTATCAACACGATGTACATCAGCCACTGTTGCAAAAAAAGCTCACCGAGGTCGTGGAAAGCTGCGTCAACCATGTCGGTGTCGATCTCAACACCGCCAGTGCGCCGCTACTGTCCTATGTGGCGGGCATCGGCTCGTCCATAGCAAAGAAGATCATCGTCCACCGAGAAAAAAACGGCGCCTTTGCCTCGCGTAAGCAGCTGCTCGAGGTTTCCGGGCTCGGCCCACGCGCTTTTGAACAGGCGGCTGGCTTTTTGCGCATCCACGGCGGCGGACATCCGCTGGACGCATCGGCCGTACATCCGGAACGCTATCGTCTCGTCGCCCGCATGGCCGAGGATCTAAAAGTCGAGATGGGCGATCTGGTCGGTGACAGTACGCTCGCGCGCCGCATTGACATTACGTGCTACGCCGGCGAGGGCGTCGGCGAGCCAACCCTGCGTGACATCGTCGCCGAGCTCGACAAGCCAGGGCGCGACCCTCGCGAAGAATTTGAGCCACCCAAGTTTCGCGACGACGTCAACTCTCTTGAAGACCTGCAAGAAGGCATGCAGCTCGAAGGCGTAGTCACCAACGTCACAGCTTTTGGCGCATTTGTCGACGTGGGTGTGCACCAGGATGGGCTGGTCCACGTGTCCCAGCTAGCCGATCGCTTTGTTAAAGATCCGAAGGACGTCGTCAAAGTCGGCGACAGGCTCAGCGTGCGCGTGCTCGACATCGATCTGGCGCGCGGGCGGATCTCATTGTCGGCGCGCAAGGAGGGGGGCGGCAGATCGGGCAACGACAAATCGCGCGGGGAGAACGATCGCCCGAAACGCCGCGAGCGCTCGAGCAATAGCGAGGGCTATAGAAACAACCCTTTCGCGGCCCTGCGCGATCGAGAAAAATAGCGTCAGCCCACCACTTCCTCGAAGACGCGGACATAGTTACCGCCCAGGATTTTTTCGATCGTGGCCGCCTTGTGGCCCTTCCGCTGCAGAGCTTCGGCGAGATGGAGCAGTCTCATCGGATGGCTCAGCTCGGGAACGCGCATGTGTTTGACGTCCCAGTCGAGCTCTGGATAGTCCTTCCGCCTCCTATCGAAGCTCGCCTGGTGGCGCTCGACTTCGTCGGGTCGCATCGCCGTCATATCCACGGGGTCCTGGTCAGACCCGAAGGCCACGTGATCTTCGCCCGCGATCCGGATCACGTGGTCGATATGCGCGAGGAAATGATCCATGGAGATGACCGGATCCTTGGTTAGCCATCCACTCTGGTTGTAGACGCAAAAGACACCGCCGCGCTCCGCCATGGCCTTGATATTGCGATCGCTGACGTTGCGCGGGTGCGGGCAGAGCGCCAGGCAGCCGGAGTGAGAGAAAATGGTCGGCTTCGACGATGCCTGGATGGCGTCGAGCGCCGATTGCTCGCCCACGTGGGACAGGTCTACGAGGATCCCTTTGTCAGCGAAGGCTTGAACGACTTCGTAGCCGAACTGGCTGAGCCCTGCATTCGTAGGCTCCCAGCAAGAGTCGGCGAGGAAATTGCGCCGGCCGCCCGTGAGCTGAATCTGCCGCACGCCCATCGAGTAGAAGACGTCGAGCTTGTCGAGATCCCAGCCGAACGGCGCGGAGATCTGGAAGTTGTAGATGAAGCCGACCTTGCCGGACCGTTTCACGGCTTCGAGCCCCCTCATATCCGTGACTTTTGTGAAGACGTCCGAGTGCTCCGCGACAAAGCTGTCCCATTCGCCAATCATCTTTTGGGCTTCGAGAAACATGGACTCGACGCCCCTCAAACGCGCCTCTCCCGAGACCATGTTCATAGAAAGCGCGGTGATGCCCGAGCCTCTCAGGGCTTCGACTTTGTCCTTGGTGAGGTAGGTGACGTAGTTGCGCGGGGGAGCGGCGCCGAAGCACATGACATCGATGGCGAAGGACCGCTCGTAAATCGCCTTCGCGGTTTCGCTGGTCTGCGTGGAACCGGGTCTCGGGGGCATCATCACAACGCTTGCGCTAAGGGCTTTCAGGAAATCTCGTCTCTTCATCATGACCTCTCGTGTTCACATGTACTCTTTACCACAATTGGACTCTACGCCCTCTTCATCTCGATCGCGTTCGGATCGCCGAAAGGCTTACGATAGGCCATGCGAGGGCTGCGAGACACGTGGGCTACGTTTTGGGAACGTGAGCCTTTTCTGAGCTTTTCGATCTTCGGCGGGATCACGTTCCTTTTGCTCTCGCCTTATCTCGGGTCCAACAAAGAGACCATCGTGCTCGATGCGCGGACGCGCGAGAGCGTGATCGAGCGCCGCACGAACCTCGAAGGCCGGGAGCTCACGTCCGATGAGCGCGATCAGGCGATCGCGGACCATCTACGTGACGAGATGCTCGTTCGGGAGGCTCATCGAAACGGGTGGCATCTGGAGAACGGAAGAGTCCGCCAGCGTCTCGTTCTGGCTATGCGCACCGCGCTGAATGAAGACGTGCCCGAACCCTCGCTGGCGCAGCTGCGGGCTTTCTTTCAGGCGACCGCGGACCGCTACCGCGTCGCACCATCGGTGAGCTTGGCTCACGTCTTCTTTGAAGCGGGCTCGTCGCACGACCCGCAGCAAGTGCTCGCATCTCTTCGTGATGGGCGTGACTTTCGAGAGATGGGTGATGCGTCTCGGCTGGGCGCTCAGGTTGTGCGTGTTACGGAGACGCGTCTCGCAGGGGCGCTGGGGGAGAGCTTCGCTGCGAACGTCTTCGCGCTCGCGCCTGGCTCCTGGTCGGGCCCACTGGATTCGAGTCTGGGGCGGCATTACGTCCGCGTCGAGACCCGGCATGATGGCGAGCTGCCAACGTTCGAGGTTGCAGAGCCACACCTGCGCCTCGACTGGGACCGCACGCGACGGGCCGAGATCTACGAGCGAAAGATGGAGCGGATGCGCGAAGACTATGCCGTTCACGTGGAGACGCGCTGATGGACAGGCTGGCGTGGCGTGACGCCTGCCGCATGGGCGTCACGCTCTTGGCCCTCGCCGCCATCTGCTACGGAGTCTATCATCGCGGGGCACCTGACGGTGTTCGCGAGATCGAAGTCACGGTACAGATGACCGATCAGATCGCCGAGGCTGCAGAGGAGCTCGTGGGCCGGCCTTTGACGACCGAGGAAGTTGAATTGGCGGTGGCCGACTTCGTGGATGAGGAAATCCTCGTGAGAGAAGCTTTCCGGCAGGGGCTCGATCGCGGTGACCGACGTGTGCGCCCGATGCTCATCGAACATGCGCGGAGCGAGCTTCTGCGCGCGGCGAGTTACGAGCCCGCCGAACCGACGCAGGCCATGCTCCGAGCCTATTACGACGAGCATCGGGACAGCTACGGGATTCCGGAGCGGATCGATGTGGAGCAAGTCCTGTTTCTCTCGGGCAGCGAACAGCTTTCTTCGGGCGCTGTGCTCGAGGAGCTTCGCGAGGGGGCGGACTTCAAGAGGATGGGCGACGGCGGAAGACTGAACGCGAGCGTCAAAGGTGTGAGCCGCGCCCAGATGGCTAGAGCCTATGGACTCGACTTTACGAATGCAGTCTTCGCCCTTGCGAAGGGGGACTGGCATGGGCCGCTTTCTTCGACCGCGGGCGCGCATTTCGTCCGGATCGTGGCCGTGTCGCCGAGCGAGGAACGGAGCTACGACGACGTCGCGGAATATGTTCGTGAGGATTATGCATTGTCCGACGCCGAGCGCGTCGTGACCCGAGAGATCGAGCGCATCGGCAAACGCTACCGTGTGGAGATGCCGCGTGGAGATGAAGATGCGAAGTGAGCTGAGGCTAGCGGGCTTACTTCTGTTCGCGGTGCTCGCGTCAGAGAGCGTTTGGGCCGATTCGATGGCCGTCCCAGCCGTCGCGCTTCGCGAGGAATCGGCGGGGAAGTATGTGCTCGAAGCGCAAATGGTACCCGTTCTGGTACCGGGTGCGCGTCCTCCGTTGGCTCCCGATCGCTGCTCCGTCTCTGACGCCTCGAGAGTTGCGAAGGACGGGGGCGTTCAACTGAGCTTTACCATCGATTGCGGCGACGCGCCGCTTCGCCCCGATGACGTTCTCGTTCTGCCATGGTCGGTCGATGGTATCCAGATGACGGCCACGTGGTCCGATGGCCAGGTCAAAAGAGCCCTTTTCGGCCGCGAACAGATAGGTGTCGTGATCCGGCTGGATCGGATTTTGGAGCGCGACGAAAGCCTTGCCGACCTCGCGGTCGAGCACGGGCTCTTCGGGTGGAGGCACGCTATGAGCGGATCCAACCATTGGATTTTCGCTTTTGCGCTCGTGCTCGCCGTCATGGGATCTGCGCGTAGGGCATTTGGAGCGCTCGGTGGATGGCTTACGGGACATGCGGTCGCGCTCGTCCTGTCCGATGTCGGCGTGAGCGGGCTCCCTCTTGCTCCGAGCGAAGCTCTCGTCGCTGGGGCCGCGGCGTTGTTCGTCGCCGCAGCCGTCCGAGGGAGTGTCTCGACGCCGGCTTTCGCCACCGTCGCGGTGTTGCTCGGCTCTTTCCACGGGTTGGCAATGGCTGGCGATCTGAACCAGTCGGGGTTGTCCTCGTCGCGCTCGGTGCCGGCCCTCTTCCTGACGAATAGCGGTATCGACCTCGGGAACGTACTCTTGGTGACTGCCGCGCTCGTTCTCTTCAACGTCGGGCGAGCGTTCCTCGAGCGGTACCGCGCGTACGTCTCGGCGTTTCTGGGGACGGCGTCCATGTTCTTGCTCTTTGCGACCATGACCGAAGGTCTGACCGCCGCGAAGGCAAGCGCTGGCGCGGGCTTCATGGAGATGGATGCGCTCGTGAGATCGGACCCTGTTTCGGCTGCCCCCACTATCGCTGTACCGCCGAGGCAGATCGACGCGTCGGGCCAGTTGATGTCGCCCTTCATGAGCTATCTCATCGTCGAGCCGTACCAGGTCCGACACGAAGTGCTCGTGGATTTGAAATCGGCTTTAGAGTGGATAACTTTCGATGTGGATGCGCAAGACCAAATACCGGTTGACCGCCAAACGGCTGTGACCGACGAGCTCGCCAGGCTCATTGCCGAGCGCAGTCCGATCCACATCGATGGCGCTCGAGCCCGAGTGGCGTCGATGATTGGAGAGTTCGTTGCGCTTGGCGCGAATGGAGCCCTCGCTCGGGGAACTCCTGTGCCCGAACCGCTCTCGACCGCGATCGTTGGCGTGACGCTCGTCTACGAGACCGCGTCCATCGCGGAGTCCGTCTGGCTCGATTGGGGTTTGTTCTCTGCGGCCGGTTCCGCGGTGCCGCTCACCGTCACGGATCCGTTGGCCGTCGAGGCGTCCGAGCTCAGCCCAAGCGCCTCACGCTACGAGTGGAGCAACCGCCTCGGGGATTTCGAGCTTCCCAAGATCGAAGCCATTACCGCGACGCGTCCGGAATGGCCGTTCGCGTCGCTCGGGCTCGCTGTTCTGGCGCTCGTGACGTTTTCTCTCGGCCGCGGGCGATCCTTGGCGCCATTCTGTCTCGTCGCGGCCTATGGGTTCTATCCTTTCGTGCGCGTCGAAGCCACGGTGCCTTGGATCGGTGAGGCTCGAATCGATCGCGAGGCCTCGACCGAAGTGCTCGAGCGTCTGCTCACGAACGTCTATCGTTGTTTCGACATACACAACGAGGACGCGATTTACGACCGCCTCGCTTTGACGGTCACCGGGGAGCAGCTTTTGGCCGTCTATCTAGAAAGCCGGCGCGCTCTCGAGCTCGAGAATCGAGGCGGTGCCCGCGTACGTATCGACGAAGTCGTGGTGCGGGAGGTGCGCTCGGTCAAGCAAGTAGAAAATGGCGGCTACGCGATCGACGCCGTATGGACCGTGGGCGGTTCCGTCAACCACTTCGGCCACCTTCATTTTCGACAGAATCGCTACGACGCGACGATCACGATCGTGCCTGTCGAGGGGACGTGGAAGATCCGCTCGATGGAGCTGCTTCAAGAAACGCGCGAGCTCTAGCTGGGCTCGGACGGCGCGCCGGCTCCCGCAGTGATTTTGCCGAGGAGTGAACTGCCTCGTTGAAAGAGCGCACGCATGATGAACGGCGTGCTCGCCTGCGCGATGCGCGTCAGCGTGCGCGAGATGATAGCGGGGTTACGGATCAGCACTATCCCCACGATGGCGCCGGCGATGGTCATCACGGCCGGATGGCGCGCGAGAATGTTACCCGGTGAGACGCTTTCCTCGGCGCGGCCCTGGAGCGCTGACAAATCTCGGTCGAGCCGCTCGCGCGTCTCATGGAGCGACTTTCTGATTTGGCGTGTCGAGCGCTTGGTCGGTCTCATTTCCAATCGCCCGGCTCGGACTTCGAGCGACCCCAGTGAATACCGGCGGCAAACGCGAGATAGACCACGCCAAAAATAATGAGCGTGGCCGGCCAGTTGCCGATTAGCTGCTGTACCAGCATGGCGAGGCCGGCTGTCGCGAGCGAGCCCCCGATAACGACGGCGACGATCGACAACAGCTGCCGCGCCATGTCGACACGAAACTCCGCGAGCTCTTCGCGCACAGACGCGCCGACGAGCTCCATGCTGTCCTCGACGACATGCGTCAGGTCCAGGACCACATTGCGGAAGAGGGCGAGCGTCGACGGGCGGTCTTTCGACGGCTCCTCGTCGCTCGCGACCTGGCTTTCGTGAAGGGGCTCTTCGCGGGGTACCGTCGCCATCAGCTTCGCGTCAGTACTTCCTTGACCCCTTGCACTGTTTTTCTTGCCGCGTCCGTGGTCTCGTTCAGACCTTCGCGGCCTTTTTCGTAAGCTGCCTCGCCCCGCTCGCGCAGATCGCCGGCGACTTCACCGGAGCGCTCGCGAACGCGGCGGCCTTCATCCATGGCGCGGTCGCGCAATTTGCGGCCTTCATCTACCAGCTCGTCACGCAGCTCCCGGCCCGACTTCGGGGCCAGCAGAAGTGCTCCCATGACGCCCATGGCAGCGCCGACGAAGAAGCCCACTAGGAAATTCGCACCATTGTTATCGTTCGCCATCACTACCTCCTTTGAAAAAGAGAAGATCCCCATTGTAGTGGGCCAGCAAGCTTCGTGCCAGCGGAAACTCGAATGTCTAGAGATCTTCGGCATTGCATCGCGTGATTTGGCGTTCAGAACTGCGCCACGTGACGAACGGCGTTTCGCGTGCTTCCTGATTGCCCCGACGCCTAGTCGTGAGTCGGGACGAGGCGCTCGAGCTCTTGGAACCAGTTGAGAACGATGCGCGCGGACTCCGCGCCGCCGGCGTTCTCCGCGCGCGTGACCATTAAAAAGCGGCCGTCGCGCGTCACATCGTAGGTCCGCATCCCAAAAGCCCAGACGTGGTGCGCGCATCGAGCGGTTTCCCGCGTACTTGCTCGGGGCTCATGTACGAGGGCGTCCCCATGATCGCCCCGAGCGCGGTTCCTTTCGTCAGCGTGGGAGACTGGGAGGAGCCCGGCGACATGTCCCCATCACCGACAAACGCCTTCGCTAAACCAAAATCCAGAATCGTCGGCTTCCCGTCAGGTCCAATCTTGACATTCGCGGGTTTCAAATCGCGGTGGAAGATCCCCTTCTCGCGCGCGGCTTCTTCGGCGATCTGGATGAAAAGCGGGACGGCTTCGTCGATAGGCATGCGACCCTTTGCAATCCGCTCCGCCAAGGTCTCGCCCTCGACCATTTCCATGACGATGAACTTCTGCCCGTCCTGTTCGCGATGAGGAAGGGCGGAAGCTGTTCCTTAGAGAACTTGACGGAGAAGAGGTGACACTTATTCCCGGAACCGACGGAGCGGTACAGCCCTTCTTTTCCCCCGACGGGAAATGGTTGGGATTCTTCACCGGCGGCCAGCTGAAGAAGGTCTCCCTGGAAGGGGTTGGACCGGTGACTCTAGCCGATGCGCCGGGCGCGCGCGGAGGCGGTTTCTGGGCTCCGGACGGCACGATCATCTTTCCTGGATCGAGACGGTCGGGCCTTGTGAAGGTTAGCGCCGACGGAGGAGCTCCTGAAGTGCTGACGACCTTGGAACCTAAGACCGGTGACGTTGCCCACTTCTGGCCGGAGCTACTTCCAGACGGAAAAGGCATTCTTTTCATGCTTTATGACGGTTCGGGCCTCGTGGATTGGCAGAGGATCGTCGTGCAGTCTCTCGAGCTCGGAGAACGTCGCGTTCTAGCCCGTGGCTGCGGCCCCCGCTACGTTCCCACGGGTCACCTGGTCTTCGCCCGAGCCCAAACTCTATATGCCGTCCCCTTCGACCTCGACCGCCTGGAGGTGAAGGGCACGGAGGTTCCGGTTGTGAGCGGAGTGTGGACGCCCGGTCCCTACGTAGGTGGTCGCTGCGCCTTCAGCATTTCCGAAACAGGAACTCTCGTCTACGTTCCCAGCGCTCCCGTCGAGCGCCGTTTGTTCCTTGTCGATCTCGACGGCAAAGACGAGGCGCTTCCGGCTCCGCCGCGCCCCTATGAGGGGGCCCGCTTCTCTCCCGACGGCCGACGCCTCGCTTTGACCACGGACGACGGCAAGGTGTATCTGTACGAGCTGGAAAGCGATCGCATGAGCCTTCTAACGTCTCGATTCGAAGACGCATCCGGAACCGAGTGGACGCCCCTGGGAACGGTTGCTTGGAGTCCCGAAGGAGGCCGTCTCGCTCTGGATGCCATTACTCCCGGGAGGACGGGCAACCTATTTCTGATGGACCTCGACATGAGGGAACCACCGGAGCCTTTACTCGAGCGGTCCCACCTTCCATTTCTTGCCGGCTGGTCACCCGATGGAGAGCGCGTGTACTATGCCGACTACGACCTCGAGCAGCACCCACCGACCAATTTTGACATCTGGGAAGTGTCCCTCGACACGGGCTCCGCGCACGCCATCCTCGAATCTCCCAGGCACCAACAGCAACCCGTCATATCTTCGGATGGCCACTGGATGGCCTACCATTCTGCCGAATCGGGTCAGTACGAGGTCTACGTGAGGCGATACCGGGAGAGCGGTGTGAGACGTCAGATCTCGATCGATGGTGGTCAATCGCCGGTCTGGGCGCCCGACGGTCGCAGAGTTTACTACCGCAAGGCAGACAAAATGATGGTGGTCGAGATCGTAACCGACCCGGAGTTCTCCGCCGAAAGCCCCTCGGTGCTTTTTGAGGGACCCTACGACCTGGACGAGACTTGGAAACCTCGCATCTACGACCTTTCTCCCGACGGCAGTCGGTTCATCATGATCCAGAGTGAAGGGGATCCGCCTCCGCCACAGGTCAAACTCGTGCAGAACTGGTTCGAAGAGTTGAAGCGTCTCGTCCCAACAAACTGACCATCCGCCCACCGAGTTTGGTTTTGAGCCTACTCGCTGTTCTGGCTCGTCTTCCGGTGCAGCCAGGGAAATAGTAGAGCGCTTCGGCGACGGCGTCGGTGAGCGTCTGGTTCGTGATCTCGCCGAGCAAAGTGAGAGCGGCATCGTAGCTCGTGACACCGCCGACGGAGCTCACTAGGTTCCCGTCGACGACGACGTGCTCTTCGACGACGTTGGCCTCGGGGAATCGTTCGCGCAGGTCATCCCAGCGCCCGACATAGGTGGTTACGGTGCGGTCTTTTAGAAGGCTCGCTTGGCCGAGAAGAAACGCGCCGGCGCAGTTGCTGGCGAGCCAGCGAGCGCGGCTTCCACGATCTTCGACGAAGGCCACGAGAGGCGCATTCGCCGAAACGCCGTTGACGTCGAGAGAGCTCGGCACGATAAAGATGTCGAGCTCGGGCGCGCTCGAGAAATCGTGATCCGGCACGTCCCATTTCTTTGCCCCCTCAGTTAATGGAAGAGTTCGGCCGGGACTTCGTCGATGGCGCTGCCCATCATCGACATGAGGCTTTCTTACGATGTCCGTCACGTAAGGAAAGATTTGCCGAAGACAAGAAACATGACCGAAAACCCAAAAAACATTTGACAGGTTTTACACGACAAGATTTCTCGCGTCACCGCTCCTTTTGAGAACACGCTTCCTGGACGCGGTATGGAGCGTGGCTACGCTCATCTGGAGTATTTTGACTTTCGTGTCGACTCGAGCCGTGTTCGATGCTTTCGCGCCATCTCCGAGCGTTAAAAAACAGCAGAGTATACTTGATTACTGAGGAGAG
>SMYC01000324.1 GCA_004356105.1 Acidobacteriota bacterium | reverse complement strand
GGTCGGGTCGTGACGGCTCGAGCTCGCGGCCACGCCCGGCACTGACACGCACGTCGTAGACGTTCTTCGCGAACTCGTGAAGCGCGTAGCGGCCCGGCGAGCTCCGGCTCATGCGCAGCTCGAGCGTTCCGGACGGAACCGACGTAAGCCGCAGACGCACTTCCGCCTCGTGGTGATCGGCATTGTCGAAGCGGATTTCGTATTCGAGGGGCTGCGCACGGGCCGTCGACGCAAGGCCGAGAATGAGAGCAGCGGTGAAAAAGAAGCGGGAATCAGTTTTCATGGCAAATCGTGAGCGCGCCGTTCCATAAGAAGTACATTGCCCTCCTCGGCGGAGCGCCGGAACCCGAGAAGATGCAAGAGCTCGAGTGAGTACCATCGCGCGATAGCGCGATGGACGCGTACGCGGTGTCCCTCACCCGCGACCCGTGAAACACCCGGAAGCCAATGAGCGATCCGTCCGGCGCGTGCGTAGCGCAAAAGCGCTGAGAGCCAAAGCCAGAACGAGCGCACTTTCGTGACGATGAAAAAGCCGTCATCCCCTTGCTTCTGGTAAAGCGGCATCAAGAGGTATCCGCCTTTGGGAGCCGTGACATCGCCTCGCGCATCACGCGCGATCGTTTGGCCGGCGACCACCGTCTCGAAGGAAGCAAAGCCCGGAAGCATCGAGAAAGCATCTTCCTGTGTGATCGCGTGCCGATAAGTTACTTCGAGAATGGCCGGGGCTCCCGCGGCCGCGCGCACGAGCTTGTCGCGCTCCGTTTGAAGCCACGACGCCTCGACATCAACGAGTCCCATCTCGCCGAGCGCAATCCAGACAATGGCTTCGAGGTGGTCCACCGATTCCGGATCTTCGTGCTGGCCGCCTTCGAAGCCGACAGCCGCGTGCCCGTCGAGACCCACATAATCGATGAGGGTCCCCGCGAGCTGCTCCTCTAGACCGAGAACGACCGGGATGGGAAAACGCCGCGCAAAGTTGCGGCTGACCATCGTATCGGCAAAGACCGCGAAAGGCGCACCCGCTCCCGAGGTCGTGTGGAGGTCGAGCAGCACCACTGGACCGCGGGCGTCCCTGAGCACGCTCTCGAGCGCAGCTAAAAGCTCACGCTGTTCTCGAGACTCCACGGAATCCGCGTCTCTCTCGACCCGCTCCGCCGACTCGGTAACGAAACGTCGGTTCAAGTCTTCATCAATGAAGCGCCGACGCGCGGCGAGCGCGGGCAAATTACCCGCGAGCGCTACGCAATCTCCCGAGCGGAGTCGTGAATGGCTCTCGAGCCGCTCCATGACACGCACGAGCGCAAGCGCGCCCGCGGGCTCATTGCCGTGAACGCCGCCTACGGCCACCAACATCGGCCCCGGCTCTGGATGAGAGACCCGGCCGATGACGCGTCGAGTTGGAAGAGGTGTGGTCAAGCTAATCTGTCGAAATGTCAGGGATGGGTGCTCACGCGCGCTTCGAGCTTCTTTCGAGCTTCTCCCAAAGCCAGGGAACCCGCCGGAGCGCGATATCTACAAAATAGAGTAGCAAAGCGAGAGCTGCCAAGAAGGGCCAGAGCTCGGTAGGAAAGCTCGCCGTTTCGTGGCGCGCCGCGAAGATATCTTCCATTTCGGGACGATAGACCCCACCGGTCTCTTCGGCTATAGCTTCGAGACGCGCTCCGTCGGGTGGATAGAAACGGTACTCGTCCGGATAAGGATAGAACAGTGCGCGTGCATTCCCCGCAAGCGCGAGCGCCTCTTCGGGCAAGCCGTCACCCGAAAGCTGAAAGCGCCAAGGAGAGTCCGCCGAGATTTTCAGCGGGATCGACGCATGGTAGTGGCCCGGGGCCGTTTGCCGCATCGTCATGGTGCGTACAGCGCGCCCGGGGTCGGTGATCTCGAGCGACGGTACGAGCCCTTTGGGGAACTCACCATTCTCGTCGACGACGCGCAGCTCGACCTCCGCCGCGTCTCCCTTGCGCTCTACGTGAAAGTCGACTTCCGCGCCACGGTTGCGCCGCAACGTTTCGCGCACGAGCTGCGCCCAAAATTTCCCGTAGCCCTCCCATTCGAGCCAGTCGGTCGCCCATCGATTTTTGACATCGGACGTGAACATGACGGAGCGGCCAATCCCGTAATGCCATCGGGCGAGTAGCGGATCTTCGTCCGGGGCTTCGAGAATGACTTCGGCCGTATCTTTTGGAAGCGTCGAAACGTATCCTCTCAGCGGCGGCGCGGAGTCGAAATCGATGCCGCTCAGCACTTCGACCTCACGCTTCACGAGAGGCTGGAACGACTCTTCGATGAGCGTGGCCTCGAGCGCGATTTGTGTCTCCTCGATGAAGATCTGCTGCACGCGCTCCGCGTCCTCGATGAAGTAGCTGCGACCCTTCCCCCACTCCGCGATATCGGCAAGAAGCTCGCGATCGGCTTCTTCCCCCACCGCGACCGTCGAGACCGTTATCTCTTCCTCCGTCATGCGGTTCACGAGCTCTTCGTAATCGTCGGGATAAGTCTTTCCATCGGATAGCAGGATCACGTGCTTGACCTTCGAGGGGCTCTCCAGAAGCTGCTCGAAAGCGCGCTCGAGGGCCGGATAAATGTTCGTCTGGGCGCTCGCTTGAATCCGGCTGATCCCTTCCTTGATAAACTCCCGGTTGGTAGCGAGCTGAAGTGGAATCGTCGTATAGGGATTCCAGTCGAAGGTCACCACACCAAACCGGTGCGTTTCCTCGAGCAAATCAAGCGCCGCTTTGGTCGCTTCCTTCGCGAGCGCAATCTTGCGTCCATACATACTGTAGGACTTGTCGAGCACGATGATGAGCGACAGATCTTTCCACTTTTCTTCGACGCGAAACTCCACCGGCAAAATGCGCTCGATGATCGTGTCGGAATAGCCTTCCTCGCCGAAGCTCGTCTCGCCCGCGGCGAAGATGAACCCGCCTTCGTCGTCGCGCACATAGGTTTCGATCGCGCGCATCGTTCGCTCGCTCAAACCCTTGATCGAAACGTCGCTCAGAATCACGGCGTCATAGGCGCTCCAGTCCACCGATGCCAGGTTGTCGCCGGAGCGCACCGTCACATCGAGCCCCTCGGAGGAGAGCGCGGCTCTCAAGTAGACGGCGCTTTGGATGTGGCCTTCGACGTAGAGCACTCGCGGCGCGGGCGCGACAGCCACCGTCTGAACCCTCACGTCGTTTATCTCGTTCGGGTCTCCCGCCGACTCGATCCGCGCCTGCAGATCCACGAGCCCTTCCTCAGGAATCCGAACTTCGAACGCGACGCGGGTAAAGCCGGGCGATAGCGTGAGCTCGCGACTCGCGAGCCGTGCCGAGGAGGTCTCGAGCCGCACGGTTGCTTCTTTTTCGTCGCGGCTGAAGACCAGGACGCCGACCTCAATCATCTCCTTGGCGCGCACTTTGCCAGGAACCTCGATCGACTCGATCCAGCTATCGCCTTCACCGCGCACGGCGGCGGGCACGGTAAAGACTCGGATTCCCTGCTCGCGAAGCTCCGGCAAGACCGCATCGAGAGAGCCGTCCGTCTCATGGCCATCGGTAATCAGGACGAGTCGTCGCAAGCTCGCTGGCCGAAAGCTCGTCATCGCCTGGCGGACGGCGCGCTCGATATTCGTACGGCTCTGGTCGATAGCGCCCGGCTGAACGTCACCGGACTCAACAGCCGCGCCATCGTAGACAACGAGCGAACCGAGCTCTTCGGCTCGCTCCACGATCGCTGACTGGGCGCCGAAGCCGATAAAGCGCGCATGGGCCGGATTCCCTTTTCGCACCGCTTCGCCGCTCCACTGGATCGCAGCGTTCAAGAATTCCGGAGAGATGCTCCGCGAGATGTCCAAAAGGAAAATCGTGGAGAGCTCTTTGCTCGGCCGATTCAAGAGCGGACGCATGAGCGCCGCAACGAGGAGAAGAACCACCGCGCTCCGGACCCAGGTGAGAAGTGTCAAGTGCCGGGCGGTCAGGGACGTATCCGTTCCAAGGCGCACCCACCATAAGTAAGCCAGGGCCGGCAGGAACAGAAGTGGCCAGAAAGTTTCGAAGCTCAGCGACATGATCGAGCTAATTTTACTTCACGGCGCTTGTCGGGGCCATCGCTTTACCTCACGCCGAGAAGAAAGTCTCAACGGCTGCTCGCTCCGCTCGCTTTTCTGACGCTCTAGCTGTAAATTTGAGCCCATTAATGGAGGATGGAATGCGCACTCTTCTACTTTTACTCACTGTGATCCAAGCCCCGACCATCGAGATCACCCCCGCGAGCTTGACCCTCGAAGTAGGCGAATCGGCAACGCTTCGAGCCGTCATCCAAGGCTCGGACGCGCAAGTGGTTTTCTTCTCCGGAAATCGCATGGCGCTCACGGTCACACCTTCCGGTCATGTCACCGCCAACCGGCCCGGCACCTTCGTCGTCACCGCGCTCTTGCCAGATAAGCCCTTCGACGGCGCCTGGGATTCCTACTCGCGTCGCGACCCTGGGATACGAACGACCATCGAGGTCACCGTGGCCGAGCCGCCCCTCGAGAGCATCGCGATCGTCGGCTTCCCAAAGCAGATGTATGCGGGCACGACCTTGCCGATCCGCGTGCTTGGTACGGACACGAGCGGCGCCGAGCGGACGGACTTCACGACGCGTTTTCTCATTAGTAACACCGACACCGAGGACGCGCACACGGCAGAGACGGACGGGTTTGGCAACGTAACGGCCCTCGCTCCGGGAAGCTTCACGATCACGGCCGACGCAGACGGCGTGTCGGCAGAGCACCACGTGAACGTAATCCCGAACCCGACCGCGAGCCTCACCCTTACGGCGTCTTCGCGAGAGGCGCGCACCGGGGACGTCGTGCGCTTCGAGGCTTCTGCACGTTCGAGCGCCGGCGAGAGGCTCGAGAAGATCCCGATTACTTTCGCGCTTTCGTCACGCCCGGATCCGAACCGTCCGGAATCCGTGGGCGCGGGAGCCCCGGCACAGATCGACCCTCTCGGCCGTTTCGTCGCCGAGCAGCCTGGTATCTACACGATCGTGGCCATGTCCGGCGATCGGATCGCGCGTACGAGTGTTCTCGTCACACCGAGAAACGTGGCCCGAGAGATCGAGTTTCTCGGCCACGCACGCGTCTCGGATCGCATTACCTCGGATCTCTGGGTCTGGGAAGGGATCGATGGACGCGACTATGCCGTCCACGGCACGTGGAACGCCGAAGGCCACGCCTATTTTTATGACGTCACCGACCCCACCGACATGAAGCTCATCGACAAGGTTCAAGTCGACGCACGTACGGTTAACGATGTCAAAGTATCCGAGGATGGCCGCATCTGCATCTTGAGCCGCGAAGGCGCTTCGAATCGCCGTAACGGCTTCGTCCTTCTCGACGTCTCCGACCCGCACAATGTCGAGATCCTCTCCACGTTCGATGACGGCCTCACAGGAGGTGTGCACAACGTGTTCATCCACGAGGACCATGTCTACGCCGTCAATAACGGCCGTCGCTGGGACGTCATCAACGTCGAAGACCCAAGGAACCCGTTCCGCGTTTCCCGTTTCGAGACGAAGACCCCGGGCCGTAGCGTGCACGACGTTTGGGTGCGAGACGGGATCGCGTATCAGGCGGGCCGCTCGGACGGGCTCATCGTCGTCGACGTTGGCGGCGGCGGCATGGGGGGCTCTCCGACGAGCCCTGTAGAGATGGGAAAATTCCCGCAAATCACGGGATGGAACCACGCTGTGTGGCCGTTCAAGAGCAAGTCCGCAGGCCGCTCATACGTCATTGGCGGCGACGAAGCGTTTTATAGGAACCCGCTCAAGCCGGAGGCCGGTGGGATTCTATGGAAAGAGCAGATCCCCTCGCGCGCGAAGGGCTGGCTGCACTTCGTCGAGTTCGACGATATGAAAGAGCCGCGTGAAGTGGCGCGCTATCAGCTTCCCGATTCCGGCCCTCACAATCTGTGGATCGATTGGGACGAAGAGATCATGTACGTGGCGCATTACGATGCCGGCCTACGCATCGTTGACATCTCGGGCGAGCTCCTAGGCGATCTCTACCGTCAAGGACGTGAGATTGCGCGTTTTTTCTCGACTGACAACGAAGGCTTTCTCGCAAACGCCCCCTTCGCTTGGGGACCGCAGCCGCATAAAGGCACGATCTTCTTCACCGATTTCAACAGTGGGCTCTGGGCCATCCGCCTCGTGCCTTCCGACACGGCGACGGACGGTGAAGAATGATGCTGACTCTACTCTTTGCCGCAGCGCTCGGCGCGCAGCTTTCGGTGCAGCCCGAAGCGCTCGCGCTACGCGTCGTATGGGGACCTCAACCGCATAAAGGCGTCTTTTTCTTTTCAGATTTTCACCGCGGGCTCTGGGCCGTGCGGTTCGCGGATAGCCGAGACCGGTCCTAGAAGAGCAAGCCATGAGAAATCTTCTAGCCTTCCTTTTCCTCGCGGCCCCGTCCTATGCGGGCGACCCTGTGACGGCCAACTACTACGCCTATGTCGCAGCCGAGTCAGACGACACGGTGGACCTCATCAAATTCGGACCGGCGGGTGGCGAGCTCGTGAAACGGATTCCTGTCGGGATCTTCCCGAACGAGATCGAAGGCCCTCACGGCATCAAGGTCGCGCCCGGCGGCCGCTATTGGTTCGTCTCGATCGCGCACGGGATGCCGTATGGCCGTGTTTTCAAATATGAAGCGGGCACAGACGTCGCTGTCGGAGACACCCAGGCTGGGCTCTTCCCCGCGACGATGGACATAAGCCCGACGACAGGCTTTCTGTTCGTCGTCAACTTCAATCTCCATGGCGATCACGTGCCTAGCAGTGTTTCCGTCATCGATACGGTCTCGATGACCGAAATCGCGCAAATCGAACAAGGCATCATGCCTCACGGATCGCGGGTGAGCCCCGATGGCCGATTCTCGTACTCGGTAGCGATGATGTCGGACGAGCTATTCGAGATCGACGCGATGACGCTCGCCGTGAGCAGGAGGCTGAAGCTTACCCTCGAGGACGGCAGCGGAGCGGTCAAGCCAACCTGGGTGCAGCCCCATCCGACGAAGCCTTTGGCCTATGTCGCGTTCAACGGCGCAAGCCAAGTCGTCGAAGTCGATTTGAAGAGTTGGAAAATCGGCCGGCGCTTCCACACGAATGCTGGGCCCTACAATCTCGCGGTCACCCCGGACGGGAAGACACTCGTCGTCACAGAGAAGTCCAATCACTCCACCGCGTTTTGGGATCTCGACTCAGGCAAGGAGCGCAAGAGCATTCGCTGCACCAACAAGATCACTCACGGTGTGACCATATCACCCGATAGCCGCTTCGCCTTCGTCACCGTCGAAGGCGTGGGCGGCGATCCAGGTCTCGTAGAAGTTTACGACCTTCAAGACCTCGAGCGACGTGCAGTCATAGAGGTGGGAAAGCAGGCTTCGGGAATCGATTTCTGGAAGATGGAAGAGCCGTGACCCAACACTTCGGCGCAAACGCAAAACGGGGCGGCGCGTAAGCGCCGCCCCGCAAAACGTATGGCTCGAGCTCTACGAGCCGAGGAAGACCGTCGCAGCAGGAATCGGGCAAGCGATCTGCGCGCCCGCCGGGTCTACGTACAGAGCTCCCGTGGCGGCGCCAGCGAAGGCACGCGCGCCCGTGAGGCCCAAGCTAGCCGGAGTACTGTCGTAGCAGTAGTTCAACACGCTGTTCGGATCCAGGGTCGTCGGGATGTTCGACGCATTCAGTGCCGATGTCCACGTACGGTTGTAGCCGGACTTCAGATAGGGCGAGGTACGTCCGAGGTCGCCACCG
>SMYC01000323.1 GCA_004356105.1 Acidobacteriota bacterium | reverse complement strand
TCTTGGTTCTTCGTGTCTTCGCGGGGGATCGTCCATACCCAGGCACGCTCCTCGAGCTGGATGTCGTGCCAGCGCATTTTCCGAAAGACCTCTCCAGGGCGTTGGCCCGTCAGTAGAAGGAGCTGCAGACCGAGACTCCAGGAGTCAGCCCTGGATTCTAACTGCACCCAAGCCTGACGGATTTCATCTTCCGTCAACACCCGGTCCCGAGGCGTTTCTTTACGCCGGTCCGTACCGAAAACAGGATTGTGCTCAACGAGTCCGTATTTAATGCCGACGTTGAACATTTTCGACAACAAGGCACGGATGCGATTCGCTTGGGTGTTGCCATGAATGCTATCCAATAGCGCGGTGACATCCGACCGCCCAACATCATGGGTCAAGTAGGAGCCCCACGCAGGCAACACTACGCGTCGGATGTTCCGCAGGTCGTCGCGCTGACGTTTCTTTGATGGCAGATGACGCTCGATGTATTCGTCGGCCAGGCGCTGAATCGTCGGAGCTCCCAAGAGTGAACGCTGCGCGCTCTTCTCGGCGCCAGGATCAACCCCTGCCGACTCCAGGTCTCGCCTAAGCTTGCGAGTCTTCTCGCGGGCCGCTGCAAGGGTGATGGATTCTACCCGTCCGAGGCTGAGTCGTCGGCGCTTCCGCCGATAGGTGTAGTTGAAGCAATACGATTTCGTGCCGTTTTCGGTCACACGCACCGAGAGTCCGGTGACTTTGCTGTCGAACAACTCGGAGCGATGACCGGGCAGTGGCTTGAGGGCCTCAATCGTTTTGTGGGTCAGAAGAGCCTTGGCCATGGTGTGTCTCCGGGGCACGCTGGGGCACGCATTTGGCGTGAACCTTAGTGGGTCATCATGACACAGATTGAAACAAAGAACGAGCTTTAAATCAAGCAGTTATGTGGTATTATGGACATGATGAAACGCGGTGAAACACGACGAAACATAGTCAATAGCTGATTCGTAATCAGCAGGTCGGAAGTTCAAATCTTCTCGCCGGCTCCATTTAGATCCAACGACTTGCGAGGAATCGTTTTCGTTGAAATCGGCTTTGGTTCCAGATTTGGTTCCAAAGTGTTTTGTGTCGGGAATCCAACGGGCGTAGTAGCGGAGCGTCGTCTCGGGTGAGCTGTGTCCGAGCTGCTGGCTGATGTACGTGAGCGGTGCGTTTTCGGCGAGGCGGAGAGACGCGAACGAATGCCTCAGGTCGTAGAGCCGCCGATGCGGGATCTTAGCTTGCTTGAGGACTCGTCGAAACTCCTTTCGCACCTTCGAGAGGTCGAGCGGACCGCCCTCCTCATTCGGGAACAGCCAAGCCGGTTCACCCCAGCCATACAGGAGAGACTGCTCGCGCAGCCAGGGAAGGTACTGTTCGATAACGCGGTAGCAGTCGGGGAAGTGGTCGAGATCCACTTTCCGGACCCTCGTAGGTTTTCGTCGGCTTCAGCGCCCGCGTCGTCTCATCGAGTGCTCTCTCGATTAGAAGCGTTCCTTTTTCGGAATCGATGTCTCCGGGACTACAGCCAAGTGCTTCGCTGGGGCGGATGCCTGTCGAGAGCATCAGCTCGAACACGACACCGTACTTCGTCCCACGCACGGCATCGAGAAAGGCCGAGGTCTCCTCCCAACTGAAAGGCTTGATGGGCTCCATTCGGTCCGACTTTCTGAGTGTGGCTGGCCCGGTCTTCCGCCCGCCTTGTCCAAGACAGGGATTCGTCGCAAGTAATCCGTCGTCAGCGGCATCTGCGAGCACGACGGAGAGCGACGCTTTCATGAGCCGAAGCGTATTGCGAGAGTACTCATGTTGCTTCTCGCCGCGCATGAAGCCTTGCCCCCGCTTGTTTTCGAGGAAGCGCTTCACGTCGAGTCGGGAGATCTCCCGTACTCGTCGTTTGCCCAATGCCGGAATCACGTGGTCGTCGAGCATCTGAACGTAGGAGCGAAAAGTCTTGGGCTGGTAGTCTGGTTCGACGCGATTGCGCCATTCATCGACGTACACGCCAAGGGTGATGTCTCGATTCGAGACTCCGGTGAGCCGCTCCGCCTCGATGATCGCTTTCGCTGACGCTGCTCTCGCATCCTGTTTAGAGTCGAAGAGCGGGCGTCCCATGCCAACATCGCGAAGGTCAGCCTCCCAGCGACCTCTACTTCTTCGGAACCTTACGTTCGGCACTCGGCTTCCTTTGCTTATTTTTCTCTAGTTTTGTCAAGATCTGGACGAAACGGGACACGAGTTCGGAGATTTGAAGTTCTCCTCTTTCCCACCGGGCGACGGTGTTGCTCGTCGTGCCCATCTTCTCGGCCAGTTCGACCTGCGTTAATCTGAGCGTTTTTCGGAGATTTCTGAACTCTTCCCCGGTCATCTCTGTAACTATACCGTTCGTATAGCGCTGTGTCAAGCGGAGAGCGACTGAGTAAAAAGCTGTGGATGGCGGCCTCGGTGAACCGCACATACTTGCCAATCCGTGTCGACGGCAACTCTCCGCTTCGAGCCTTGCTGTAGACCAGGCTCTCGGGAACGCTTAGATGTTTCGCAACCTCTTCGGGGGTGTACAGCTTCAGCTCGGCCAATTGGTCCGCTTTGGGGGTCGGGCTCTTACAGTTCGCAGAGTCGATAACCTTCGCCCCGAGCGCTGACAGTAGCGCGGCAAGTCGAACGACAAGCGCGGGCACCTGCTCGGGCTCGATGGCTGCAAGGGCTTGCTCCAGCTCGTCGAGGATGGCGTTGATGCGGGAAGGCTCAGTCATGGGATTCGATGAGCGCGACTTTCAGCACGGCCACGTTGCGCTCGGGTTTCGCAGCGTTCTGGATCGACCGAATCGGCTCTCTTCCGAAATAGTGAAACAGTTTGTCCGGAGCAAGGTCCGTGAAGTCCGTGAAGTCCGTGATT
Organism: Acidobacteriota bacterium; assembly: GCA_004356105.1. GTDB lineage: Bacteria > Acidobacteriota > Vicinamibacteria > Marinacidobacterales > SMYC01 > SMYC01. The sequence goes on along the minus strand of SMYC01000323.1, from coordinate 4,298 downwards.
CCCGATCTATACCTCCGGACCCCCTTTATTTGGGATATGTTTTTCAGGAAGAAAAAGAAAGAGTTTAGGTATAGATCGCAGATCGCGGACTTCACGGACTGTACTCCCGGCACAATCGTGCGGCGGCGGCGACTTGGTCGCGGAAGGGGAGGTCTTGTCGGGCATAGATCATCCGATTCTTCCCGCGGACCTTCCATCGTCCATCGGTGGTCCTGTCGTTTGGTACGGAAACGTAGCCGACTGCCTCAAGTCGGTGCGGGACTTGTCGGGCGTTGCGTCGGTCTCGCAGCCATTCGGCGAAGTCGGCGGCGGCGGAGGTGGCGATCTCGTCGATAGTGACAGCATCGGGGTCCCCAAGAGCATCGATGGCGTCGGCGAGTTCTGAGTCCTCCGGTGCTCTACTGGCGTGGACGACGACCCAGAAGGCAGGGGTTTTTGGTGGTGGTGCTTTTGGATCGAAATCTGAGAGGTCGAGCTGGTGCAGGTAGGCGGCGACGTGGGCACGCCCGTCGCGCTGATACCAGGTGTAAATCTCGGTCCAGTAGTTCTGTGCGAAGTCATCTTTGATACGGTCGGACCAGACGACGAAATGGCGGCGGTCGTCGGCAGGGAGATAGATGCCGTTGGACTGATGATTCGTCGTCATCACGACGCCACAGAGGTTGAAGATTGTGTATTCACGAAGGAATTTTTCGTCGCACCTCAGGATTTCTGGGGGAGAGGCGATGTACGGCTTCATGTGCTCATAGAAGTTGAAGCGATTTACCTCGCCAAGGTTACGGGCTTCGCTCACTCGGAGGATCACAGATTTGAGGAAGGCGTTGAATCGCCCGATCATCTGCGCGGGGGAGACTTCCTGGAAATTCCACGGCCCGACGGCGTGCGCGATGGGGTCTAGTATCGTGTCTTTGCCAATCCCCTGCGCTCCTCCAAGGACGAGTGCGTGGTTGATCTTCACGTCTGGCCTTTGGACGCGATAGGCGAGCCATCGAATGATGTGGCCGTGATGATCAGGGTAGAGCCGCTTGATATGGTCCAGCCAACGACCGGCCCTCTCTGGGTCGCCCAGTGCTATCGAAGGAGGTTGATAGAGGTTGAAAGTGTTACACCCCTTCTGCTCAATCCACCCTCCATTCGAGACGAGGCGATCCTCAATGATCGCGGGAAGCCCTGGGCACCACGTCATCTGTTCCACGTGGCGGTGCTTATCGAGAAAGGCCGTTGCCTTGACTACGATGTCCTTGCCGTTTTCATCCTTCCCCGTGACCATCAGCGGAATTTGCGAGTCAACGCTGACCCCAGGCCAGCACTCAAGGCTGGGGACATGGATGTAGTTGTGCATCGGCATGTAGGCACGAAAGTCATCGACCTTGATGTCAAAACTCAAGTCCTCAGTCGCAGTCACGGCGGATGGGAATGGCTTATAGCGCGTCGCCGATTCAGCGATCTCAAGAAGTTCGTCATGATCGAGCGGAGGCTTACAGCGACTCTGATTGACCTGTTCAAGGGCTGAGACGATCTCACTACGCCCGAGCCCTTCACGTCGCATCGCGCACGCCGAACGGAAGAGTTGATCGTTGCGCTTTCCCTCGTGGAGTGGCCCCTCGCGCTTCCGCTGCCGCTGTTGCCGTTGTGTGAGCGTCTCGACGAGCCAGTTCGGGGCGGCTGGGATCACGACCTTGCCAAGCGTTCGCTCCTTCTCCCATCGATAGCGTTTGCCGGACGGATGGAGGCTCGGCGCGACGACGACGTACCCGCCCGTCGATTTCCAATCGAGCCCCGGGCGGAAACCGCTTCGAGTACCGAGTCCATGGACGTGGGAAAAAAGAAAGTGCCTACCTCCGCCTCCAGTCAACGCGCTTGGTCCATCTGGCAGCGCATTCCCGTTCATCAACGAGATGAGACTCGCGTCACCACCGTGTCGCGGATCAACGTCGAGAACGTCGAAGGTTTGGAGACCAGTCGGAACGCCGACATTGGCGGTGGCTAAAGCGGCCTCATCCTTGGGCGTGATAGGGGCCGCCTTCCCCAAGAGCATGGCCTCATCCTTGGGCGTGATAGGAGCCGCCTTCCCCAAGAGCACGGCCTCAGCCAAGAGCGTGGTGGAGGAGGCGGCCGCATCCATGAGCGGCCATACAGGTATTCGCACGATTGCAGACAGCTTGCGGTCGAGTATGGTTCAGTCTTTGTTTTCGGAGAGCGAGAACGACGACAAAGAGCGTGGGGCGACCGCCGAGGACGACAGCAAGGCACCAACGGAAACATTAGGCTCGTCAAATCGCGAGACACGCCATCGCGCCGAGCCCGATTTCTTTTTGAGTCTATCGACCTATGAGAGTCCGTCACGCACGCCTCAAGAGCTTTCGATGGCAGTACTAGATGTGTGGGCGCTCGTCCTGCCCTTGCCCCGTATTCATACAGAAGACCTGGGAGGATACATCGAGCACATAAATCAGCTTGCGGCTGCGGGTGCTTCGCCTTGGAGGATTTATACCCGTACTGCCTCTGCCTTGTTTTGGACACTTGTGAATTCACTCAGGCTCGCGTCTTGCCTCTTGATCAGCAAGCTTTTGAACGAACTTGGTAAGTGGTGGGCGGGCGGGTAAATGAACGGCAAAGAAGGCACCCGCAAAAACAATCCGTTCGGACGCCCACGTCTCCACAAGAATAGCTTCACATAGCCACTGAGAATCAACATTCTCGGGGTCTATTCTGGGGATCCCCTCGGGACTAGAGAAAGGCTCCGCGCGGCGCCGAGTTTTCAGTAGCAGTCGTCAAACCAGCCGCGCTTGAGCCGGATAAACGAATTGACAACGGCTCCCAGCTCGGCCCCTGGTCCAGGTGATACCGCGTAGACCTTTTCTCCGTGTTCTCGGACGGCTCTCACAGCCGGAGTAAAGTCTCCGTCCGCGGAGAGCAAATAGGCCGCGTCGAATTCTTTCCGCTCGGCCATCACAACTAGGTCAACGGCGAGCATCACATCTACTGCCTTTTCGACGAGGGCCGTTGCGTTCTGGTGATCTCTCGCAATTTGGTTCAAATCCTTATAGACCTGCGCGTCGATTTTTGTGCTGAGATTGGCGAGGTATTTCCGTAGCGCGTTGGCGGCGGGATCATCGACTCGCCGCGGCTCCAAACGGCCCAAATGGAAAGTGATCCGTTTGTCCGTCGCGCTGAGCGACGAGAGAAAGTGTCTCTGCGCGGCATAAACGGTCTTATCGGGCTTCTGCCTAACGCGACCGATGTAGTAGCGTGTCGCGACCCACTCCCGCGGACCGACCAGCTTCTCGGAGATTTTGCCGTAGTTCAGTCGCCCGCGATTGGCAACGTCGATGTTCTTGAGCGAGTGAAACCAGTTGTTTCCGTCGATAAAAACTACGGCGCGATCGGCCATCAAATGGGCAGAAATGAAAAGCCCCGGCGTGTGGCTTTTGACGGCCAGACCCCGGGGGCGTTAAGCCCCTTCCCCACGTGGGGGAAGGATAGTTACAATTTACGACTACAGCTCTCGCATGTCAACCGCCACGGGTGGCGGACAAAGGGGCAGATTTCCCGCGAAGTTTGAACCGCCCAGCTCCCGACCAAAAACCGACCCCGTCCGAAAAAAACGGCAGCTCAACTAACCAAATATCGACGAACCGCCCTAAGCCTCAGCGACTCCGCTGTTTTTTTGATAAGCCTACGCAGGAATTCCCCGCTGTTCTCTGCAAATTCCCGCTGTTCTCTGAATACGTGCGATCCAGCGTGCCCTTACTTGGTGACGCTGAAAAGTGATGAATTGGTCAATTCTGACGCTCGCACGAAGCTGTCGAGCGCCAGCATGGCTGTAACTTATTTCACCATAGTGTCTTAGCGCCAGACCGCCAATACTTGGTGACCTAAGCCCGTGTCCTCTGAGTGGACAAAAGCGTCCAGAAAGGGATATCGAGAGGACTTTTGGTGGCGAAACCGGACGAAAAGCTGACCAAACGGTCATCTTGAACCGGATTTATGGGGTGCTTATCCTGGAATACATCCACCGCCCCATGGGGGGAAGCTCTCTGTCTCGGACTTAGCTAAGAGGAACGGATACAACACGGACAAAACCTTATATTCCTCCAACGTAGAGCCTATATTCCTCCCGCGTAGAGCTCCACCGATTTCGTTTGGCGTGGGCCTGAGGTTGCCGCGTCCGCTTTGGAGATGCGCCACCGGTAGTTGAAGGATAGCCGTGGCAGCTCCTTGAAGCCGGGTTCAATAGGAACGGATACAGCAGGGACCAACCTTATATTCCTCCCGCGTAGAGCCTATATTCCTCC
>SMYC01000322.1 GCA_004356105.1 Acidobacteriota bacterium | reverse complement strand
TGAATGCATTCGGCTACGGCTCTTCGCAGCGATTGCTCACCGAAGAAGATCATCCGATCCAGACACTCGCTCTTGATCGATAAAACAAACCTTTCGACGTAAGCGTTCAGATTCGGCGAACGGTACGGCAGCCGAATGACGTCAGTTCCGGCGTGCTCGAGCAAGTCGCGGAAGTCCGTGGTGAACGTCTTGTCGCGGTCCAGGATGAGGAAGCGCTTGCCGAGCAGAAAGCCGTCGAGCGGATCAGTGAGATTGCGACCGACCTGCATCATGAATGCGCTGTCAGGACCGGGAGTAATTCCGGCAACGTGAATCTTTCGTGAGGAGAGCTCAATCACGACGAGTACGTAGTAGGTCACGAGCCTACCGAACGTGACGACCTCGACGGTGAAGAAGTCGGTGGCCGCGACGCTTTCCCAATGGGCGGTCAGAAACGTGCGCCACAGCGTCCGCTCACCTCTCTCGGGCGCGGGCTCGATGCCGTGCTCCCGTAGGATATTCGCGACCGTGCCTCTGGCAACGGTATGACCGAGATTCGAGAGTGCACCGCGAATTCGTGTATACCCCACTTCGGATTCGATTTCGCCATTCCCACGACGAGCTCGCTAATCTCGGCCATCACCCGGGGCCGTCCGAGCTGTTTCCGCCGCTCCGCTTCCGTCCCACTTCCGCGCAATGAGCCTTCGGTGCCAGGCCAGCAGCGTTTCCGGCGTGACGAGTCCGGCGACTTCTGCCAAGAGTTTCCGGCCGAGCGCCTTACCCTTTACTGCGAGCCGACGTCGCTCGTCGTCGGTGAAGCGAAGTTTCCTCCCGCGAAGCCGAGCTTTGAGGACTCTGTTCTCCTCGAGCAAGTAGACGATAGCGGACTGTTGGTCACGCTGGATTCCAACCAGCCACGGCGACAGCCAAGAACGTCCAGGCTTGGATCGGCGTGCTCATGACGGAGCATTCTAGCTTTTATTGGCGAACCAAGCGTTGACACGTCTATCCGAAATGCCCCGGCGCGCGCGGGTCTTGCGTTCGTTTGTGTTTTTGGACACGACGGGAACAACAACCCTTCGCGACAAAGAGCTCCTCCCAACTCAACCCTCACCCTCCATTGACGCCTACCCGTTAAACACACGCTCTTGGTGTGTCTTGAACCTCGTCAACAGGCTTCGATGCCCGCGTGCAGGCACCGCGGCGATCCTTTTGTCTCTTGCGACCCGTCCGGATGAATTCTAAATGCCTACCTCGAGACCAAAATCATGCTCAATCTGAACCAGACGGCTGGCCCTCACGGATAGAAATGGCTACCTGTGCAATAGGTATATTCCAATCGGCACCGAGAATTTGCGACAAGATTCTGCTTCACACCGACAGATTCTGACGGGCACGGGCAAACGCGTTATGCTTTCGGTCCTGGAACCGAACGATGATGCATGGTTATCCCCCGGTCCCGCTGGAGAACCGCTGCCGGCACGACATTTCGGCGCGAGATAGAGAGCGGGGATACACTTATTTCAGGCAGGGGCGCGTTCGCCTCTCACATTTGCTCCCTACGGCCGCGCTGGCGGTGGTCGAAGGGACCGACTATTACTTCGTTGCCGTGGAAGGCAAAGCGGCGGATCGCGGCATTCTCCAGGTTACGTGCTCTTGCCCTCGCTTCGAGGACGGAGACACGTGCAAGCACGTCTGGGCGACCGTTCTCACGATGGACGCAGAGGACGAGTCGTGGCGCATCCGGGGCGTCAACGACCTTCGCTTCGACATCGATACGCTGTTCGAGATGGACCTCTTCAACGAGCCCGGAGTGAGCGCCAAAATCCTGGCTTCCTTGGAGAGAGCGCCCGCGCCGCCGAGACCCAACTGGCAAGTCCAACTGAAGGAGATCGATCGCGACGTCAACCGTTTCCGTTCGCTCGGCGCCGCACCGCGAGACCGCAAGAAGCGCGAGATTATCTATCAGCTCGACATCGATGCCAGCCTGTCGCGGGCCGAGCTCACCGTCGCGTTCCTTCAGCACCAGCGGAAGAAGAACGGCCAGTGGGGCAAGATGAAGTATCTCGCCGTTGCGGCGCCGGACCTCGACTCATTCCCAGCCGGGGAAGACCGTGACTTGCTGCGGTTTCTCATCGCCACGGCACCGCAGCAGAGCTGGAGGAGAGGCTACGGCGCGCCCTACAAGCAGGACTCCGCAACCCTTTCCGAGTCCGTCTATGAGTACGTCCTACCCCGCCTTTGCGCCACGGGCCGCTTCCGTTGGGTTCGCGCGGGATCCGAGCCGGACGCTGCCGCGACCCTCGCGTGGGATGACGGACCGCCTTGGACGCTGGCGCTCGAGGTCACCTGGGGGGCGGACAAGCGCGAGCTCCATATCACCGGCTTTCTAGAGCGACCCGCCCACAAGCTACCGCTCAGCGAGCCGCTGTTGCTTCTGCGCTCCGGGCTGGTGGTGTTCACCGATCGCGTGGCGCGCTTCGAAATCGGTCCGCACTTTCCCTGGGTGACGCTTCTACGCCGCGAGAATACGGTCACGATCCCGGCTCGAGACCAAGCCGAGCTCGTCGAGGCGCTGTGGTCGTCTTGTGAGCTTCCGCCGCTCGCGCTACCTCCTGATTTGGAGCTCGAGGAGATTCCCGTCACACCCGTGCCCTGGGTTCGTTTTCGAAGCGTGGGCCGAACACTCGGCGCCGAGATACTTTTCGACTATGACGGAGAGCGGATCCCAACGACGCATGAGCGTCGCGGATGGGTCCGGGGCCGAACGGTCGTCGTTCGCGATCGGGCATGGGAGGTGCGGAAACTCGATGAGCTCCACGAGCTGGGACTGAAACCGTTCGACGACCCCTCCGGGGTGCACGCTTTGCAATTGCCGCCCAAACAGCTGCCGAGAGTGACGGCGCACCTCCTCGAGGAAGGCTGGGCCGTGGAGGCCGAAGGTCTCCGCATTCGAAGAGCGGGCGCGGCGAGCTTTTCGGTGACGAGCGGGATCGACTGGCTCGATCTCGAGGGCGGGCTCGATTTCGACGTTGAGATCGTCACCATTCCCGATGTGCTTCGGGCTCTCGAACGGGGCGAGAACTTCGTCCGGCTCAGCGACGGAAGTCATGGGATGCTGCCGGAAGAGTGGCTCGCGCGTTCGGGGGCTCTCGCGGAGCTCAGCCCCAAGCGCGAGGGTACCGCGCTGCGTTTCAGCATGTCTCAAGCACTCTTGCTCGACGCGCTCTTGCAGGAAGAGGAAAACGTCCAGGTCGACCGCGCCTTCGAGAAGTTGCGCGAGCGACTGCGCTCCTTCACGGGCATCGAGCCCGCGCCCGAGCCACGGGGCTTTCGAGGCACGCTGCGTCCCTACCAGCGTGAGGGCCTGGCGTGGCTCTCGTTTCTTTCCGAGTTTGGTTTTGGCGGTTGCCTCGCGGACGATATGGGCCTCGGCAAAACGATTCAGGTCCTCGCCCTTCTGCAGCTTCGCAAGCTTCGCCGCCGCGGCAAGAGAAAGCCTTCCCTGCTCGTGGTTCCCAGGAGCCTCGTGCACAACTGGATCGAGGAGGCGGCACGGTTCGTCCCGCGTCTCTCAGTGCTCGACTACAGTGGCGCGCAACGGGCCAAGCGAGCCGGCGACCTGTCCGAGGCGGATGTCGTCCTCACGACCTACGGTGTGCTGCGTCGTGACATCCTGAGCCTCAAAGAGACCGATTTCGACTACGTGATTCTCGACGAAGCCCAAGCCGTCAAGAACGAGCGCTCGCAATCCGCAAAATGTTGCCGGCTGCTTCGAGCCGATCACCGTCTCGCGCTCACGGGCACGCCGGTGGAGAACCATCTGGGCGAGCTCTTTTCGATTTTCCAATTTCTCAACCCCGGCATGCTGGGCAGGCTCGGCCGGAACGGAGGCAAATCGCGCGGGAGCTCACCTCTGATCGAGGCCGCCACCCTCGCTCCGGCGCTGCGCCCGTTCATCCTCCGGCGCACGAAGGAGCAAGTGCTCCCGGATCTTCCAGCCAAGAGCGAGCAGACGGTCTTCTGCGTACTCGAGCGCTCCCAACGCAAGCTCTACGAAGAGCTCCGACGCCACTATCAAGCCTCGCTCTCGAAGCACATCGAGAAGGTGGGGCTCGCACGTTCCAAGATCCAGGTTCTCGAAGCCCTCCTGCGCCTGCGCCAGGCCGCATGCCATCCAGGGCTCCTGGATCCCGCCCGCGTTGACGAGAAATCCGCCAAGCTCGACGTGTTGCTCGAGCAGATCGCCCAGATCGTGGAGGAAGGGCACAAAGCCTTGGTCTTCTCTCAATTCACCCGGTTTCTGGCCATCGTGCGACGGCGACTCGACGAGAAGAAGATCGTCTTCGAGTACCTCGACGGTCGCACGCGAAACCGCAAAGCGTGTGTGGACCATTTCCAGTCCGACCCCGACTGCCCGTTGTTCCTGGTGAGCCTCAAGGCGGGGGGCCTCGGGCTCAATCTCACCGCCGCTGACTACGTGTTCCTACTCGACCCCTGGTGGAACCCCGCGACGGAGAGCCAGGCGATCGACCGAACGCATCGCATCGGCCAGACACGACCGGTGTTCGCCTATCGCCTGATCGCCGAGGACACCGTCGAGGAAAAAATCCTCCTCTTGCAAGACAAGAAGCGCGAGATCGCGGATGCCATCATCTCGGAGAACAACAGCCTGGTCGGCAACCTCACGGCCTCCGATTTGAAGATGCTCCTGAGCTGAGCGAGAGCCGTATTGGAGATGAACGTCCCGAAAGTCGCGGTCGTGACCGGAGCGGGCACAGGCATCGGCCGCGCCGTCTCGTTAGCTCTTCTCGAAGATGGCTACCTTGTCGCTCTCGCGGGACGTCGCCAGAGCAGACTCGAACAGGTGGCCGCCGAGGTAACGTCCGCCAAGGGTCGAGCTCTGGCCGTGCCGACCGACGTTACGTTCGGGATCCGCAATCGGTCCGCGCGTTGTTCGCAAAGACCGAGGAAGCGTTCGGGAGACTCGACCTTCTCTTCAACAACGCGGGCATCGGTGCTCCGGCGGTGCCGCTCGAGGAGCTCGACGACGAGCAGTGGGTTTCCGTTGTAGAAACGAATCTCAACGGATTCTTCTGGTGCACGCGGGAAGCCTTCAAGATCATGAAGCGGCAAGAACCGCGCGGAGGCCGCATCATCAACAACGGCTCCATCTCGGCCCAAGCGCCCCGCCCGCACTCGGCGCCCTATACAGCGACCAAACACGCCATCACCGGTTTGACGAAGTCGACGGCGCTCGACGGCCGGAGATACGACATCGCTTGCGGTCAGATCGATATCGGAAACGCGGCCACCGAGCTGACGCAGAGGATGGAGAGCGGGGTGCCGCAAGCCGACGGGTCGGTCGCGGCCGAGCCGAGGATGGACGTCGTGAACGTGGCAAACGCCGTGCGTTACATGGTGAGCTTGCCGCTCGACGCCAACGTTTCGTTCATGACGGTGATGGCGACGAAGATGCCCCTCGTCGGTCGCGGCTAGGCGGCGAGCTTCCGAATCGCTAGAACCAGTGCGTCCAAGTCACTCAGGCGCGTGAACAAAGTTCGGCGATAAGCGCACGCCTTAGTCGACGGCAACCGGGTGTCCATCGTCAATATCCATCCGCGTTTGAAATCAGGGACTTACGGGGCGGAGGCCGCCAGGCTTCGGAATACGCTGCAAGCTTGAGATCGCCGGAAAAGAGGAGCACGCTTCCCCGCCATGCTCTGTGTTTTTGTCGTCC